>NZ_UHIP01000002.1:1354696-1693371 GCF_900460245.1 Vibrio fluvialis
GCGGCCAGTGTACCAACCGATTGGGCGTTTCCCCGTGAGGGTTTCAATCAGCTCGAGCGCCTGATGCATGTGCTGGCGCTCTTGCTCGATCGGCATGTTTTGGTAATGAATCCATTTTAAACCGTGGCATGCGATTTCGTGCCCATCTTCAATGAAGGCTTGTGTTACTTCTGGGTTACGTTGTAACGCAGTGGCGATGCCAAAAATGGTCAGCGGTAATTCCCGCTTTTTAAATTCGTTAAGAATGCGCCACACCCCAGCGCGCGAACCGTATTCATACAGGGATTCCATGCTCATGTGGCGAGCGGGGAACGGCTCGGCGCCCGCAATTTCCGATAAAAAGGTCTCGGCGTGCGGATCGCCGTGTAAGACGCAGTTTTCTCCGCCTTCTTCGTAGTTCAAGACAAATTGCAGCGCAATCTTTGCGCCGCCTGGCCAGTTGGCATCCGGCACCTTGTCGCGGCCGTAGCCGATGTAATCGCGAGGATTTGAGATTTCCATATCGAAGTTCCTTGTCACTGACTTAACGGCTCCAATGTTGATAACGGCCGTGAAACGATTTGCTGAGTGGAGCGGCGTAGTTGCCACTTTTGGACGTAGTAAGTTTGAGTGCGTGTAATGATTCGGCCAGCTTAACGGCGGCAGCCACACCATCTATCACCGGCACATTGAGTGCCGCCGAAAGTTCCGTCGCTAAATCAGACATCCCGGCGCAACCGAGCACAATCGCTTCTGCGCCGTCTTGGTTGACCGCTGCCCGGCATTCTTGCAACAACTGTTGATAGGCCGATGCCTGAATCTGTTCCAGATCCAGCACTGCGATGTCGGTTGCGCGAACGCCTGAGCACAGATGATGGTAACCGTAACGATGCAACAGATGCTCGGCTGTAGGCAGCGTGCGCGACATGGTGGTCACCACTCCAAAGCGGTGTGACACTAGGCTTGCCAATTGAAACGCGGCGCCCGCGATGCCAATGACAGGCACCGAAGCCAGTTCGCGCGCGGCATCTATCGCCGGATCGCCAAAGCAGGCGATAATATGGGCATCAACGCCTTCTGCTTCACCTTGTGCAATCACATCGAGCAGCGCGGCGGCGGCAATGGTTTCATCCAAGGCGCATTCGATACTTTCCGGGCCATGCGCCGGATTGCGCGCAATTATCTCACTACTGGATAAACATACAGATTGCGCAGAAAGCGCTATTTTGTCGGTCATGCCCTGACACGTATTGGGGTTGATAAGCTGAATCTTCATTGATTAATCCATTTGCGCGAACAGCGAGTTAAAGTCCACCTGAGCATCCTGTTTGCCGGTTAACGAGATCGACTGTTTGATGTGAAGTAGGTGGTGACGCATCCATTCTTGTGCTTCGACGACTTTACGTTGGTCGAGCAGATCAATCAGCTCAACATGATCACCACAATCACAACTCACACTTTCGCGCGTACCGTAGGCGGCAATCACTAACGATGAGCGATAGCACAACTGCTCAATAAACTCTGACAACACCTGATTGTTTCCCATACGCGCCAGTTCATAGTGGAACTTCGCCGTCAGTTGAATCGACTTAGAGAGATTGCCTTCATTGTCTGCCTGTTTTTCCAACGCCACCATGTCACGAAAATGCTGCGCGACTTTCAGATTCCAGTTTTCACTGATTTCAGGCACCAGAAGCGGCTCCAACATAATGCGGCTATCCAGCACTTCTTCCGCTTCTTGGCGGCTGGGGCGGTTAACCTGTGCGCCTTTATTGGGCTGAATCACCACAAACCGCTCCAGTGCCAAACGTTGCAGCACTTTTCGAATGCCCGTCCGGCTCACACCAAACGCTTCTGAAAGCTTATCTTCTGGCAGTCGTTCGCCCGGGGGAAGCTGGTGCTCGACGATCGCTTTCAGCATCTTTTGATAAATTTTTTCGTCGTTAGACATACGCATTCTCTTTACTGTTGTATACAACTTACCGTTGCAATATGTATACCATGTTGTGGAAGGCATACAAGCCAATAAATCGGTCATAGCCTGCATTGAAGCTTAAATTTGTTGAAGTTTTATGCACTAACTTGTGGCGCGCTGAACTTTCGTGGTGCATTCTAAGTCTAGTCCAAAGTAGGTATCATCACTGAAAGCCAGTGATTTCAATACATTTCGATTTTGGCACGCTCCTTGTATTTAGGATTGTATACAATGTAAAAACAAGGATGCGACATGATGAAAAAGGAATTCCCAGTCAGCGACAGACTCGCTAACGCAGATTTGCTTCCGGATAAAGAACAGAAGTGGGGCTGGTACAGTATTTTTGCTTTCTGGATGTCAGACGTTCACAGCGTCGGTGGCTACGTGTTTGCCGCCAGCCTGTTTGCGTTGGGTCTGAACGGTATTCAGGTGTTTATCAGTTTATTGGTTGGCATTTCGATTGTGATGGTGTTTGCCAACCTGATGGGTAAACCGGGTCAGAAAGCGGGTGTGCCGTTTCCGGTGGTGGCGCGGATGTCGTTCGGCGTATTTGGCGCTAATATCCCCGCGGTGATTCGCGGCCTGATTGCGGTCGTGTGGTATGGCATCCAGACCTTTTTGGCGTCCAGTTCATTTATCATTCTGTTACTGTACTTTTTCCCCGGGCTGGAAAGCCTGGCTAAGCCAACGTTTTTAGGGCTTTCCTACCTTGGCTGGATTGGTTTTAGTGCCATGTGGGTTATTCAGGGCATCGTGTTCATGTTCGGCATGGACATGATTCGCAAGGTCATCGACTGGTCGGGCCCGGCGATTTACGTCGCCATGTTCGCGCTGTGTCTGTATATGATTGATCTTGCGGGTTGGGACAACATCAGCTTTAACCTGAGCACGAAAAAGCTCGAAGGCTGGGATGTCGTGGTGCAGATGTTCATTGCCAGCGCGCTGGTTGCCGGATACTTCGCCGGACCAACGCTCAACTTCAGTGACTTTTCCCGTTACTGCAGCAGTTACCAAAAATTGAAGTTGGGTAACTTGCTCGGCCTGCCGCTGAACTTCTTGTTGTTCTCAGTGTTCAGCGTAGTGATTGTGTCGGCGTCGATTCCGGTATTTGGCCAGATGATCACCGATCCGGTCGAAACGGTGAAACGTCTCGATTCGGGATTAATTACGGTGCTGGGTGCAATGACGTTTATCTTCGCGACGGTCGGTATCAACATTGTGGCGAACTTTGTTGCGCCCGCATTTGATTTTTCCAACGTGTCGCCGCAGAAAATCAGTTTTAAAACCGGTGGCTTTATTGCCGCGTTCGGTTCGGTGCTGCTGACCCCTTGGAACCTGTTCAACAATCCTGAAGTGATTCACTACACGGTGGATGTGCTGGCAGCAATGATTGGTCCGCTGTACGGCATCATCATTGTCGATTACTACCTGGTGAAGAAAGGCGAGATCGATGTGGCGTCGCTGTACACCGAATCGAAGCAGGGCAAATACTGGTATCACAACGGGGTGAACATGAACAGCGTGTATGCGTTGGTGTGCGCCAGCTTGCTCGCCATCGTCGCGACGTTTGTGGTGTCCGACTTGGCGAACTACGCACTGTTTATCGGTGGCGGGGTGGCGGCGATTGTCTATCGTTACCTGATGGAAACCGAATTCTCCTGGGTGCCAGCGCTGCGTTTAAGCAAGAACAAAGCGTAAGTCTTTGAATCCCTACGGTTAGAAAAGGCGGTTGAACTTCAGCCGCCATTTAAGCACAGGAACTAGGTACTGTTTTGAAACGATTGCACCACCATTGATCAATTCTGCACCAAAAGTTTCATAAATTGAGCAATTCGTAAGGCCAGAAAAATCGTAGTTGGTTATAACCTAATAAAATCATTGCGGTTTTTATTTTTATCTCAAGTTGGCGCAATCGTTGCAAACTACTTGATAAATGTTTCAAACGTTTCATTATCTATAAGGAGATTCACAATGAAATTATTTGCAGCGATGTCGAGTGTACTCATGTCCGCCAGCCTGTTGTTCGGCGCGACCACAGCGCAAGCCGACCAACTGGAGTCTGTCCAACAGAAAGGTGTGTTGAAAGTTGCCGTACCCCAAGACTTTCCGCCCTTTGGTTCTGTCGGTACCGACCTAAAGCCTCACGGATACGACATTGATATGGCCGCGTATCTTGCCCAAAAGCTCGATGTCAAACTGGAACTGGTGCCAGTTACCAGTGCGAACCGAATTCCTTACCTGCAAACCGGTAAAGTGGATTTGGTGATTTCGAGCATGGGTAAGAATGCGGAACGTGAAAAAGTGATCGATTTCAGTGCGGCGTATGCGCCTTTCTATCTCGGCGTATTCGGCTCATCGGATGAAACGGTGACCAGCGCGCAGGATCTGAGCGGCAAAACCATCGGTGTGACACGCGGCTCAGTGGAAGATTTGGAACTGAGCAAGATTGCGCCGAGCGACGCCACGATCAAACGTTTTGAAGATAACAACGCAACGTTGTCCTCATTCCTGTCTGGTCAGGTCAGCCTGATTGCTACCGGCAATCTGGTGGTGACAGAAATCGCAACCCGTTATCCGGCCAAAGCGCCACAAACGAAGTTTCTGCTCAAAAACTCACCGTGTTATGTGGGTGTGATGAAGGGCGAAGAAGCACTGCTAAAAGAAGTGAACCGCCTGATCACCGAAGCAAAACAAGACGGTGTGTTGGAAGGTTTCTCGCAAAAATGGTTAAAAGCACCGTTTCCTGCGGACCTGGGTGCGTAACGTTAAGGACGAAGCATGAGCTATCAGTTGGACTTTAGCGGTTTGACTCCTTACCTGCCACAGTTTGTGGCAGGGCTAGGAACCACCGTAGAACTGACCATCATCTCAACCGTTGGCGGACTGTTGCTCGGCACGCTTTGTGCGGGAGCAAAAACCAGTCAGGCCAAATGGCTGAAGTTTGTCTGCACCTGCTACATCGAAGTGATTCGTAACACCCCGTTTATCGTGCAGTTGTTCTTTATCTTTTTTGGTCTGCCGGCACTCGGTATCAAACTCAGCGCCTGGCAGGCGGGCGTGATTGCGATGGTGATTAACTTGGGTGCGTATTCGGCGGAAATCATTCGCGCTGGCATCGAAGCGACGCCAAAAGGGCAGTGGGAGGCGGGAAGAACGCTGGGATTGACCCGCATGCAGATTTTTACACGCATTGTGATTCCGCCTGCGTATCAACGCGTTTATCCGGCGATTGTCAGCCAGTGCATCATTGTGATGTTAGGTTCTGCGGTGGTGTCACAAATTTCGGTGGAAGATCTGACGTTCGCGGCCAACTTCGTCCAGTCGCGCAGTTTTCTGAGTTTTGAATCGTACATGCTGACGGCGGCGATTTATTTGGTGCTTGCAATTGTGATGCGCCAGATGTTTGCGTTCGTTAAGCGTGTCGCGTTTAAGAACCCGTCGTTGTAGGAGAGCGCCACCATGATGCAATTTACCGATTGGGATATTTTTCGCAGCCTATTGATGGCCGCTCGCTGGACCGTCGCACTGTCGCTGATCGCTTTTGTGGGCGGCGGGTTGCTCGGACTGTTTATTACCTTGCTGCGTAGCACGCGACACCCCGTGTTTACCGGCGTCATCAAGCTGTATGTGGAGCTGTTTCAGGGCACGCCGCTGCTGATGCAACTGTTTCTCGCCTTCTTTGGTTTATCCCTGGTGGGCGTGGAAGTCAGTGCCTGGACAGCCGCCGTGTTGTCATTGACGTTATTCAGCAGCGCTTTTTTTCACGATATCTGGCGCGGCTGTATAGAATCACTGCCAAAAGGCCAGTGGGAAGCGTGCCGCACTTTGGGGCTGAGCTACCTGCAAACCATGCGTTACATCATTGCGCCGCAAGCAGCGCGTCTGGCCATTGCGCCAACAGTCGGATTTTCAGTGCAGATTGTCAAAGGCACTGCGCTGGCGTCCATCATCGGATTCGTTGAACTGACCAAAGCCGGCACCATGCTCAACAACGCCACATTCCAGCCGTTCAAAGTCTTCGCGCTGGTTGCACTGCTTTACTTTGCCATTTGCTTTCCGCTTTCTGCGTTAGCCCGATATTTGGAGACTCGAAACCATGTCGCTCGTTAGTGTTGAACAAGTCCATAAATATTATGGCGAAAACCACGTCCTGAAAGGGGTCGACTTAAAAATAAATCCGGGTGAAGTGGTGTCGATCATCGGCCGCAGTGGCTCGGGGAAAAGTACGCTGCTGCGCTGTATGAATGGCTTGGAAGACTATCAGGAAGGCGTGATCATTGTGGATAGCCAAGCGGTAGAAAACGACGATTACAAATTACGTCTGTTGAGCCGCAGTGTGGGCATGGTGTTTCAAAGCTTCAACCTTTTCCCGCACATGACTGTCGGCGAAAACGTGATGCTGGCACCAAAGCTGGTATTAAAGAAAAGCAGTGAAGAGTGTGAAACACTGGCTCGTGAACTGCTCGAAAAAGTCGGTCTGGCGGATAAGTTTGATGCGTATCCAACCAATCTGTCCGGCGGGCAGCAACAACGCGTGGCGATTGCACGTTCATTAGCCATGAATCCGAAAGTGCTGTTGTGTGATGAAATCACGTCAGCGCTGGACCCGGAGCTGGTTGGCGAAGTGCTGAAAGTGCTGGAACAACTAAAAGCGGAAGGGATGACACTGATTCTGGTGACTCACGAAATGAACTTTGCCCGCGATGTGGGCGATCGCGTGGTGTTTATGAATCAGGGTAAAGTGTGGGAAACCGGACCGAGTGAAACCGTGTTTGCCGCGCCTCAGACCCCGGAACTGCAAAGCTTTTTGTCCGCCGTTCGTTAATCATCCAGATGGAGTCAGCATGACCAATAATCACCACTCACTCAGTGAACGAATTACCCAGCAGTATTCACGCTTGACCGAAAGCAGCCGCAGGGTGGCCGACTATCTACAACTGAATCCGGAAAAGATTTTAATGCTGTCGACGGCAGAAATCGCTGAATCCTGCTCGGTATCGAAAACCAGTGTGAGTCGCTTTATTCGTCAACTGGGTTATGACGATCATGTTGCACTCCGTCAGGAATTGATGCAGGAGCGTGAAAAGGGGATTCCGGTATTAACATCCAGCATCGAAGACCCGGAAATTCAACACGATATGCGCGCCTTGGAACAGCTGTGGGCGCAGTTGGCGACGCTGGATGTCACGGAATTGGTTGAGGCCATCGCCAACGCCAAACGGGTGAAAATCATCGGCTATCGCAACAGTTATCCGTTGGCGATGCATTTTCGTCAGCAACTGATGCAGTGCCGCGCCAACGTGGAATTGCTGCCGTTACCAGGCCAGACCTTGGGAGAAGATCTGGTCTCGATTACGGACGACGATTTTGTGATTGTGATTGGTATTCGACGTCGCATCGCTCAGTTTGAGAAAATCATTCAACATCTGAATGGCAAACCGAGTTTGTTAATTACGGATCAATCCGGGCAGAAGTACGCAGACTCCGTTGCACATTTTCTGGTCTGTCACATGAATAATCAGGCACCTTTGGATAGCTATGCGGTGCCCATGAGCTTAATATCATATCTGGTTAACAAGGTGTATCGACACCTTGGACAGAATGCCGCGAAACTCAGTCGCCATATCTCACAAAGCTATGCGCAGTTGAACGAAGTGGAATAACAGGAACTGTTGAATAACACAACAAAGAGCAAAAATAACAATATGAATGTATTAGCAAAACTTAAAAAGGAGTGGTTTCTTGTCGGGATGGTTGTTGCCATCGCGCTGGCGACTGTTACGTCTGAATTTGGCCGCTCTGGTGGCGTGATCCATCTGGATCAACTGACCGGAATTGGTATCGCGATTGTATTCTTCCTGCACGGGTTGGGGCTTTCTCCACAAGCAATCAAAGCGGGGCTGACTAACTGGCGCCTACACGTATACATCCAAATGGCAACGTTCGTGGTTTACCCGATTCTGTGGGTGATTTTCGGCGAAGCATTCCTGGCTTACATGCCTTCCGCATTGGCATTCGGTTTCTGTTATTTGCTGGTTCTGCCAAGCACCATTTCGTCGTCGGTGGCGATGACCAGCGTCGGTAAAGGGAACGTCCCGGGTGCTATCTTTAATGCTTCGCTTTCCAGCATTCTTGGCGTGTTCATCACTCCACTTTTGATTCAACTTTTCATGGGATTTGAAGGCGTACAACTGGATTTGCTGGACTCGGTCATTTCAATTTCCAAACTGTTGCTGCTGCCGATGATTGCAGGTCAGATCATGCGTCCATACTTGGTTGCGTGGGTTGACCGTCACAAAGCAGTGGTTAATAAAGTCGACAAATACGTCATTCTCTTAATCGTCTACAACGCCTTCTGTGATTCTGTGGTGAATGGCATCTGGAGTGAGTTCTCGGTTGGCCTGCTGGCTACATCAATCATCATTTGTACCGTGATTCTGTTGGTCATGGTACACCTCATTCAGTGGGGCGCGCGCCGCACCAAGTTTACGTTGCCGGATGAAGTGGCTGCGGTGTTCTGTGGTACGAAGAAAACGCTGGCCGCGGGAATTCCGATGGCGAAGGTTATTTTCGGCGCGGATCCGTCGCTGGGGATGATTCTGCTGCCCATCATGCTGTATCACCCGATTCAGATTTTCTACTGCGCGGTACTGGCAAACCGATACGCGCGCCAAAGTGAATCCCTGAAGACGGTGACCAATTAAGTAGCATCAGCCAAACCGCTTCAAAAAATCAACACTAGGTCAGGCGCTGCGGATTCAGCGCCTGAAAGGAACATCACGTAAGGATGCACAATGAGTAAGGACGCTCGTATTTATTGCTCTCAGGGGCCAGACACGCTGCCCGCTACCGCCCAGGGAACGCTCTCTGGCACCCGATTTGTCTTCAAAGATTTATTCGACGTCGAAGGCTACGCCACAGGCGCTGGCAATCCAACCTGGTTGAAAACCCATCAAATTGCGACGGCTACGTCACCACTGATCACCGCGCTGCTCGGGCAGGGCGCTGAATGCGTTGGCCGCGTTCAAACCGACGAGTTGGCCTACAGCCTCAATGGTCAGAATAGTCATTACGGCACGCCCATCAATCCGAAAGCGCCGAATTGCATTCCCGGTGGTTCATCCAGTGGCAGCGCTGTCGCAGTCGCGAATGAGGAGTGTGACTTTGCTATCGGCACCGACACTGGCGGCTCGATCCGAGTGCCTGCCAGTTATTGCGGATTGTTTGGCTTGCGTCCAACTCTCGGCACGCTTGATCTTTCCCACTGTTTTGAATTAGCGAAAAGTTTCGATACCGCCGGCATTTTTACGCGCGAATTGCGCCTGATGCGCGATGTGTGGTCGGTGCTGGCGGCACGTCATCAATCTGGCGAACGGGTGACGCGCGTTTATCTCGATGCGCAGTGCCAAGCGGTGATGAGCGCTGTTCGTATTGAACGTTTGAGTCAGCAGTGTCAGCGCGCGGGGATTGAGATTATTCAAGGCAATGTCCTGGCACAAAACGGCTGGTCACTGACCGAACTGAGCTTACTGTTTCGCACCATTCAAGGTTTTGAAATTATCGAACATCACGATGCGTGGCTCACGCTGTATGGCGACAGCCTGGATCCGGCGATCTGGGAGCGTGTGGAGTGGGCCAGAACCATCACTCATGAGCAGTATGAACACGCGAAAGCCCGGCAACAGGACTTTCAGCAACAGGTGCTGACACACCTGAAACAACAACGTTGCCTGTGGGCAATGCCGACCACGCCATCGGGTCCGCCATCACTGACGATGCCGGCTGATGAACTGGCGGTCTATCGCTCACAGTTGATGGGACTGACCAGCATTGCAGGACTGTCGGGATTACCGCAACTCCATCTGCCTATGGAAGAATTATTAGAAGGCCCGTGCGGTATCTCACTGATGGGCTTGCCTCATCAGGAAGAGACTCTGTTCGTAACGGGTGAAGCCGTCTACAACGGCTAATGTTAAGGAGAACGTGAATGAAGCATCAAACGGCATTTACTGCCCCGCACTTTAAGGCCGCGCAAGTCGGTCAGCAAATTCTCGACGCTGGCGGCACCGCCAGTGAAGCCATGGTCGCCGCCGCCGCGATGATTGCGGTGCAATACCCGCACATGAACGGCATAGGTGGTGACAGTTTTTGGCTGATCGCCAAAGCTGGCCAGACACCCGTTGCCATCGATGGCTGCGGCGCCGCAGCGCTGAATGTGAACGTCGAACACTATCGCGCGCTGGGTGATGAACTGCCATTCAGCGGCGGTGAATCTGCGATTACCATGGCCGGCACCATTGCGGCTTGGCAAAAAGCGTTGGAAGTAGACGCGGGTACGCTCACGTTAACCGAGTTGCTGCAACCTGCCATTGATGCCGCCCGTGACGGTGTTGAAGTGACGCAAAGCTTAGTCAACGCCAGCGAAAAAACCTTTGAACGCCTAGCCTCATTGCAAGCTTTTGCGCAGAACTTTCTCAAGCAAGGCAAAACGCTCAAAGTCGGCGATACCTTAGTGAATGAGGCGCTCGCCAACACATTACAAGCCTTGGCTGAACGTGGGCTAGATGATTTCTATCGTGGCGAGATAGCCGCCTCCGCGGCGAAAGAGCTGCAAGCCGCAGGCAGCCCGCTGACGTTGGACGACTTTCATGCTCATCAGGCAAAAGTGTTGGCACCGCTCACCGTCAACACCGCAAAAGGGCGTTTATACAACTTTGGCGCGCCTACGCAAGGTGTGGCATCACTGCTGATTCTGGCGATTTACGATCGGCTGGCGTCACAAGCGCAGAGCGAAGTCGACCATATTCATCTGCTGGTTGAAGCGACCAAACAAGCCTTCATCATTCGTGATCGCGAAGTATGCGACGAAGAATTTTTAAGTCAGCCGCTTCAGGAGTGGCTCATTGACTCCGTCGTCGACCAATGTGCGGCCAATGTTTCCTTAAGTGAGGCGCTGCCTTGGCCGCATCAGGCCAAACCGGGCGATACCATTTGGATGGGCGCGAGCGATCAATATGGCACCATGGTGAGCTTTATTCAAAGCGTGTATTGGGAGTTCGGCTCGGGCGTGTTTTTGCCAGAAACGGGCATTTTGTGGAACATTCGCTCAAAAAGTTTCTCGCTCGATGCGCGTCACCACAATGTGTTAGCGCCGGGTAAAAAGCCGTTCCATACCTTGAATCCGGCCTATGCCGAACTCGCCGATGGTCGCCGCATGAGTTACGGCACCATGGGCGGCGAAGGCCAGCCACAAACACAAGCGTGCCTGTTTAGTCGCTACCACTATCAAAATTTCTCACTCAGTGATGCGATTGCTGCACCGCGCTGGCTTCTTGGCCGCACATGGGGTAACAGCACCAACAATTTACGACTTGAACAATCGCTGTATGAGCAATATGGCGATGCGTTAAAACAACGTGGCCACGATGTCACCTTTGTGGCCGATTGCAACGAACTCATGGGACACGCTGGCGCAATCATTCTCGATACGCATGGAAAGGCGTGTGCGACCAGCGATCCTCGTAGTGATGGAACCAGTTTACTTGGAGAATAACATGACCGCCCAAAACGAACTTTTTGAAACCCTGAACCCACCGCAGCGTCTGCTTATGGGGCCCGGGCCAATTAATGCCTACCCACGCGTTCATCAGGCCATTTCTCAATCTCTGATTGGCCAGTACGACCCGGTCATGACCGGCTACATGAATCAGGTACAGTCCCTGTATCGTGGTGTTTTCCAGACCCAAAACCAGCAAACCATGTTGGTGGATGGCACGGCGCGTTCCGGCATTGAAGCGGTATTGGTTTCGGTGTTACAGCCCGGCGACAAGGTGCTGGTACCGGTGATTGGCCGCTTTGGTCACTTGCTGTGTGAAATTGCCCAACGTGTTGGCGCTGAAGTGAAGACCATCGATATCGAATGGGGGGAAGTGTGCCCGCCGGAAAAAGTCGAAGCGGCAATCAAAGCATTTCAACCTAAGCTGCTCGCGACCGTTCAAGGCGATACATCCACCACAATGAACCAGCCGCTCAAAGAGATGGGCGAAATCTGTCAGCGTTATGGCGTGCTGTTCTACTGTGACGCCACCGCGTCAATTGCGGGGAACGATCTTAAAGTCGACGAATGGCATCTTGATGCGGTGTCGGCTGGCTTGCAGAAATGCCTTGGCGGTCCTTCCGGTTCTGCGCCCATTACCTTAAGCGATCGCTGCGCAGCATTGATTAACCGCCGTAAACACGTCGAAGCGGGCATTCGTGCCGACCACCACACCCAAGGTGAAGAGGCGATGATTCAGTCCAACTACTTCGATTTGGCGATGATCATGGATTACTGGGGCCCGGAACGTTTGAACCACCATACGGAAGCGACGTCGATGCTCTATGCCGCACGTGAATGTGCGCGCCTTTTCCTTGAAGAAGGCGCAGACAAGGTGATTGCACGCCATAAACAAGCAGGGGATGCGCTGGCGGCAGGCCTTCGTGCCATGGGTTTGGAATTGTTCGGCAACCAAGCTTACAAAATGAACAACGTGGTAGGTGTCTACATTCCGGCAAATGTGAATGGTGATGCGATTCGCCTTGAGCTGCTGCAACGCTTCGGGATTGAAATTGGCACCTCGTTTGGTCCGCTGCATGGCAAAATTTGGCGCATCGGTACCATGGGGTATAACGCTCGCCAAGAATGCGTGTTGGCAACGCTTGCGGCGCTGGAAGCGATTCTGATCAAACACAAAGCGGTGATTGTGCCGGGGCAATCGGTCATTGCAGCAATGGAATTCTATGCCTAATCACACCAGTAAGGTGCATACAGAACACAACGTGAGTTTGGTGAATCAACGCAAGGAGCGCTGATGATTACAGCAGAAAAAAATACCATGGCGCAGCAGGCAAAAAAGCTGATGGAGCAAGCAGACGCGCTGGCTCAATTCAGCGCTGACGAGGGCGCAATTACGCGCGCCTATCTGACGCCACAGCATCGCGCCGCCCATGACCAATTGGCGCAATGGATGCGTGAAGCAGGCCTTGAAACCTGGCAAGACAGTGTCGGCAATCAGTGGGGGCGTAAAGTGTCCGCTAATCCATCACAACCGACGCTGATCCTCGGATCTCACAGTGACACCGTCACTAATGCAGGCAAATATGACGGCAATTTAGGCGTTATTCTGGCCATCGAAACGCTCGCTCAACTGGCGGATGAAGCGTTTCCATTTCATATCGACGTGGTTGCGTTTGCCGATGAAGAAGGCACCCGTTTTAACACCACATTGATCGGTTCCAGCGGCGTGGCCGGATGCTTTAATCCGCAATGGCTGAACGTGAAAGATGCTGATGGCATTTCGATGGCGGAAGCGATGCGCACCTTTGGCCTTGACCCGAACCAAGCGGGCTGCGATGCACGGACAGCAAAGGAAACTCTGGCCTATCTGGAAGTGCATATTGAGCAGGGCCCGGTTTTGGAAGCGGAAAACCTGCCAGTAGGAGTGGTCACGGGCATCGCGGGCGCGAAGCGCTTTCAATGCCAAGTAAAAGGCATGGCAGGCCACGCTGGCACCGTGCCGGTAGATTTACGCCACGATGCGTTGTGTGGCGCTGCGGAAATGATCATCGCCATCGAGAAGTTTGCGCAGCAAAATGGGATTGTTGCCACCGTTGGTAAATGTGACGTGTTGCCGGGCGCTGTCAATGTGATCCCCGGCGAAACCCGTTTTACGATTGATATTCGCAGCCTGTCTCAACCATCGCTGGAGCAGTGCACGGTTGATCTGCTGAAGCAGTTGACCGACATTGCACACAATCGCAACTTGGTTTTTCACCACGAAAACATCTACCAGGCCGAAGCGGTACTGTGCAACGTTAAGCTTCAGCAACAATGGGCGGATGTGGTCGAAACTGTTACGCAGATCGCGCCACGTTTCCTGCCGAGTGGCGCAGGGCATGACGGGCTGGCAATGACCAAGCTCACCGACATTGGCATGCTGTTTGTGCGCTGCGAGAAAGGGATCAGTCATAATCCGCGAGAACAAGTGATGGAAGCTGATGTGCTGACTGCGCTCAGCTGCTTTATTGAGATGGTCAAACGCTTTCGCTAACAGTTATCATCGGCCAATTAAACTAAAGCCCGGTTTGTAACCGGGCTTCTTCTTTCTGTTTCTATAATAACTCGATGTCATTCATCGTTGTTAGGACGCTGTGGCGGTTTATGGTTCTTCATAAACGTATCGACTTCGGTTTCCGTCAACTGCCCATCATTGTTGGTATCCATGCTGCTGAAATCACGCTGCATGGGTCCCTGAACTTCATCTTGCGTCAATACGCCATCGCCGTTGCTATCCATATCCGAAAAGCTCGGAGGCGGCCCCATGTCCGGACGACCAGAGGGTTGATCTTGTGCCATGGTTGACGTCGACAACAAAGCGCAGCCCAGTAAGGCAAAAAGCGAAACAGATTTCATGTGTTAGTCCTTAATTTATTGAAATATTTTAATGCCGTTCGTTTTATCGAACCCAGCATTGGAGCATCCAACAGAAAAAGGGTTCGTCGATTTACAATGCTTTACATTGCGGTTCAATCTGCCCCATTTGTGTCTCTAAAATAAGAAACAGCAAATAAGAATGTTTTTTATTTGTGTTAAGTGGTAATTCAAAATATATGCACTAGTATTAATATCATCTTCCCGAACAGGAGAAGTAGGTATGTGGTCACCTTGAAGTCTGTCAACTCACGACCTAAAGATCACGCTACTCGCGTACGTATGGTTTCAACATTCATGAAAAATGAACGGCACAAATTGGCAAAGTTCAATCGCCCTCATTGATGTTTTCGGAATGACAAGCAGTGACCATGCGTTAACCCAAATTAACGACGTCAAACCGCTCCATAGGCGATGGAGATTGAGGCTAGAGTGATGAAAAAGAAATACTCCTCTTCAAACTACAGTGAAGGCTTTCTGTTTTTCTACTTTATGCAGTTGTTACCAACCTTCATGATTGTTGCGTTGGTGGTCTTCGCATTGTTAAACCTACCGGAATTATCGCTTTCTGCGATGATTCACCAAGTTTCCTCGGCGAGAAATTAAGTCACTGTTCTGGTCACTTCTTTTCCCCCCCTTTAACCAGCAACCATGGTTAGTCCATAGCCGATAAAAAAGCCACTTAGTTACCTAGGTGGCTTTTACTTATGTTCGTCTTTTTAATTAATTGAGTGCGGACAATGCCCGCTTAAGCTGCTGGCGCTCTTCGTCCGTCATCTGGGTTTTGTTGAGAAACGGCATATCACCGCTGTCTACGGCGCGGGCAATAATGCGAGATTTCCAGCGGTCAATGTCTTGCCAACTGTCAAACACCGCGCCACTCGGCGCCACTTTGAATACATCATCTGTTGGCGTGGCGCTGTGACACTGGCTGCACCGCTGCTCAATGATCTGCTGCGCAATGTGTTGCTCCGCATTGAGCGAGGCCGTGACCGTCGCGCTGGCAGGCGCAGCTTCACGGGGAAGTGATTTCGCCATGTGCATCTGTTCGGTCGCTTGCCAGCTAATCACGATGGCCAGAGCAAACATCGCGGCCGCACCGGAAAACATCACGAACGGTTTTTTCTCACCGGAATGCTTGAGGTTGAAGTAGTGACGGATGTAAGCACTGATCACCAGAATCAGCATCCCCACCAACCAGCTGTGCGCATGTTGATACACCATCGGGTAATGGTTGCTGATCATCAGGAAAATCACCGGCAGTGTGAAGTAGTTATTGTGAATCGAGCGGCGTTTGCCTTCCAGGCCGGGCGCAGGATCGACCGGTTCACCCGCAGCCACCTGCGCCACCATTTTGCGCTGACCCGGAATAATCTTATGGAAGACGTTATTGACCATAATGGAGCCAATTAATGCCCCCATATGGATGAACGCGCCGCGGCCGCTGAACAGGTGCGTAAATCCATAGAAAAACAGAGCGCCAAAGGCGATTAACGCGCCACTGAACAACAGCGTGTTGCGGCCAAGCGGAGAGCGCATCAAGCCCTCATACCCCACGACGCCAAGCAAAATACCGCCCACACCCACGCCAACTGCTTGCAGCGAGGTGAGTTCCATCACACGTGGGTCGACCAGATACGCTTGCGCGTTGAAGTAATACATCCAAATCAGCAATGCCGAACCCGTCAGCCAGGTCGAATAGGCTTCCCATTTAAACCAATGCAGTTTCTCCGGCATTTTTTCCGGGCCAACCTGATATTTGGCCACTTCGTAAAAACCGCCACCGTGTACAGCCCAAAGATCGCCTTTAATACCTTTGTCTTTTTTCCATTGCGGCGGGGTTTCTAAGCTGTTGTCCAGCCAAGTGAAATAAAAGCTCGCACCAATCCATGCGATGCCACAAATTACATGAAACCATTTGATGAATAACGCAAACCATTCGTAGAGTTGTGGCCACATAACAACATATCCTTTTGATAGACTAATTTTCCATGAACGTAAGTTCTCTCGATCACTCGCTCATCGCCAAGGGTGATAAGGGCGAAAAGCTGCTCAGACAAATCCTGACAACGCAATGTGCGCTGCTTGAGCATCGGAAATGCAGTGAGATCGAGTTCGATAAAGTCGGCTTCAGTGCCGATGTTAAAATTCCCAATCAGGTGATCGAGTTCCATTGAAGCGGCGGCGCCTTGAGTGCAGAGGTAGAGCGATTCAAACGCATCCAGGCTGACGCCTTGTAACTGACAGATTTTGTAGGCATCGGCCTGATTGCGCAGCAGGCTCAAACTGGTTCCACCACCCACATCGCTGGCAATCGACACCGGAATGCCGGCGTCTTTCGCTTTGTCATACGGAAACAGCCCGCTGCCGAGAAAGAGGTTGGAAGACGGGCAGAAGGCGATGGACGCGCCGCTACTGGCCAGCGTTTGTTGTTCACGCTCGCTCAGATGAATCGCATGGCCAAACAGCGCACGGTCGCGCACCAGATGATTACGTTCATACACCCCCAAATAATCATCATCATGCGGATAGAGCTCTTTCACCCACGCCACTTCGTTGATGTTTTCGCTCAAGTGAGTCTGAATGAAGGTGTCCGGATGCTCATCGGCCAACTGTCCGGCTTTTGCCAACTGTTGCGGCGTGCTGGTTGGCGCAAAACGCGGCGTAATTGCGTACAGGGCGCGGCCCTGATTGTGCCAGCGTTCGATCAGCGCTTTGCTGTCGCGATACGACGATTCAGGCGTGTCTTGCAGCTCGTCAGGACAGAAGCGATCCATCATCACTTTTCCGCAAACCATGCGCGCGTCGTATTGCTCGGCCGCTTCAAAAAAGGCGTCGACCGACTGAGGATGCACCGTCGCGTAAACGCTCGCCGTTGTCGTCCCATGCGCAAACAATTGTTGCAGGAAAAATTGCGCCTGAACTTTTGCATAGTCGTAGTTGGAAAAGCGCAGTTCGGTCGGGAACGTGTAGGTGTTGAGCCAGTCGAGCAATTGTTTGCCGTAGCTGGCGATGATTTCGACTTGCGGAAAATGCACGTGTGAATCAATCATGCCGGGGATCAACAACCCACGGTGCTGGACCACGTTGCCCTGTATCAGCAACGCTTTATTGGCCGACACAGCGAAGAACGCTTTCGCATCCCCCACATGCTGTATACGACCATGTTCAATGACTAAAACACCGTCGTTCCAGTATTCATAGTTGTCTTTTGGTGACAATGTCACTTTAGGGAAGTGCAGAATGCTTCCCCGGTGAACTTGCCATGCTGAATTGTCTTTCACCATATTAACTGCCTCGGTAACTCGAGTAGGAATAAGGCGAGAGCAGCAATGGAATGTGATAGTTACGCGTTTCACCCACCGTGAAATGAACGTCGATCATCGGGAAAAATGCCTGTCCAAATTGCGCCTCACAGTAGGGTTGTACCAAAAATCGTAGGGTGTAGTTGTGCGTATCGAGTGAGACCTCGGAAAATTTGACTCGACCATCCTGGTCGGTTTGCGCTTCAGCAAGGCACTCAAAACTGCCCAAGCGAAACAGCTTGACGGTAATGTCTGCGGCCGGGCGGCCATTGGCCGTGTCGAGTACATGACAACTTAATTGATTCATATATACGCTTCCATTCTGATATGACTGATTTTTTGTTGTTCAATTGCAGCTTGTTGCAGCTCTTGTTGGTAAGTTCGGTGAATGCGCGCCTTAAGCAGGCCCAGCATGTCGTCGGCACTTTTGTTGGTGGCGCAGACAATGAAAATAAAACCAAACTTCGCGCGGTATTGTTGATTCAACACCAACAGTTCTTGCAGCGTTTCGTTGGACGCGAGCTGAACCTGACCTTGTTCTTTAGCACTCAGCGCTTTACCCTGCGCGTATTTCTTCTCAAGACTGGCCATGTCGCCGATCATCGGGTGTCCGGCAAAGGCTTCCAGCCAATCGGCTTCATCAAGCTGGGCAAACGCGGCATCTGCGGCATTCTTCAATACCGCGGCCGACTCAAACGGCATGGCAGCTTGCATGAGTTGCTGCCAACGTCTGCTGGTACAAATTTGTGCCAGCTGTTCTTCACTCAAATCGAGTTGATTCAGGGTGGAGTTCATTCGTGCGTTTCCTTAAGTGATTTGCGGGCTTGGTTGGCCTGCTGCCACTGCGCATCACCGGATGATGGCGTTGGTGTTTGAAGGGCGAACAGGCCAATCAATTGCGCGGCGACAGACACTGCCACTTGCATCGGCAACTTTCCTTGCACATCCGGGTGGCCGATCGGGCAGGTCAGGGCATCAATCCATGCCGGATTGCTCAGCTGTTCTTTGAGACGAAACTCAAAACGCTGGCGCTTGCCTTGCGAACCAATTAGACCCACAAACGCAAAGCGCCGAGCTTCTAACGCAGACAGCGTCAGTTCGAAATCCAGCGCGTGATCTTGGGTCATGATGATGAGATAGGCGTTATCGTTCAGGCTGATCATCGCCTGACGCGGGTCGTCGCAATGGTGTGTTTCGACACCAAGTTGAGCGAGCGGCGTGAGCCACTCAGCACGGTTATCCACCACTTTTACGTGACACGGTAACTCCGAAAGTACACGCGTCAACGCCTGACACACGTGGCCTGCGCCGAAGATAACCACTTGCGGCGTTTGCGTTTGAAAGTACTCAAACATCACTTGCACCGCGCCACCACAACATTGCGCCAAATCCGCCGCGAGAGAAAAGCGTTCAATCGTGACGTCGCTGTGCTTGGCTTTGAGATGTTCACGCGCCTGCGCAATGACTTGAAACTCCAGATTGCCACCGCCTAGCGTGTCAAACTGCGCTGTCTCCGTGATCACCATCTTGGCACCGCTGGCACGAGGTACAGATCCGACATAAGCGACAACCGTTGCGATGCAGTACGCTTCGCCGCGCTGCTCGAGCTGCTGACACGCCGCCAGCCAATTGAGGCCCGGACTTGCCAGAAAGGCGTTATGAGAGAATGACATCGGCGTTCTCCTTCACTGGATGGCTTTCAAGCCACCGCTGTTGATGCTCACAGGCGCTCAAAATCATTTCGCCTGTTGCCGGCGCATGCAGGTGCGGCGCGCAGCGATGCTCAGAAATGGACGCCACTGCATCGTAAATGGCACACCAAACGCTGATGGCATGCATAAACGGCGGCTCACCAACGGCTTTCGAGCGATAAATGCTGTGCTCCGGATTGGCTTTGTCATACAACGCAATCTGCATCTGTTTTGGATAATCGCCAATGGTCGGAATTTTGTAATTCATCGGGCTGTTGCTGAGCAGGCGACCGTCTTTGGCCCACACCAATTCTTCGGTTGTCAGCCAACCCAATCCCTGAATAAACGCGCCTTCGATCTGGCCGCGGTCAATTGCCGGGTTAAGGCTGCTACCCACATCATGCAGAATATCCACGCGATCCACGCGCAGTTCGCCCGTCAACGTATCAATGGTGACTTCTGAGCAAGAGGCGCCGAGCGAGAAGTAGAAGAACGGACGACCGGTCGCGGTGGCGCGGTCGTAACCGATTTTCGGTGTTTGATAAAAGCCACTGGCCGAGAGCGACACGCGATGCATGTAGGCCTGTTGCACCAGCTCCGCCCAAGAAACAGGGTTCGCGGCACCGACTAAAGTGTCGTTGACGATATCCAGGTTATCGCAGTGATAATGTTCGCGAGCAAACGCCAGTAAACGTTCCTTGATGGTCATGACCGCGTTGTGAGCAGCCATCCCATTGAGATCGGCGCCTGAAGAGGCGGCGGTTGGCGAGGTGTTTGGCACTTTGTCGGTGCGCGTTGACGTGACGAGGACTTTATCAAGCGATATGCCCATCGACTGCGCCACAATCTGCTGAACTTTGGTGTGCAGACCTTGGCCCATTTCCGTCCCGCCGTGCGACACCTGCAACGTGCCATCGGTGTAGATGTGAATCAGCGCGCCCGCTTGGTTGAGGTGAGTAGCGGTAAACGCGATACCGAACTTGATGGGGGTAAGCGCCAGACCTTTTTTCAGCACCGGATTGCGCATGTTCCACTGTTCGATTTCTAAGCGGCGCGCGCGGTAGTCAGCATCAGCTTCTAACTGCTCGATGATGCCGCGCATCTCGTCATACTGCTCCACTTCCATCCCGTATGGCGTGATGTTCTTGCCCGCGCGATACAGGTTGTTCAGGCGCACATCCAGTGCATCGAGTCCGGTGGCTAGCGCCAGATCCTGCATCGCTTTTTCAATCACGATCATGCCTTGTGGGCCCCCAAAGCCTCGAAACGCAGTGTGAGAGACCATATCGGTTTTAAGACGATTGCCAACCACCGTGGCCTTGCCGAGGGAATAAGCATTGTCGGCATGGAACATCGCGCGATCGACAATGGCATCCGAAAGATCCGGCGAGTGACCACAGATGCCGTTTACTTCGATACTGGCGGCTTGGATCACACCTTGTTTATCCGCCGCGAGTTGATAACGGTTATAGAAGGGGTGGCGTTTACCCGTCGCCGTCATATCCACGGCGCGTGGCAAACGCATTTTTACCGCACGTTTAGTGTAGAACGCCCCCAGCGCCGCCATACATGCCCACTGCGCAGCCTGGCTCTCTTTACCGCCAAATCCGCCGCCCATGCGGCGCATATCGACGGTGACGCGGTTAAAATCAACTGCCAGCACTTCGGCAACCAGCTTTTGAACTTCCGACGGGTTTTGGGTTGAAGAGCGCAGAAAGATGCCGCCATCTTCCGTGAGTTCAGCAAGGCTCGCTTGGCCTTCCAGATAAAAGTGCTCCTGACCGCCCACATGCAGGTCGCCATCAAGATGAATGTCGGCTTGGTCGAACAACGTCGCATCGGGATTCGGGCCCATTTGATGGCGAGCCAACAAAGGTTCGTTAAGGCTCGCTTCGGCATAACTTAGAGTGACATTGTCACTTTTTGTGTATTCGACGTTCGCCAGACGAGCCGCTTTCCAGGCAAGTTCATGACTGGTGGCCAGCACCAAAGCGATGGGTTGACCGAAATAGCGAATCTCGCCGTTCAGCATCAGCAACGGGTCACCTTTAAAGATGGTCCCGATGTCTTTTTCGCCCGGAATATCGTCCGCCGTGAGCACACGAACGACACCGTCAGCCTGACTGACCGCGCTCAGATCCACCGATCTGACTTGGCCCTTTGCAATCGCGCTGGTAACGACGGCAGCGTGCAAACAACCGCGTGGCGTGGCGTAGTCATCCAGAAACTGCGCTTCACCACTGACTTGTTTTTCAGCACTTTCGTGCTTGTGAGAACGCCCAACCACCTGGAACGCGGTATGCGGCTGCGTGTGTGAGGATTCAATCGACGTTAACTTACGCATGTTGCACCAACCTTGTTTCAACGTGTTGCGATTCAAGATAAAAGCGTTGCAGCAGGTTTTGTACCAACTTCACCCGATAGTCAGCACTGCCGCGTACATCGCTCAGCGGCTTAATCAATGTTGGCACTAACGCTTTCGCTGCATTTACGATGGGCAGTGTCAACGGACGACCGACAAACACTTTTTCCAGCTCATGCAATCGCACTGATTTCGCTGCGACGCCGCCTGCTGAAATAATGCAGTTCTTGATACGACCATCGGTGGCAATGGTCATATTGATGCCCAGAGTCACGGTCGCAATGTCGTCTTCGTAACGCTTACTGATTTTGTAGATCGCATGATGCTGATTCGGTGCTAAACGCGGCAGCTGAATCGCGCTGATCCATTGATTGGGTTTCAATACCGTTTCACGATAGCCGGTAATGTAATCTTCGGGTGCAAACAGAATGCGGGTTTCACCATCATCGACTTCGATACGACCGTTGAGGCTAATTAGAAGCGGGGCGATATCGCCAATTGGCGAGGCATGACCAAGGCTGCCACCGAGCGTTGCGCGGTGACGAATGGTTAAACTGCCCAAGCGTTCAATAACTTCATCTGCCGTTGGGAAATGCGCTTTGGCGAACTCGTGAACCTGATTCATCGGCACCGCAGCGCCAATTCGCCAGCCTGACGTGGTTTCAGAAATCCCCAGCAGATCATCCACATGAGAAATATCGATGAGCTGAGGCAGCGATTTCATTTGTTGGGTCACTTCGAGCGATAAATCGGTCCCGCCCGCGATAATTTTGGCATCCGGCATGGCGGCTATCGCTTCGGCTAACGCTTGACGGTTAGCAGGACGCGCATAATGCGGCTCACTGCTTTCGGCAACAGAGCCGAGCCAGAATTTCACCGTGTCGTCATGACGACTGAGTGGGTCGTCGATTTGGCTATGAGCAATGGTGTTGGCGGCGTCAATCAGCGGGCCATAGCCTGTGCAGCGGCATAAATTTCCGGCGAGAAAGTCACTGGGTTTTTCTGGTGCTGTTTCTTGTTTTGAAAGGGCGTACAGCGACATCACAATCCCCGGCGTACAAAAGCCGCATTGCGTGCCGTGTTTATCGACCACCATTTGCTGAACCGGGTGCAAGGTGTCACCCTGTTTAAGATGTTCGACGGTAATGATCTGTTTGCCATGCAGTGCATGAATCGGCGTAATGCAGGCGTTGATCTGACGATAACGAAGATGCTCAGATTCATCCAGATCAACCATGACGACGGTGCAGGCACCGCAATCGCCACTGGCGCATCCTTCTTTAGAGCCTGTCATCTGTTTTTGTTCGCGCAAATAGTTGAGCAGCATGGAATCCGCCTTGGCCGACTCCACTCTGATCACTTCGCTGTTAATCATGAGCTCTAACATAACTTCCTCTGTTTTTTAAAACTTGTCCAATTGGTCAACTTACTAGGTAAAAAACGGCTCGCGCACCGTGAGCAGGAGACGCGAGCCGGAGGTGAGATTAGTTAGGGATCTTGGCGTCGATACCTTCGACGTACCAGTTCACGCCTGCAAGTTCTTTATCCGTCAGAGAATGACCTGAAGCAATCACTTGATGACCTTGGTTATCATTCATCGGGCCGGTAAACGGAACGATAGCGCCAGATTTAATTTTGTCTTCTGTACTGAGTATAGCCTGTTTGATTTCAGCAGGTAGGTCAGGGTTAATTGACACGATCTGCAGAACGTCATCTTTCAGGCCGCCCCAGTAATCCTGTGGCTTCCAGTTTTTATCCATCACACCTTCGACGGTTTTGATGTAGTGCGGCGCCCAGTGGTCACGCACAGAGAACATGTGCGCTTTCGGCGCAAAATGGCTCATGTCAGACGCTTGGCCAATCCCCATCACGCCACGTTTTTCAGCGGCAATCAGTGGCGCCGGGCTGTCGGTGTGCTGAATGATGATGTCTGCGCCTTGGTCAATCAGTGCGTTCGCTGCATCCGACTCTTTGCCTGGGTCATACCAGGTGTTGACCCAAACAATTTTCAGTTTGATGTCTGGATTGACGCTCTTCGCGCCCAGATAGGTGGCATTGATGTCGCGAATTACTTCAGGAATCGGGAATGTTGCGATGTAGCCCAGCGTGTTGGTTTTGGTTGCCATCCCCGCTGCGACGCCGGACACATAACGACCTTCATAGGTACGCAGCACGTACGTGCCCAGGTTTTTATCCATCTTGTAGCCGGTGGCGTGCTCAAAGGTCACTTTCGGAAAACGTTTCGCCACTTTCGCCGTTGGGTTCATAAAGCCAAAAGAGGTGGTGAAAATCACGTCATTGCCCGATTTCGCCAACTGCGTGATCACGCGTTCCGCATCCGCACCTTCCGGTACGTTTTCAACAAACGTGGTTTTGACCTTTCCACCGAAGTACTTTTCCATTTCGATACGGCCTTGGTCGTGCTCATAGCTCCAACCATGGTCGCCAATCGGTCCGACATAGACGAAGCCGACTTTCAGCGGATCATCCGCCAGCGCCGAAGTTGAGAGCAGTGCAGACACAGAAAGTGCCGCAGCAGTCATCCACTGATTTAGTTTCATGAAATTCTCCGTTTTCATTTTATGGTTTGAGTTGAGATTGTTGCTGTTTGAATTAAGGCTTTCGGTTTGCAACGCATCGTTATGAATGGATAAAGCAAAAACTTGACCAATTGGTCGTGTTTTGAAAATTTATTTTTCATTGATGAGAGAAAGTCTTACGCAGCAAGGCATCAAAAGAGAAAGACGTGCTTCAAGCATGGAAAACATACGTTGGACCTGATGTGGGAATGCGTAATTTTGGTGCTTAGTGATTCACGATGTGCACACATTTGATGCAGCTTAAATCAACCGCGATTAAAAAAGCCCGCAGTGGCGGGCTTCCTCATGTCGTGACGTTTTGGTTTTAATTACGATGGAACGTCATGACGATTGCAACTTAGTGACGTTTGGGATCGAATGGTTTGCCTAAACTCATCGGCGTTGCCAATTTCTGGCGCAGCTCATTTGAACTGAGTAGCACCATGACCACAACCGTTGCCACATAAGGCGTCATAGCTAAGAGGTTTGGTGAAATATCCACGCCCACACCTTGCATCATCAAATGCATGATCGACGTGAAACCAAACAGATACGCGCCCAAAACCAGATAGCCAATCCGCCACGACGCAAACACCACCAAAGCCAGCGCAATCCAGCCGCGGCCTGCGGTCATGTTCTCCATCCACATTGGCGTGTAGGCGAGGGACATATAAGCGCCTGCCAAACCAGCCAGAGCGCCTCCGATTAACGTGACAATGTAACGAACTTTAATCACCTCAATGCCAAGCGCATTGGCTGAGTGAGGATTTTCGCCAACCGCGCGAATGATCAGCCCCGCACGCGTCTTGTGCAGCACCCACCAAGCGCCAACGACCAACACGAAGCTGAGGTAGACCAGCAAGTCATGATTGAACAGCAATGGGCCAATGAACGGAATGTCACTCAACAGCGGAATCGGCATCGCTTTGAAGCCGACGATCGTGGATCCAACCAAGCTGCCGCCGAGAAACGCACTGAGACCTGTGCCAAAGATGGTTAATGCCAGCCCAGTCGCCACCTGATTGGTGCTCAGAGTTAAGGTCAGGACGCCAAACAGCAACGCCATCAACATACCAGCCAACATAGCAACCAGAATGCCAACTAACAAACTACCGGAGAAATAGGCGCCCGCGAAGCCTGCCATCGCGCCCATCAGCATCATGCCTTCTTGGCCTAAATTCAATACGCCCGTTTTTTCACAAATCAACTCGCCCAATGCGATGATGAGTAACGGGGTTCCGGTTTTCAGTGCCGCAATACACAGCGATTGAATCAATAACGCATCCATTATGCGGCTCCTTTTTCGTCTACAAGCGTGGTTTGAGCGGGCGCCCGTAACGCGCTTTTGGGGACAAAGCGATAGTGAATCAGAAAATCACACGCTAGCAGGAAAAACAGCAGCGTGCCTTGGAAAAGCCCGGTGACCGCAGTTGGCAGTCCGAGTTCGATTTGTGCCAGATCGCTTCCCATATAGAGCGCGCCCATAAACAGCGACGCAACAATGACACTGATCGGATTCAGACGCCCCAAATACGCCACGATAATTGCTGCGTAGCCATAGCCCGGCGAAACAGAGGGCACCAGTTGACCAATCGGGCCCGCGACTTCGGCAGCCCCGGCAAAGCCTGCCAATGCGCCAGCAAACAACATCACGCCCCAAACGAGGCGATGCTCTGAAAAACCGGCGTATTTGGCAGCCGCACGCTCAGAACCGAGCACGCGCAATTGAAAGCCGGGCAGGGTTTTGAACAGCACAACACCCGAAACCATCGCAATCACGACTGCAACAATGATCGATGATGATGCGCGTCCGCTGTCAAACAGCGGATGCAGCAGCGCAGCATCGGCAAACATTTGGGATTCAGGAAAGCCGAATCCTTGCGGATCGCGAAGCGGGCCATGCACCGCCCACAACAGCACATACAAACCGATGTAGTTGAGCATGATGGTGGTGAGAATGATGTTGGTGTGAAAACGACGGTTCAGCCACGTCGGAATCGCGGCCCAGCCAGCGCCTGCAGCCATGCCCGCAATTAAGGTCGCCAGCAGCATGCCAATTCCTGAGGTGTCATCGGCGTTCACCGCGACCGCACTTGCCGCCACGGCGCCAATCAATAACTGGCCTTCAGCGCCAATATTCCAGATGTTGGCTCGATAACAGAGCGCTAAACCCACGGCACACAGCATCAACGGCGCCGACTTCACCAGCAATTCGCCCAAGTTGTAGCTGTCGGAAAAGGGCATCATCACAAACACCTGAAATGCTTTCAGCGGGCTGACGTCCAGCCACACAAACAGCACACTGGAGACGGCTAACGTTAAGGTAACGGCGATGAACGGCGAGAGCCACATCATCAACTTTGAACTTTCTAGACGAGGTTGCACGTTAAGCATGGGCCACCTCCTGCGACGCAATAAAGCCGCCTGCAATCCATTCACCGATTTGATCAATGGATGTGTCCGCCGTTTTCACCGCCGAAGAGACGTGGCCCTCATAAATTGCGGCGAGGCGATCGCAAAGAACGAACAGCTCATCAATATCCTCAGACACCACCAGAATGGCAGCGCCTTCGTCGCGCAATGCGATCAACTGTCGGTGGATCGCGCTGGCCGCACCGATATCCACACCCCAAGTCGGGTGCGCACAAATCAACACACGCGGTGCTTGTGCAACCTCACGCCCCATGATGAATTTTTGCAGATTCCCGCCAGACAAACTTTTCGCTTGCGACTGCTCATTGCGGCACTTGACCTGATTGGTTTGAATCAGTTTTTGGGCCATGGCTTTGAGTTTGGGAAATTGAATCACACCGCTGCGACAAAGCGAACGCGCATGCGTCAGCAGGGTATTCTCTTCTAAACTCATCTCCGGCACGGCGCCTTGCCCCAAGCGATTGGCAGGGACGTAGGCTAATCCCAGTTGGCGGCGGCGTCCCGCATGCAAATGGCCAATCGGCGCATTTTGCCACTGGATAGAGTCGTTATCGGCGCGAGTGTCTTCGCCGCTCAGCACAGCCAACAAGTCTTCCTGACCATTGCCCGCAACGCCCGCCAAACCAAAGATTTCGCCACTGCGAAGCTCAAGATTAATGTGCTTTAAGCTGCATCCGAACGGATGAGACGGCGCGAGTGACAGATTGACTGTGCGCATCACCACCGTTTCACCGGCTGTTTTCGGATACGTTTCCGACAACTGGGTTTCATCGCCAACCATCATGCGCGCAATTGAATTGGGCGTTTCGTGTGAAGGGTTGCATTCCCCAGTCACTTTGCCGCCTCGCAGAATAACGGCGCGATGACAAAGCGTGGTGACTTCCTTCAACTTATGGCTGATGAACAAAATCGCGCAACCTTCCGACGCCAGTTGATTGAGCACGGTAAACAGCCCTTCGATTTCCTGAGGGGCCAGTACCGAGGTCGGTTCATCAAGGATCAGCAGTTTTACGTTCTGAATCAAACAACGCAAAATTTCGACTCGTTGGCGCTCCCCGATACTCAGGCTGTGAACGTAACGGTCCGGGTCAACGTGTAACTGATATTGTTCACTTTTTTCGACAATGGTTTGGCGTAAATCATCCAAGGAGTCGAGAAATTCCTTATCTAGCCCCAACTGGATATTTTCTAACACCGTCAGGGTTTCAAACACAGAGAAGTGCTGGAACACCATGCCAATCCCCATGGCGCGAGCCTGATTAGGGGATGTCATGCTGACTTCATGATTATTCCATAAAATCGCACCTTCACTGGGCGTGTTGACCCCATAAATCATTTTCACCAGCGTTGACTTTCCGGCTCCATTTTCACCCAGTAGAGCGAGAATTTCGCCGGGAAACAGTTTGAGATTCACTTTGTCATTCGCCACGACACCCGGGAAGAACTTACTGAGATTCCACAGTTCGAGAAGTGGTGTAGTCATGTTGAGCAGATTCCTTTCTATTTTTTTCGAAAGGGTAAATGCAAAAACTTGACCAAGTGTTCAAATAGAGTGGCAACAAGGGCTGCGCTGCGCTATGTCGCAACCTGCTGAACCATAAATGTGCAGATGCCTGAAAACGGTGCATATTTAGACACTTGACAACCGATGCGTAAGCAATGATTACTGTAATAAAGGGCCAATATGAAAGGAGTTCTCTTGGAGACTGAACTGGGACAGCAGAAACGCTCTATTTCGGGAGAAATTCGTCGTCGCAACCAGGAATTAATCTTGCAGGCTGCTGCTGATGAATTCGTCAAACATGGATACAAAGGCACATCGGTTCAAGCGATTGCCGATCGAGTGAATTTGCCCAAAGCCAATATTCTCTATTACTTCAAGTCCAAAACGGGACTGTATAAAGCGTTATTGCAGGATATTCTCACGCTGTGGAATGAAGGTTTTTCAGAAAGTGCCATCGACAGTTCGCCACAAGCTGTGCTTCGCAATTATATCGTCGGCAAAATGCGCTATAGCCGAACGCATCCTCAAGAGTCGAAGATCTTCGCTCAAGAGATTATTCAAGGCGCGCCGGTGATTCGTGATGAAATTCAGTTTCCGGTCGTCAACTGGGCAGCGGGCAAAGCAAGTGTGATCAACGCGTGGGTAGAACAGGGGCTAATTCGCCCGGTCGATCCGCTACATTTGCTGTTTTTGATATGGGGAGCCACCCAATTTTACGCTGATTTTGATACTGAAATTCAGCTCATCAAAGGTGCACCCATGTCCGAAGAAGAGTTTGAACAGGCACAGCAATTTCTTGTCGATATGATTTTACGCGGCCTTGCCGTGACATCGTAACTTTAAGCTTCATGGAGGAAGACTTGAGCCCGAACAGCAGTAAAAAAGTCCCATTATTTGGGATCGGGATTGCCGGCAATTTCGCTGGCCACTTACAACAGACTGGCGAAGCAAAAGCGCTTCAAGGTGACGTGGATACCAGTCGCCCGCAGGCGCTTTTTCCCTTTTATGTCACGGACGCCAGCGACGAATACTTAACGGTTAATCCGTATTCGTTTGACAGTGTTCTGTTACCTAATGATCCAACGGCACGGGTGCAGATGGAGCCTGAAATCGCACTTGTGGTTAAGGTGAACTATCTTGGCACAACCGTTATCGGGCTGGAACCAGAATCGATGACGCTGCTCAACGATTTGACTCATCGCAATGCCGTTGTTAGCAAATTGGCTGAAAAGAAAAACTGGGGGCTGGCATCAAAAGGCATTGCGAAAAAAGCGTGGCCACTGACCAGTTTCAGCGCCGCAGATGGGCTCGGGAAGTACCGATTCTGCAGCTTTCATCGCCGAGATGGCGTTTGGTCAGCGTGTTGCCATGACGTCTCATTGAGTGATTACAGTTATTGCTATGAACAGTTGATTTCTTGGTTGATAGAGCAGCTCAACACCCAGAAAAACGAAGGAGCACTGCATAACCTCACCAAGCTGATTGGCGAGGCAGGGTACCCCAAACGCATGTTGATCTCACTGGGTTCATCTCGCTATACGAAATACGGTGAAGAGCACCAATTACAATCCGGTGATGAACTGTGCGCGGTGCTGTATGACTCGACACGTATTGATAATCCCGAAATCCACTCCCTGATTGTTGAGCAGACGTTTGACGAACTTTTACAGCAACACATTGTACTTAAGCAATCTGTTTATGCGCGGGCAGAATAGACTTACGCCATAAACGACAAAGGAGCCAATCGGCTCCTTTGTCGTTAGGACTTCACTCGATGACGTCCTTCTTTCTTAGCTTCAAGCAGCAATTTATCTGCCTGTTCAAACGCCGAAACGAAGTTATCGTTATCTTTTATCTCAGTGACACCGAAACTACAAGTGACAATGTCACTCATTCCGGGGACGCGTAACTTTCCGATTGCTTCACACAGGCGTTCTGCAACCTGTAACGCTCCCGGTAGGTCATCGCCGGGTAACAACAGCATAAACTCATCGCCACCAAATCGGCCGATTTTATCGGAAGGGCGAATCTCCTGCTTAACGAGATTTGCAATGGCTATCAATACTTTATCGCCAATGATGTGGCCGTAATTATCGTTAATCACTTTAAACTTGTCGATATCGAACAAAATCATTGAAATCGGCTGGTTATAACGACGCGCGCGAACAACTTCGTCATGAACATTACGAATAAAGAACTGACGGGTTTGTACATCCGTCAGAATGTCTTGCTCGGAAAGGCGGCGTAGCTTCTGATTGTCGACTAAAATGTGCGGCACCCAGAGCCCGAAATAAGTGTTGGCCGCCAGTAAATAGATGGTGAACTGATACACCATCGCGCGTTCAGATAATCCCAGAACATCCACCAGCACCGCCGTTAGCGTGCTGAGCACTGCCAAGCTGATGAACGAACGTGAGGCAGTTTCGGTAAACACAATCCACATCTGTGCAATACCAAGAAAGAACACCATGAACACAATCTGTGAAGAAGGATAGGCGGCCACAAGCATACTGATGCTCAATAAAATAAGGCCTGCGGTAATCAGCTTATAAATAAAAGGCTTCAGCGGTAAATCATCCAACAATGGTTTGAAATGCTTTATCAACCATCGGCCTTCAGAAGGGTAAAATTTCCCGAGAATTGATACGATCAGCGGTGTGATGACCACAACACCAATCAAATCACCCACCCACCAAGGGACCCACAATTGCATGATGTCGGAGTAATCGATGATGCCGGTCATCGCCAACGCAGTCGAGCCGCCGATGGCGGCAACCAACGAGGAGCACACGGCTAAGATCAAAAATAGCAAAATCAGATTGGGAACTTTAACGGTGTCTTGCTCTGCACTGATCTGCTTAAGCAACGAAGCACCAAGCCAGTATGCGAAACTGTGAATACCTGCGAATAACAAACCGGTGGAAACCAATGTCGTAAATGACTGATTGGCACCGTAAATGCTATTTTCCCAAAAGGTCGCAGTAATTGAGCACAAAATGAGAACGGGTAAATACGACCAGCCCAAAACCAAAAAGATAGCGAATGTTACACCGGAGGGAGGAAACCAGACACTGACGTGTGGCTCATATTCCATCAGAGCAGCAGCCCGCCACATGATAAGCCAAGCACAAGCGACCAAAATCGGGCGTAGAGAAATTGATCGCATCCATTTGTCATAAATCGACAGAACATCTTGATTAACAGCCAAATGTCCTCCTTGACCTTCACTGCATGACGTAGGCTTATTTAATAGTAGTTACTGAACAATAACTCACTAAGTCGTTATTGAGTTTTTATTCATTTACTTACAAGTTGATTAAAGAAATTTGACATAAATCATAAGATTGCACCACGATAGCACTTAGAGTAGCGCCAGTTCTCAACATGGAGACATACGGAAAAACTTTGATGTCCTCGGTGCCGAGTATCGACTAACATAAGTTTAATATTCAACTGAATACAGATGACTTGCAGACGTATGTTGAAACGCAACTTCGCTATACCTCTTGGGACTTTCCTTTTTACTTACTCCTCATGGGCCATCGCAGGTTACTCATCCATCCAGAATTTTTTGGAGAACAGCTTTGCGGCAACGATCGTACTGAGCGACAGTGATGTATTTACCGTTGGCATCAGCGATTTTGATCCTAACAAGTTGCTCAACACTGATAATGAAGAATGGGGCACGGAGGAGTCGCTCGACAACCGCAAGAAATATGCTGTTTCGACACTACCTTATACGTTTGAACTCAGCGAGGCGGATGCCATTAATCAGCACAGCATTTTACTGCGCTTATCGGGGATGGTATCTGAAGAAACGGTGCAGTTTGCTACTGACGAGCCGAAAGACGATTTTCGTCAGGTGATCGCTGACTTATATGTCGCCTACCGATTTACACACCATTTCGATGAACACTGGTCGTTTGAGCCCGGATTTGGAGCTCATTTGTTGCGCTATGAAAATAGCATGGATTACAACAGCCCAACCGGAAAACAAATTGCGCCGTTTCTGGACAATTTATTGTTCAATACCACAGCGTGGGCCAACGTTTATGAGCCGCACTTTAAAGTGAAATATAAGTCAGAAGAATCCTGGGGGCGTTGGCAAGTTTCATCCTCCTGGCACTACTTTTATGGCTATGGATGGGGGGAAGCGAATGAAGGCGATATCGGTCATCCCGAAGGGTGGTATATCGCCAACGGAGTAACTGCAGCTTATGACTTTTCACAGCTCGGTCGTTCTGTTCAGTCTATCTACTCAAGCCTAAAAAGGGTGGACGTGGGTGGAGACATCAACCAGCCCCTGGGCACATCAATGTACTATGAGGCAAGCGTTGGATGGTTAATGACACCACCATTTGAAATCAGTTTTATAGACAATATTGGAATTGGATTGGCCTTAAACTACGGCAGCGCATTCAAAGGCGGCAGTATTGTGCTGTTTTTCAATCAGGACTGATTCGCCACTTTGACACAGTTGCGACCCGCTTTTTTCGCCGAGTAAAGTGCCTGGTCTGCCAATTTGATTGCCGAAATAGGATTGCGCTCAACAGTACTGTCACAGACACCAATACTGACGGTAATATTCACCGATGTACGTTTAGCATCAGAGCGCTGTTTCACGCCATCTTTATCGTTCTTTGGCCGCGAATCAAAATTACGAATCACAAGATCATACTGTTCAATATCAGCGCGCAGCAGCTCCAGAAAATCCACCGCTTGATCGGCGGTTTTACCTTTAAACAGAACGGTAAATTCTTCGCCGCCGTAGCGATACACTTTAGCGCGCCCCTGAACCAAGCGCAGCCGGGCCGCAACTAACTTGAGCACGTCATCGCCGGTCTCATGACCATAGGAATCGTTGAACTTCTTGAAGTGGTCCACATCCACCATTGCTACCGTAAAACGTCGCCCGAGGTAGCGCATATCAAGATCCAGTGCATGACGCCCAGGTAGCTGCGTCAGCCTATCGTTAAATGCCATCTCATGGCTGGCCGATAACAAATACAGTATCAGAAGCACACCAGCTAACGAGAACATGGTGCTGGAGACATACTGCACCTGAAAGAAAATGAAGGTGTTCGACGCCAACAGAATTGAGGTGTAAATCACCACATCCATTAGACGATTTTTGGTTAACACAAAAATACTGGTGATGCCCGTTAATGCCGCAAGATAGAGCACCAGAATGAACGGCAGTTTAGATACTTGTTCGACTGAATAGAGCAAGCCGTCGTTAAGATCCGCAAAGCCACCGGATTGATATTGCGTGATAATGAGATAACACCACACGCCAAATAGAGTGAGAATACCTAAGTACACCGCAAATCCACGGCTAAATAATCCGCCGTTTTTAAAGGCATAGCTGAGCAAGCAAGCGATAGGCAGTAAAATAGCCAACAGAGACAGTTCGAGCAGGGTGGTGCCTGTCGTTAGCGGGGTTTGCAAACGATACTGAATCACCCAATAACATATCATCATCGCACAGGCCACCATGGCCATACGACTTTGTTTAAAGAGATGCGCGATCGCAATAGCGGCAATAAATAGCACGTAGGGTAAGTTGCCCGCAAATCCGAGATTTGAGCGGGTAATAAGAATGACGTTGTTCATTCCGAACCACAGTGCAGACAGCAGAATGATTGGAAATGAAAAACGAAACCAATACGAGGTAACCAGACTCGACGACATGTTCTAACAACTAGCCATTTGACTTAATGACAAATTCAAAAATAGTTATGTTCGCTAGCATACTTCTATTTAATGATTTTCCAAGCTTTTTGCTAAACTTAAGTCGTAAAAGCGGGTGCTTGACCATACATTTAATCTTGTATACGCGACATTGATTGCCTATCGGTTAAGTGTTGGCTAGTGTAGCAAAACATCAAATCGCGCGTAGGATCGCCGATTATTTGTGTTCAGGAGAGTCAAGATGCAAATCAGTGTCGACGTACACAACTATATGGAAACTCTGGTAGGCCAGGTGTTAGCCCAAGAGTATTATGTGGAAAACTACTCCAATGAGCAGTTAGCCGATTTGGCATGCCTCGCGCTCAGTCAGATTCGCCCAATCTACATTCGCCATGACATCGATTTTTTATCGGCATTGCCCGAGGCCCGTTTGGTGATATTGAAGAAAAGGGCCGAAACAGCTATCGAGGCTGCAGAATCGATGATCGTTGATGATCGTCGCAAAAATCGTGATGATGACCTGCCGGTTGTCATCGCTCAGACGCGTTTTGATGACGATGCAGAATTAGAGTGGTACGAAAAGCCGATTCTCGGCCACAAAGATCCAGCCTAAAATTGATTACCCAAAGGAGTTGTTGTGGGACTGTTTTCTCGTTTGTTTGGCGGTAAGTCAGAAAACCAAATCGAAGTTGTTCAGCCTGTCGAATACAAAGGCTTTCTCATTTACCAGGAGCCGCTTGCTGAAGGCGGGCAATACCGTATTGCCGGGCGCATAACCAAAGAAGTCGATGGTGAATTAAAAACACACCGCTTTATTCGTTCCGATGTACTGCCAAATAAAGAAGATGCCAAAGAACTGATGCTGAAAAAGGCGCAGATGTTTATCGACCAAATGAGTGGTCAGATCTTCTCTTAACTCATCCAGTCGTTGACAGAAATCATAAATAAAAGGGCCATAAGTCGATATGCTTGTGGCTCTTTTGTTTTTCTGTGCACTTTGCAAATTCCTGTTTTTATAGATATTTGTCTATACTGGTTTGACCTCTGCTGTGTTGAAGTGATGTTGTATTCCAAGGGCAGAGTCAACAGAATCCTTTACTACCTAACGTTATAACTAATGAAAGTTTGTATTTATATAACAAATAGCTTGAAGTTAGGTTAGTCGTTAGATAAAAACAGAATAATCATTGTGCCAATAGTCAAGGAACAGCTATGCAAATTGGTGTACCAAAAGAAATACTCGCAGGAGAAACGCGAGTCGCTGCTTCACCAACGTCGGTTGAACAGCTCATTAAGCTAGGGTTTGAGGTCGCTATCGAGTCTCAGGCAGGATCACTGGCCAGTTTCGAAGATACTGCTTATGAAGCAGCGGGCGCGAAAGTGGTGAGTAAAGAAGACGTATGGCAATCAGACATCGTCTTAAAGGTGAATGCTCCTGTTAGCAACGAAGAAGTTGATGAGATTTCTTTGCTCAAGGAAGGCGCTACACTGATTAGCTTTATCTGGCCTGCTCAGAATCCTGAGCTGATGGAAAAACTGACCGTTAAGAACATCAACGTGATGGCGATGGATTGCGTGCCTCGTATTTCACGCGCACAAGCTCTTGATGCGTTGTCTTCAATGGCCAACATCGCAGGTTACCGCGCCGTGGTTGAAGCTGCTCACGAGTTTGGCCGTTTCTTCACTGGCCAAATCACGGCTGCAGGAAAAGTACCACCAGCGAAAGTTTTCGTAGCGGGTGCAGGTGTTGCTGGCCTTGCGGCTATCGGCGCGGCTGGTAGCCTTGGCGCTATCGTGCGCGCATTCGACGTTCGCCCTGAAGTAAAAGAACAAGTACAGTCGATGGGTGCAGAGTTCCTTGAAGTCGATTACAAGGAAAACTCAGGCTCGGGTGACGGTTACGCGAAAGAAATGTCCGATGACTTCAACAAGAAAGCTGCGGAGCTGTATGCCGCGCAAGCCAAAGACGTTGATATCATCATTACGACCGCCCTTATCCCGGGCAAGCCAGCGCCAAAACTGGTGACCAAAGAGATGGTCGATAGCATGAAGCCGGGTAGTGTGATCGTTGACCTTGCGGCCGCAAACGGTGGTAACTGTGAATACACAGTCAAAGACCAAGTCTTTGTTACACCAAATGGCGTGAAAATCATTGGCTATACCGATATGGTCGGCCGTCTGCCAACGCAATCTTCTCAGTTGTACGCAACGAACCTTGTCAACCTTCTGAAACTGCTATGCAAAGAGAAAGACGGCAACATCGACATCAACTTTGAAGATGTGGTACTGCGTGGCGTCACAGTGGTGAAAGGTGGTGAAATTACCTGGCCAGCACCACCCATTCAGGTCTCTGCACAACCTCAGCAACAGGCAAAAGTACAACCGATCAAAGAGAAAAAAGTTGAAGAACCTGTTTCTCCAATCAAGAAACTTGCTGGGATGGTGATTGGTGTTGGCGCCTTCGCGTGGATCGCATCGGTTGCGCCAGCCGCTTTCCTTGGTCACTTCACAGTATTTGTTCTCGCATGTGTTGTGGGTTACTACGTTGTTTGGAACGTAACGCATTCATTGCACACGCCTCTGATGTCCGTAACCAATGCGATTTCAGGCATCATCGTGGTAGGTGCACTGCTGCAAATCGGGCAAGGCAATGGTGCAGTCACCTTCCTTGCGTTCATCGCAGTTCTAATTGCAAGCATTAACATCTTTGGTGGCTTTACCGTGACCAAACGTATGCTTGAAATGTTCCGTAAAAACTAAGGGAGTACACAATGTCTGCAGGATTAGTACAAGCGGCGTACATTGTTGCTGCTCTGTTTTTCATTTTGAGTCTGGCGGGTCTGTCTAAGCAGGAATCTGCAAAGGCAGGTAACTATTACGGTATCGCGGGTATGACCATCGCGCTGCTGGCAACGATCTTCAGCCCGGGTGCATCTGGCCTTGCTTGGATCATTCTGGCTATGGTGATTGGTGGTGCTATCGGTATGCATTTCGCGAAGAAAGTTGAAATGACCGAGATGCCAGAACTGGTGGCGATTCTTCACAGCTTCGTGGGTATGGCTGCCGTTTTGGTTGGTTACAACAGCTATCTGGATGCTCCAGAAGTGGCCACCCATGCCGAACATGTCATTCACCTTGTTGAAGTATTTATCGGTGTATTCATCGGTGCGGTAACCTTTACGGGTTCTATCGTGGCATTCGGTAAACTGCGCGGCATCATTAAATCGTCGCCGTTGAACTTACCTCATAAACACAAACTGAATCTGGCTGCTATTGTAATTTCAGCACTGCTACTGACGCGTTTTGTAAACGCAGACGGCAGCATGTTTGCACTGATCGTGATGACTCTGATCGCGTTTGCTTTCGGTTACCACCTTGTAGCATCGATTGGCGGTGCAGACATGCCAGTCGTCGTTTCAATGCTGAACTCATACTCAGGCTGGGCAGCAGCGGCAGCGGGCTTTATGCTGGCAAACGATCTACTGATCGTAACAGGTGCATTGGTTGGTTCATCGGGTGCGATTCTGTCTTACATCATGTGTAAGGCGATGAACCGTTCATTTATCAGTGTTATTGCCGGCGGCTTTGGCCAAGAAGTGGTGATTAGCGGTGAGGAAGAGCAGGGCGAGCATCGCGAAATCAACGCTGAAGATGTGGCAGATATGCTGAAGAACTCAAAATCTGTCATCATCACTCCTGGATACGGCATGGCGGTAGCGCAAGCTCAGTACCCAGTGTATGAAATCACAGAAAAACTTCGTTCCATGGGTGTTGAAGTGCGCTTTGGTATTCACCCGGTAGCTGGTCGTTTGCCTGGCCACATGAACGTACTGCTTGCTGAAGCGAAAGTGCCCTACGATATCGTTTTGGAAATGGACGAAATCAACGATGATTTCTCAGATACGGATACCGTACTGGTGATTGGCGCGAATGATACGGTGAACCCAGCCGCACAAGAAGATCCAAACAGCCCAATCGCGGGAATGCCAGTACTGGAAGTGTGGCACGCGCAAAACGTTATCGTATTCAAACGTTCGATGAATACGGGTTACGCTGGGGTACAAAACCCACTTTTCTTCAAAGAGAACACACATATGTTGTTCGGCGATGCGAAGGATAGTGTAGACGCGATTTCTAAAGCACTGTAACCTTCCGGTTAAGACCTCTAAGAAGCCAGCATTTCGCTGGCTTCTTTATTTTTCGTTGATGCATTATTGACAGCAATATAACAAGCCAAATGTATCTTTCTAGGATAATACGTTATAGTTTTGTAACCCTATGATCTGCCGAAGATTCAAATTGATTAAAGCGATACTAAGAACCCTAGTCGTTGTAGGGCTGTTTACCACATCCTCCTCATACGCGGATTCTCTGCCTGAGCGCATAGATCTGTTCGTATCGCTATTTGACTATAAATCGGCGGCGGTCTCCTACGACATTCGCGGCATTCAGAATGATTATCCAACACGTTTGCTGACCCCAGACAGCATGCTGCCGCAAACATCAGCGTATCCATTAAAAGATATCCAGCAACTTTATAGTCTGGCTCAAACCTGTACCGGTAAACTGCCGCTGAACCCGCTGGTAACTGAACCTTTAGTGTTTACACGTGCCATATGTAAAGGTACCCAACTGCCGATGCGTTGGTTTGCAAGAAGTGCGTTGATCCATCCAGGCGGAGGCACTTATGCTTCACGATATGCTGAGATGCACCCGGACAAACTGAATGAGTTGCAGCAATACATGCATATTCAGGAACGCCCGAAAGCAGCGAAAGATTCATTGTTAGGCCGCTTGCAAAGTATGAATGAAGATACCATGACCGCGTTAATCGCTGGCGCGGTAATGTTTGGTGACGATACGGAACTTTGGCTGAGAAAAGGGGACGAATATTACGTTTTCGACGAAGAGACTTGGAACCGTAACGCCAGCAAAGCGGGGCTTTCCTACAGTATCGCAACCTCAGAAAGCACCTGTTTCGTACAGCGTGGTAACATTTGTTGGGATATAGAAGACCATTCTGACTTGCTGCGTATCAGCATGGTTGCCCTAGTCATTGCCAACATACTCTTGGTACTTGGCTGGTCAATTTATCGTTGGAATTCAAAGCGTCAGGAAATGAAGAGCCGAATGCTCATCCTGCAAATTCTGACTCATGAGCTGCGTACACCGATCGCAAGTCTCTCATTGACCGTAGAAGGATTTCGTCGCGAATTTGAACATTTGCCTGAGTCTGTATACGATGAGTTCCGTAGACTGTGTGAAGATTCACGCCGATTACGTCAATTAGCGGAAGCAAGCAAAGATTATTTGCAATCCGATAACAAACCTCTTGCAACAGACTGGGTTCCGTCGGTTGAAGAGTGGTTAAGATACAAAGTTGAAGAAGAGTTCGTAGATCCCGTAGAACTTAAAATAGACAAAGACATAGCGGCCAAACTCAATGTCTACTGGCTAGGAACCTGTGTAGATAATTTAATACGCAACGCGGTGAAATACGGCGTTGCTCCAGTGACACTAGAAGTAACAACAAAATCTAACGCTGTCACAATTAAGGTTACGGACCAAGGAACGCTTACAAACAAGGATTGGCGTCATTTACGCAAGCCATTTGTCAGTAAAAGTGGCTTAGGACTTGGCTTAACTATAGTAGAATCGATGGTCGGAAGAATGGGGGGAACAATGACCCTTGTTGGACCGCCGACCACTTTTATATTGGAGATACCCTGTGAAACAGACATTGCTTCTCGTTGAAGATGATAAAAACCTAGCTGACGGACTTCTGGTTAGTTTGGAGCAAGCAGGATATGACTGTTTACATGCAGAAACGATTGCTGGTGTAAAGCAATACTGGGAGAAAGCGGATTTAGTGATTCTGGACCGCCAGCTACCTGATGGTGATTCAGTACAACACTTGGCTGATTGGAAAAAACTGAAAGATGTCCCTGTGATTCTTTTAACTGCATTGGTGACGGTTAAAGATAAAGTAACAGGTCTGGACGCAGGTGCGAATGATTACCTGACTAAACCTTTTGCCGAAGCAGAACTCTTTGCACGCGTGCGCGCTCAACTTCGTTCGCCTGAAAATGAAGATCAAGACGACAGCAAAGTGGTCACCGAGAACCTGACGATTGATAAAGCAACACGAGAAGTCTATTTCAACGGCGAATCGGTAACACTGACTCGTACTGAATTCGATCTACTGCTGTTTTTGGCAAGCAATTTAGGCCGTGTATTTACCCGTGACGAGCTGCTGGACCACGTTTGGGGTTACAACCATTTCCCAACAACCCGTACTGTAGATACTCACGTACTTCAGTTGCGCCAAAAGTTACCCGGTCTGGAAATCGAAACCCTACGTGGTGTCGGTTACAAGATGAAAGCGTAACGAATGCGGAAATCAGCATTGTTAATGGGCACGCTATTATGCGTGCCCTTATCTACACAAGCGGTCGAATGGTTTGAGAAAAACACGCCATTAACCCAAGCACACCAACATTTGCTCAATAACGACTTGGAAAGCATGTTCGCTTCCTTAGTTGAGGTGTGGCAGTTGGAGCACAACAAAAGCATAACTGCACATCTGAACGATCTGTTAGTTCAGTCACTGACTGTCGATTGTGGAAAAGGACTCGATTCCAAACCTTTCCCAGAGTGGATTAAGTCTGTTCTTATTCGTCGGGTCGACATACAAAGCCCTGGTCGAGACGCCTATCAAGTAATTATTGACGCGAAATCCAAAAAGAATATTTCTGACATTCGACTCACTCAGTGGGTAGATAAACCGTTATCCACAGACAGTACGTTCACCAAAACCGATAGTGACAACGTCACTAGCTCAACCATTTCCTATCTTAAACGTTACAACTTGAATACTAAGCTAAGTATGGGATTGTACCGACTGGATATTACGGCAAGTGATCAAGAATCCTGGAGCGCGTGGATTATATTTGGTGAACCCAAAGCGAAGCAAACTGTTCGCTGGGCATCCAAAGATCAGTGGATTGTGGAGAAAAATGCACTCCTAAATCGATTCTGTCCACTACCAAAACTTGGCGTGTCGGTCTTTGATTACGTAGACGGCAAATATAAGGAAATTTGGAGCCAGAGTTACGAATCGGATTACCCGACATCGCTAGGGCTAAATAATTTACCGTCCGATCGCTATGTTTTGGCAGTCTCGATGACCCATCAACGTTGGCAAGGGCCAATCACCATTGAGCAATCTCAAGTTATCAGCAAAACATATGACGTTTCGCTAGAGGAATAACTAAAGATAATGGACAATATGCCGTTATAAAACGAAACGGAACTTACGGTTTATATCGGCATGAATAATAAAATCAAACTTCTCGCACTGTCTGTCGCATTGGCAGCACCAAGTGCTCTCGCAGCCAACTACGCCGTTGAAGCTCGCGGTGATGCAATGGGTGGTGTTGGCGTCGTATCAGCAAACTATTTGACCGCTCCTTTCTACAACCCAGCGATTGTTGCAATATACCGCCGCAATGACGATGCCGGTATGATCCTGCCAAGTATCGGTGGTTCGTATAATGACCCAGATAAAATGGTCGACGGCCTTGATCAGATCTCAAGCATTCTCGATAGCAATGACGTTTCTCGTGTCGACGAACTACAGAGTGCAATGAATGACGTCAGTGGCGATGTTCTAAGCGCACATCTTGGTGGCGTGGTGGCATTTGGTATTCCAAACCAATATCTGGCCATGAACATTTTTGGTAAGGCTTACACTGAATCATTTGCAACAACCAATATTGCCGATAGTTGCCCGAGTTATAGCGAAGGCTCCGACGAGTGTACGTTCGAAAAAGCCCAGAACAGCACCGTTAATGCGGTATCTGTCGCTGTAACCGAAGTAGGGATTTCATTAGCCAAATATCAAACCTTTATGGGACAGCACCTTTCGTTTGGTATCAGCCCGAAATTGCAACGTATCTACACATACGTGTATGAAGCCAGCATCAGCGATTATGACTTTAAAGATCTTCGCGAAAACAGCACGGGCGAAACAACGTTCAATATTGATGCTGGTGCCTTGTGGTTCTATGGCCCATTTCGAATCGGTTTTGCAGCAACCAACTTGATCAGTCGAGACATTGAAACCAAAACCGTAGCGTCAAAAGTTTCAGGCAATCCCAATCTGCAGTACTCCTATCAGATTCGTCCACAGTACACGGTTGGTGTCGGTTTGGTTGCCGACTATGTCACTCTGAGCGTGGACTACGATCTCAACGAAGACGAGCGTTACAAAAGTTTTGCAGACAACACGCAAATGATTCGTGTCGGTGGTGAAATTGATTTACTACGCCAGCTAAAACTGCGTGCTGGTTATTACAAAAATCTGGCCTACAGCGGTAGTGAAGGGACGGTAACGGCTGGTGTGGGTATTTCGCCACTCAACCTATTCCAATTAGATATTGGCGCAAGTTACACCAATGAACAAGCAATGGGTGCTTACGTAAACTTCCTTGCGAGTTATTAAGCGAAACACTATAGTTGGGCTCCTTAAAAGGAGCCTTTTTTATGTTTGACGATATACCAACTCTCTCTCACGCCGAACAGCAGGCGGCAGTAGAAAAGATTCAGGCGCTTATGGCGCAAGGAATCAGCACTGCAGAAGCAATAAAAATCGTTGCTCAAGAAATAAGACAACAACAAACAGAGCAACAAACCAAAGAATAGGGCACGTAAGTGCTCTTTTTTTGCCTTTCATTTAGACTTACAAGTCACGCTTCAAATCAATAACCCCACCAAAAACACCAAGAAACCAAAACAAACCAATGTATAACAAACACTTACGACAGGATAAAATCCTGTCGTAAGTGTGAACTTTCACTATCTTGTAATTTTATTACACATCAAATTACACTCAAAATAAAAGCCAGTTTATTATCCTGATGCGTTACGGTGTGATTACTCACTGTCGTCATATCCATCGTCGTAACTATCATTGAATTAAACATGGAAGAAATGACAATCGATCCAACCGCCAATCGAAAGGTATCGCATCAAGATTTGATTTGGTCGTTAATGACAGCTTAATACAGCACAAAACATACCAGGTGACGCCGTCACTTAGTTAGGCTTCGTGCGCTTATCTCTGCGCAGATAGAGAAGGTTTGAAGCATGGTGAGTGCTTCTGTCTTAATTTGATGGCGTGTGAATGGCAACGGGGAAAGATTTCAAGTGTCATTCAGTATTTGGAATTTGGATCGCGCTGACGACGTTGAGTTTAGGCATGACTGGCAGCGGACAGAACGCGGTTTAAACCGGAGTAATTTCTCTGTCATCGATTGAACAGTCAGCGAATGTCGAACCATAGAGTTAGTTACTTGGAAAGCTCAACGCCATGATGAAGCATGTGGCAACTCGCATCACGGACGAACATTATTATTTAGTGCACACAGCGTGACAGTGTAGCGACGAAATGATCAAGCGGTAAAACCGTAGAGAAACGCGACAGCAGATTAATAAACACTTTGGTGGTAACTTCAACTAAAAGCCCGGACACGCTACAGATACAAACTATATATTAATGGGTTCGAGCAGTTTTGCGCTGTATGCGACCGAGGTTAAAGCGTCACTACTTCAGTGCGCATTATGTACGTTATGTTAAATTGTATTTGCTAATAAGAAGAGCACGTTTTTGGGTGCTCTTCTCTGCTGTGCTGTATTTGCTTGGTTATCTAGCGAAGCTATTCAACATAACTGGATTTACCATAAAATAGCTAATAACTACTTTGCTATCTAACGATATCAACCTGGTTATTAGCCGCCGGCTAGCTTGACTTTAAAGCCTTTCTTCTCAAGCATCGCTTTAATTTTGTCTCGCATGTCGCCTTGGATTTCGATTTCACCATCTTTAACCGAACCACCACAACCGCAGACTTTCTTGAGTTCGGCGGCAAGCAGCTTAAGCGGCGCGTCATCCAGGTCTAGTCCTTTGATGATGCAGACACCTTTACCTTTACGTCCTTTCGTTTCTTTGTGAATACGGACAATACCATCACCTTTAGGACGTTCTGCTTTCTCTGGTTCCTGCTTAATTCGGCCGACGTCTGTCGAATATACGAGTGTCATGATCTTTACTACTTCTTGTGTTGTGTTTCTGCTCGCTGTTTAGCAAGCAAAAAAGCTTCGATGTGTTTTTGAATAGCAACTTTAGAACCTTTGATTAAGCGGCCATTAAAAAAGCAGTACCATCCATTTGCTTCACCAGTGTCGTTTTTGAGGCTGAACCCGTTGAAGTTCTCTTGCGTTCCTGCAGCAACTTCTCGTTTACGGCCGACCGATTCAAATTCGCGAGGATCGATAATTGATGCCGTATCACACCACCAATCGATACTCTTCTTCACTGCCGCAAGGTTGCCGGTCAAAACATGGTTTTTTATCTGAACTTGCCATACTTCAGTTGAATTTGGTGCAGATTTGAGGGTAAACCCTCTATAAGTAGCTATAGCCATACGCATCTGGTTCTTTTAGTTGCAGTTACCTAAATAATAATTGTATATCTCGGGTTAGCAAGTATATTTATTATCAAAACATCAAGTTATAGTGCGCTAGTATGAAAAAAAACCTTACTGTCGTCACAGATCAAAGCATTTTAAAACAGATGCTTATCGATTTTGGTCGTCTAGTCACTCTCGAACAGTTCAATCAACTCACCCAACATCAGTACAGTCGCAATTCATTACTTGCGTTCACTAAAGACTGGAATCTATTTCTGGAATTCTGTCAATTTCGATCAGTTAACGCAATTCCTGCATCAATCACCGCAGTGCGTCAGTTCATTGAATTAGAGGCTCGTTCCAGAAAATTTAGCACTCTTAAACGTTACACGGTCACCATAAGTTTAGTTCACACCTTACTCGGCCAACGAGACCCGACAACGAATAGTCAGGTGCGCACATCGTTACAGCGACTACGGTTAGATAAACATGGCGATGCCACACAAGCTCAAAGTTTTAATCAAGACCATCTGAGTCAGCTATTTGGAAAGCTTAAAGATCGTCAGGCAATAAAAACGATCCGGGATCTTGCGATTTACCACGTTATGTTTGAGTGTGCGTTAAAGCGCTCAGAGCTTAAATCTCTCGATGCATCTCAGTTAGTTAGGCTTAATCACGAACAACCTAATTTGAGTTTGCAAATGTCAGGCTACACTTATTCGCTTTCTGAACAAGCGAGTCAATGTCTGTCGAAATGGCTCACCTGTATCGAAGATACAAGTGGCGTACTTTTCCGAGCTATCGATCGACATGGTAACGTTTCTACATCTCCACTTGATGATTCATCAATATTTCGGATCCTACGAAACGCAGGAAGATATTTGGGCGATGAACAATTGCGTTTCTCAGGACAATCAACGCGCATAGGAGCGGCGAAAGAACTGGCGAAACAAGGATATAAAGCGAGAGAGATTCAAGAATTCGGGCGTTGGCTCAGCCCTGCGATGCCTTATCAATACATTGGTGATAAAAATACCGCAGAGCGAGAGAAGCTAAAATTTGTGAAATTTAAGCCTTGGGAGTAAGTGAGGTGCGAACACAATCTGCCAGGAAATCGGCAAACTTATGGCCGTTATGTTCAAGCATTTTAGGGAACATTGAAATCGGCGTCATGCCTGGGAAAGTGTTTACCTCATTGAGATAAACCTGACCTTCTGGTGTTAAGAAGAAATCAATACGCGACAAATGACGCAGTTTCATGTGGGTGAAGACTTTCTCAGCAACACTGTGAATCAAAGTTTGTTGGTCGTCAGTCAAATTACCCGCTTCCACTTCAGTGCGCGAGTGGCTGTCGGTACTGTACTTTTCCTCGTAACTGTAAAACGCATCTTCAGGAGCAATAATTTCACCAGGTTTGGTGATAAAAACCTTACCACCCATTTCATAGGCGGCGACTTCCAGTTCACGGGGTTTAACGGCCTTCTCAACCAGTACTTGCTCTGAATAACTAAATGCGGCATCAATAGCGGGAGCAATTTGGTCCTCTTTTGTGACCTTGTAACAGCCAACAGAAGACCCTTGACGCGCAGCTTTTATAAAGAGACTGCCCCAATTAGCAAATGCTTCTTGGCTCGACTTTAGTGCATCCGCATTGTTTTCTGACAAGAACAGATAAGGTGTGTTTGGAATACCTAACGCGTCGTACCATAGTTTGGATGTAATTTTGTTAAAGCTATTTGAACTGGCTTCTGGGCCACAGCCTAAGTAAGGAATACCAGCAAGTTCAAACATGGATTGAATGTCGCCCGTTTCACCCGGGTAACCATGGATACACGGCACAACAAAATCGATCTTGATTGATAAACCTTCGCCATTCAATGTGGCTGAGTTTGTATCCAGATATACTATCTCACCGCAATCAGAGAACCATCCCTCTTTTTTCATTTCAACCCTGAACACATCAAATTCAGGAGTTTGTGATAATTGCTGCTGCAAATAGTTAGCAGAAACCAGCGACACTTCATGTTCAGAAGAGCCGCCGCCACACAAAAGTAAGATAGTCGTTTTTGTCATTAGATCTTTCCGTGACACCAGAGATTATTTGTCCACTATGATAGACAATTCGCCATGAACTTACACCGTTCGAGACAATTTCTCACACAATCATGGTTTAAGTGGTCAGAGAACAAACAACAAAGGGGCCAAATCGCCCCTTTTATCGTTTCAGTCAGAGTTAGTTAAGCTTATTCAGCGTCGGGAACTCAGAGTTTTTAATTGAGTCAATGCTCTTCACAAAAGGTTTCAGAGACTGGAACTCACTTGGTAGCGTGGTAATCGCTTCCGCTGCTTCTTTGCGCGTCGCGTAGTCACCATAAAGCACGGTGTACCATTTTGTTCCGTTTACAACTTTGTAGTTTTCCCAAATCGGCTGGCCATCTTTTGGCAGATTGTTGGCAAAGTGATCCACTTTGTTCTGAGTGCCTACAGCAACGACCTGAATCGTAAAACCGTAGCGAGGATTCATCGCAACTTGCTTAGCTGTCGGAGGCGTGATGGCAACTGCAGGTTTCGCCTGAGTTTGCGGGCTCATTTTAACCACTTTCTTATCGTTGTCAGTTGGCGCCATCTTGATGACGTTCATTTCAACGTTTTGTTCTGTCACACCTACTGCTGTTCCTTCGTCTGAAACAACTGGTTGAGGTACTTCAGCTACCGCATATTCTTCCGTATGACTTTCCGTGGTCACATCTGTGATGTAGCTTCCCGAGGAACAAGCAGCGAGTAACGCTGACAAGCCAACAATTGCAACTTTTTTCATGGATTCATAAACACTCTAAGTAGAAAGTAATTAAATCATGCCGATAGCGGCGCTGAGAATCAAGCTTAGCGGCCGATTTATCAAGGATATCCTGTGATTTGTGACACAAAGTCGACTCACTCCGGTGCTGACAGGATCACAACCAGACCAAATAGACGAACAGCCAATACGAGAATTGGTTAGGATATAGACAGGTCAACTTGTGGCGCAATAATTATGAATAATTTAAGTCAGTTACTGAAGCCTAAATCCGTTGCGGTGATTGGTGCCTCTATCCGCCCATTCCGTGCCGGCAATATTGTGATGAAGAATTTGCTGCAAGGAGGCTTTGATGGCGCCATTATGCCAGTGACTCCCTATTATCCCTCCGTTTGTGGCGTCCTTGCGTACAAAACCATTGATGCGCTGCCGTTAGTTCCGGATATCGCAATTTTATGCACTCACGCGTCACGTAATATTTCCATTTTTCGTCAGTTGGCCGAAAAAGGCGTATCCAACGTCGTTGTCCTCTCTTCCGATATGTATTCACTGGATGCTCAGGGGCGAGAAATCCAAGAACAATGTAGCGCCATCGCCAAAGAGGCAGGAATGCGTGTCCTTGGGCCCAACAGCTTGGGACTGATTCTGCCCTGGATCAATTTCAATGGCTCTTTCTCTCCCGTGACTGCGCTTAAAGGCAACATTGCTTTCATTTCACAATCAGCGGCTGTATGCACCACGATTCTTGATTGGGCAAACGATAAAGAGATCGGGTTCTCTGCTTTTGTTTCCTTAGGTAACGCCAGTGACATCGACTTTTCCGACCTGCTCGACTGTCTCAGCACTGACAAATATACCGATGCCATTCTGCTTTACATTGATACAATTAAAGACGCGAGACGCTTTATGTCAGCAGCGCGTGCAGCATCACGCAACCGGCGGATATTGGTTCTGAAAGGCGGACGCACGAGCGCCGGACGCAAGGCCGCGCAAATGCATACCGGCGGCGATGACACACTGGACATCATTTACGATTCAGCCATTCGACGCACGGGTATGTTGAGAGTAAACAACACGCATGAGTTGTTCGCTGCCGTAGAAACCTTGACTCATTCAGTCCCTCTCCGCGGCGAGCGCTTGGCGATCATCACCAACGGCGGCGGGCCGGCAATTATGGCGATTGATACATTGTTAGAGCGAGGCGGGAAACTGGCCGAGCTTGAAGAAAGTGTGTACGAAAAGTTGAATCAGTGCTTACCGCAGAGCTGGTCGCACAGTAATCCTATCGACATTGTTGGCGACGGCGACCATACCCGTTATGTGAATGCACTTAAAGCCGTACTGGATAGCGAGACTATTGATGCCATTCTGATCATGCATAGCCCCTCAGCAATTGCTCATTCTGAACAGACGGCTCAAGCTATTGTCGATGTAATTAAAGCGCATCCTCGTTCACCACGATTTAATATTCTGACCAACTGGTCTGGCGAAATGACGGCCAAGCCAGCGCGGCAGATTTTTAATCAAGCTGGTATTCCGACTTATCGTACTCCCGAGAGTGCAGTCGTGGCCTTCATGCACTTGGTCGAGTACCGCCGCAACCAAAAACAACTGATGGAGACCCCAACCACGGCGGAAGCGGTCCATGTCTCAGAAGTGAACAGTGCCAAACAATGGATAGAAGAACATCTGGAGAGTAATAATCTGGTTCACCTTGATACCCACCAGATTGGCACTTTGCTGAGATGTTTTAACTTCAATGTGCTACCGACCTGGATAGCATCTGATGCCAGCGAAGCCGTGCATATTGCTGAAACGATTGGTTATCCGGTTGCGGTAAAGCTGCGCTCACCGGACATTGCCCATAAATCCGATGTTCAGGGTGTCATGCTCAATCTGCGCAACAGCACTGAAGTCGCCAACGCAGCGCAGGCGATCTTAGACCGAACACAGATCTCCTACCCATCAGCCAACATTCACGGCTTACTTGTCCAAGGCATGGCTAAACTCGCTGGCGGTGAAGAGCTGCGAATTAAAGTGAAAAACGACACCACATTCGGCCCAGTGATCCTGCTTGGCCAAGGAGGATCAGAGTGGAATGAATCGATCGATGCCGCCGCGGCCTTACCGCCTCTCAATATGACGCTGGCGCGTTATTTGATTGTGCGGGCTATTCGCAGCGGGAAGATTCGTCTGCAGAAATTGCCTGTGCCGATAGACATTGAAGGTTTGTCTGAATTTCTGGTCCGAATTTCCCAAATGGTGGTGGAATGCCCACAAGTTCACGAACTGGATATTCATCCAGTATTGGTAAATGGCAGTCAATTTACCATCCTCGATGCAGATTTAACGCTCAAACGTTTTGAAGGCGACGCACAAAGCAGACTGGCGATTCGCCCTTATCCTTCAGAGATGGCGGAAGACGTTCAGGCCAAAGACGGCGAGCTGGTGACCATTCGGCCAATTCTTCCTGAAGATGAACCCGATCACGCCGCATTTATTAAGAAAGTAAGTAAAGAGGACCTTTATAAACGCTTTTTCTCTGATGTCGGTGAATTTCATCACGAAGCGCTAGCCAACCTGACCCAGATTGACTACGACCGGGAGATGGCGTTTGTTGCGGTAAGCCATCAGGGCGATAAAGATGAGATCATTGGCGTTTCGCGCGCTTTGATTAATCCAGAGAACACCGATGCCGAATTTGCGATTCTGATTCGATCCGATCTCAAAGGAAAAGGATTAGGTAAAATTTTGATGGGCAAGATCATAGATTACTGCCGCCACAAAGGCACAACACAGATGTCGGGAATGACAATGCCAACCAACCGAGGCATGTTAACTTTGGCTCAGCGACTCGGATTTGAAGTCGATATCCATTTTGAGGATGGTACGGCAGATATGGTACTGCCACTCAATCCTTAGCAGCGATAAGCAAAAAGGCGGATCTTGTTGATCCGCCTTTCTATTTTTGATCTTAAACCAGATTCCAGTGCTTCTTAAGGTATTGAATACACCAGGATTTCGCCTCACCAATTTTGTTTCGGCGCCACGCCATAATGATTTCCATTTTCGACCCTTGGCTACCTTCAATTTTCTTTAACTTACCTTCAGCAATCAACGGTTCGGCAACATGCTTTGGCAGCGTACCGATGCCTAAACCATTCACCAGAGCCTGGCACTTCGCGTTAAAGTTGGTCACCGTTAAACGTGGCTGCTTCTGAAGGATATTCACACTCATCGCTGGCTGGTCGCGAGCTGTATCGGCAATAGCAATCGCACGATACTTCTGGCGTGCTTCTTCATCAAATTCACCCGTCCGCTTATGCACATAATGGTTACTTGCCGCTACCCAGACCATTTCCATCTCACCCAATGTCTCAGCCTTAACGTCCTGAGGAAGCGTTTCGATACGAGGACAAATCAGTAAGTCTGCGCGATCAGTCGCCAGAGATTCCCAGCTACCCGCAAGAATTTCTTCTTGTAAGCGAATACGGGTTTTGCTCACATTGCCCAGCGCTTCAACTAATGGGAAGAAGTTGGCAATCGGTATGATGCCATCAAACGCTACGGTGATATCCAGCTCCCAGCCGTTAGCCAGAAGCGTTGCGTCATTAACAAGCTTCTCGGTCGCAGACAAAATGGCCCGCCCCCGTTCCAGAATGAGCTTACCCGCATCGGTGAAATTCGCTTTGTGACCGGAGCGGTCGAAAATCATGATATCCAGATCTTGCTCCAGTTTTTGAATCTGATAGCTGAGCGAACTCGGAGCACGATTTAGTTCATTCGCCGCCGCTGCAAAACTGCCTCGTCGGTCAATTGCATCGAGAATATGTAACGCTTCTAACGTAATTGGACTTTGCAAAACCAACATCCTAATATTGATAGAATACCCAGTTATTGGTGATCTAAATCACACTTATTTAATAAAGCAAAAACTTTATTTCTAGCGAAATTATTAATTAACTTATTGATATATTTGGTATAACTGTGAACAGAGCACTCACTTTCGCAGCAAAAACCAACAACAAACACAAATGCAAATGATAGTAATTATTATTTAGATCAAATAGACTCTGCGGCGAACTTACGTTATATGGATTTAATAAGGTAAAAGCAGATGTATAACAAATCTTTACTATCGATTGCGATTGTTCTTGCCCTTTCTCCTTCCGCCTATGCCGATGATTATGCCTCATTCGACGAAGTGGTGGTATCGGCAACCCGCACAAATCAAACGTTAGGCAATACCGCCGCGAAAGTCGACGTTGTCAGTGACAAAGACATTGAAAAAAACATGTCAAAAGATGTCGCGGAAGTGTTTGAGTACACACCGGGTGTAACCGTGAACGGTTCTAATCGTCAAGGCATTCAAACCGTCAACATTCGTGGTGTCGAAGGGAACCGAGTCAAAATTCTTGTCGATGGCGTAGCTCAAGGTCAATCTTTCGACGGCGGCAACACCGAATTCGTGAATTCCAGTGCAGTGTACATTGAACCAGACATGGTCAAAAGCGTAGAAGTCGTGAAAGGCGCGGCTTCAAGTCTTCACGGCAGCGATGCGGTGGGCGGGGTTGTCGCATTCGAAACTAAAGATCCGCGCGATTTTCTCAAAGATGGTGAATCCTTTGGCGGCCAGGTGAAGCTCTCCTACTTTTCAGAAGACAAATCATTCAGTGAGCACGTCGCACTGGCAAACCGTATCGGCGATCTGGAAACGTTGGTCGCATTCACCCGTCGTGACGGTCAGAACGTCAATAACTTCGCCAATGCCGAACATGAGAACTATTCCGTTACAGATCAAGACACAGAAAAAAACGATCTGCTTCTCAAGCTGCAATATCAGCTAAACCCTGCTCATCGTATTGAGCTGCTGGGCGAAATTACGCACAACGAGTCGAACTCGGATATCTATCATTCGACTTACACCAATTACACTGGTGACGACACGACCAAGAAAACACGTTTGGGATTAAAGCACATCTGGAACGCAGACATTGGCTTGGCAGACACCATTACCAGTAAAGTCACCTGGCAGAAAAAGGACGACAACGGTGTCACTCACCGTTCAACCTCGTCAAACAACCAGACCAAAGACTACGTATATAAAGACAATCGTTGGGATGTGGAAACTCAATTCGACAAACTGTTAACCACTGGCAGTGTAGAACATAACTTCATTTATGGTATCAGCTTGACCGCTGCTGATATCGAAAACACCAATATCCAGTATGATTCATCGACCAACAGCAGCTCTCAAATCGTGTACACACCGGATGCGAAAGAGCGAAAGGTTGGCGTGTTCCTGCAAGACGAAATGGCATTTTTGAACGGTGACCTGATCGTCACACCGGGTTTGCGTTACGACTGGTTCAACACCAATCCTGGTGATGTGGAAGGCACAAATTACGAAACCTACAAAGATTCCGCAGTGACTGGTCGAGTCGGCGCTGTTTACCATCTCAATACCGAAAACAGCGTTTTCTCCCAAGTCAGCCAAGGCTTCCGAGCACCGACGTTTAGTGAGCTTTACTATGTTTACGCTGGCGGCTGTTACTATGGCTTCTGCTATGAAAACATACCTAACCCAGATCTGAAGTCAGAAGAAAGTATTTCTTACGAACTGGGTTACCGCCACAAAACGGATGCCTCGCGATCAGAGATTTCGGTATTCTACAGTGATTACGACAACTTTATTGATCAAACCAGTACCAACGATGGCTCAATGACTTCGTACTACTACACCAACATTGATAAGGCGACCATCAAAGGTGTGGAGCTGAGCAATACGCTATTGCTGGATAAACTTGTGAATGCTCCACAAGGTATGAGCACCAAGCTGGTGGCAGCATACACAGAAGGCGAAGATGGCGAAGGCAACCCGTTAAACAGTGTTAACCCCTGGAATGCAGTCGTTGCCCTGAACTATGACGCACCGAGCACTCAATGGGGTTCAAGCCTAAAGGTAAACTACACGGCGAAGAAATCGTCCAGTAATATCAACAGTGAGGATTCCGCACAAACTGAACTACCAAGTGCAACCATTATTGATATCACGGCATACTATAAGCCAATCAAAGACGTAACTCTGACAGCAGGTATTTTCAACCTGACCGACAAAGAGTATTACAAGTGGAACGATGTACGCGGATCAAGCGAACTGGATCTGGATAAGTCTCAGCCAAAACGTAACTTTGCCATTACCGCTAAGTACGAATTCTGATGACGCACATTTGAAGGGTCAAAAAAGCCAGCGAAAGCTGGCTTTTTTACATTTAATGCATTCAAAAGGAAAAGAAAAAATGAGAATGAACTAAATTATTTGTTTTCTGCCATCTCTTTTTTCACCATAACAACTGCCGCTACGATAAAAGTGATGATTAGCGCGAGTTCCATTGACTCTCCCCCTATTTTAGAGCTACTTCTGGTCCAAATTTGGAACAATTGAAGTTTAACACGTCTAAAACATATTTGTAGCTTTTAGCCTAAGAATTCCCTTTTTTATCGACCGAGATCAATATCGGTATCAACTACATGAAATTTTAAGTTTTCTGAACCGAATTTTCGATTTTTTCAAAAGATAACTTGAGAGTTGTTTATTTCATCATCACTTTGCCACCCACCATTTTTAAAGCAGGCGTGCCCCTGACCATTGCGTCCCTGGCAAACTCGCTACCACAATTTGGGCAGCGACCATCACCGGACGTGAAATCCTGAGCAATACGTTCTTTAAAGCACTTCACTAAAGCTCCTTTTCCACCTTTATGGTACTTAAGCAATAGTGTCCGGCACTTGGCACAGTAGATATCAACTACCTTTTCCGGTAGTTTTTTTCTTGGTTTTGCCATCTCAATCGAGCTCAGGTTTAACCCATACCTGGCTGAAATCAAACCATCCCAAAGCATTGCACTTGGCATTCTGTAGCGAGCCACACTGATCTTTTGAGACTCCCAGCCAACAATGGAACATTGGGATAATTTGGTGTTGCTCCACAAGCGACTTACCCAGTTCTCTTGCGGGGAAGGTCGCGTATTTGTCCGCACGCCATTGATCGACTAATCCACACCAGTAATTGAAATCATCAGCCAAACTCAGGTGTTCAACATCCGAATAGTTCAACAGCCAGCCTGCTAATGCGTCATCACGATGATTGGCAATCCCCATGGCTTTAATCCAGATATCCACCTCACCCACTTCGGTTAGGGAAAGCTCATATTTGATGAATTCAACGTTGATGCCATCCTCATTGAGAACTTGTTGTATCACCTTCGCAAGCGTTGGAAACATGGGATGCTGCGCATGATAGGCAACCGTGACAGTACGTTGCGCAGGTGGTGTGATGGAAAAATTACTTGGCGCCTGATGGTACCAACCCGGCTTCAAACCATAGGCAGGCAGCACGCCGAGCTCAACTACTTTTTCCTCGGGTAATCGGCGGAACAAGTTTAGAGTACTCAGTTTGTTATGAAAATAGGTTGCCCACTCATCCTCTTTGGCAAGACCATTTTTCTTATTCAGCAACAAATAGGTACATCCCGGATCGAGATCCACATCTTCTGTAGAGGATCCTCGCTGCGTTTTAATGGGGTGAGACAAACTCGGGAAGACCATCGATGAATGCACTTCGTCAATCACCCACACTTCAACCCGATCCAACAACGGGCGAAAACCAAAATAGCCATCAAATGCCTGCAGAACCAAACGTTTTTCGTCATTGACGATCACCTTGTATGGACCGCTCCCGACTGGCATCAGGTCAAAATCTTCACTGCGCTGAGATTCCGGTAACAGGATCTTCGCGCACGCTTCCGACAGCAGCAACGGTAAACGGTGATCCGGTTTTTGCAGGTGGATATCCACCACACAATCTCCCGGAGACTCCACCTGATCAATGTGAGAAAACAGATTCACAAAGCGCAATTCCCACAGGCTTTGAATGACAATATCCGTCGTCAACAGTTCACCATTATGGAAGCGCACACCCGGGCGAATATAGAACCGCCAATGAGTAGGTGTAATTGCTTGCCAGGTATGAGCAAGATCTGGCTGTAATTGCTCGTCTTCATCAAGCCGAGTCAGGCCGCTGTATATCTGGCGTGCAATGTGTTGCTCTGAGCGACGCATTGGCTTGGACGGATTGAGCATCGACAGTGGTCGGTAGTATGGCAGCCGGACAACTTGCAGACCTTCTTGATGCTGAACCCCGAGGTAGCTCTGAATCACCTGAGTCAGCTTGGCAGCATCCTGATCCAAAACCGATAACGCTTGGCCGATCTTTCCTTCTTCAAGATAACGCCGGGCGAGATTTTCACTGACATCGGCTCGGCTGCGTTTAAACAGCAACTGAGACAATTTGCCGCGCCCCGCGGCCGGATGCCATTCTATCCAGCCCTCTTCTTCCATTTTGTTCAGCACAATACGTGCGTTACGACGGGTACAGAACAGAATTTCAGTGACATCTTCGAGCTGGGTTTCAGCATCCTGACCATTGAAGTGTTCGAATAGGGTTTCGAACTGGACACGTAAGCGGGGGCTACTCATAAAGGGGAAATCTCATTTAAACAGCTACGAAATGAGTTTCCCTATTTTATGGTATTTTTTCAAGTCAGAGACAGGATTCTTTAAGCGATATCACAACCCAGTTCAGCCGCTAGTTGGCGCAGTTGCTCTTCGTTGTCCAACTTCAATGACCACTTCGCTTCCGAGCCATTCACGGCCACCACATTCGCTCCGCGACCAATCAGTTCGACCGCATCACTTTGCGCCTGAAGCGTCACATGATGGTCACCTTGTAAACGGATCACCAGCTCATGCGCCGTGACGACAATTTTTCCGCTTTTAAACTCAATAACCATTTACGCCTCAGTGTTTAGTTTCTGCTTGCTGTTTTTCGCTTTCTTTACCGCCATGGTCAGGCGACTGGTGCACACCAAACGGCCGCGCTCGTCGGTCATCGTGATTTGCCAAACCTGAGTCGATACGCCCAAATGAATTGGCGTTGCCGTCCCAATCACATGACCGTCACGCATTGAGCGAATATGATTAGCATTAATATCCAGACCAACGCAGTAAGAATCATCATCCACACAGAAATTTGCCGCCACAGAGCCCAATGTTTCAGCCAGAACAACCGAAGCGCCTCCGTGCAGCATACCCAAAGGTTGATGAGTAAAATGACAAACAGGCATAGTAGCCGATACAGAATTATCCCCGATCTCGGTATAAACAATATTGAGATGATCAATCAGCGTATTTTTTGAAGTTGCATTAAGAATCTCCAGACTGATCGGTTTTTTCCAAATTTCCATAGGTAATTCCTTGAGATGAGACGCAGACAGGTGCGCAGCAAAGAAATGTGAGTGGGTTCTATTGTAACGCTCTGAATGCCAATGACAAAACCACATTCACCTTCAATTCAGCTTAAGCCATGATATTATTTGCACGTTTAATATTAACCTCTGAAAATTATGGAGCCAGCAATGCGTTCATGGTTTAAAGCTTCTTGTATTCTGACAGCGATCGGTCTGACCGCATGTGCCGCATCCCCTACCGGACGAAACCAGATTCTGCTGTTTTCGAGCAACGACATGAGCAATTTAGGCGCTCAGTCTTTCACACAAATGAAGCAAGACACACCGATTAATCAAGACGCAAAAACTAATGCTTACGTGCAGTGTGTAGCCAACGCCATCACCGCTCAAGTCCCCAAGCAAGCGGGGTTCGAACAATGGGAAGTCGTGGTGTTCAACAGTGAGCAAGTGAATGCTTTCGCCCTGCCCGGAGGCAAGATTGGCGTTTACACCGGACTGCTCAAAGTCGCGGTCAATCAAGACCAATTGGCAACGGTGCTTGGCCATGAAGTCGCACACGTACTGGCCAATCACAGTAACGAGCGCTTATCACAAACTCAGTTGGCAAGTGTCGGTTTGCAGGTAACGGATATGGCTATCGGCTCTTCAGCCTATGCTCAATACAAAGACATCACGATGGCCGCGTTGGGCGTGGGCGTTCAATACGGAGTGATCCTTCCTTACGGCCGATCTCAGGAGTCTGAAGCTGATATCGTTGGACTGGAGATCATGGCTAAAGCGGGGTTCGATCCACGCCAAAGCATCGAACTTTGGAAAAACATGGCAAAAGCGTCAGGAGGCAACCAGCCACCAGAACTGCTTTCAACCCACCCTTCGCACAGCACCCGCATTCAGGATCTGACTGCGATGATCAAAAAATTGCCGTCTTATTCTGTACCACATCCGCAGTGTGGCTGAGATAACTTAAGTCAATTGGGGTTATTTGCATCAAATCAATACAAATAACCCATTGATTTGCCGCGTTTGATGCAATACCCCTTTAAATCTTGTGCGTAAAGTGGATAATACGCGCTTACGAAATTTTACAAGGTGGGTATTATGTCTACTGAAGCAACGCTACTTGAACGCTGCGAATCTAAATGTGAACTCTGTTCTGCAGAGTCACCGCTAACTCCTTTTGTGGTTGCACCACACACGCAAATTACTGTGGATCACGCAGTGATGCTTTGCGATACCTGTAAAGGTCAAATCGAAGACCCAGACACAGTAGATGCAAACCACTGGCGCTGCCTGAATGACAGCATGTGGAGTCAGGTTACGCCTGTTCAGGTGTTGGCTTGGCGTCAACTGAAGCGCCTGGCGACTTCTGAAGGCTGGGCTCAGGATCTGGTCGAAATGATGTACATGGACGAGGAAACTCAGAAATGGGCAGAAATCGGCATGGACGATGACGCAGAGAAACCACTGGACGTGAACGGCGTTGAGCTGAAAAAAGGCGATGACGTAACCGTGATTAAAGATCTGCCAGTAAAAGGTTCCAGCATGGTGATCAAACAAGGTACTGCGGTACGCGGTATCGCACTGACCGATGATCCTAAACACATTCAGGGTAAAGTGAACGGTCAAACGATGTACATTATTGCGGAATACTGCCGCAAGAAGTAATTCAGAAAAAGCGCGGCTCCGGCCGCGTTTTCTTTATCTGTCATAAAGTGCCAATAAAAAAGCCGACATCACTGTCGGCTTTTTTTTGTGTTCAGCTTAGCGTGATAAACCAATATCACGTTGCATGTGGCTAGATAGTTCTGCACTGTAGTAGCTGCGAGTTTGCTGGCTATCAACAAACAGAATATCAACCAAATGTTTCATCAATCCTTTGAAGTTAACCGGGTAGGTTTTTTTATCCATAGAGGTTGGTGCTGTAACAGTACCCAAATGCATTGCTTGTGCCATGTGAGCCTCTCTTAAATAAATCGGTAACTTACTGTGTTGGCTCGAATATTAGGCAAGTTTGTTCGAATAAAAAAATGACAAAAATTGGCCATTCGGATTAGTTAAACTTATGAAACAAGGTGATAACAATCGCAAAAATACCCATTCAGAAATGACGCATTTTTAGTCATTTAAATTGCTGCCATCAGCATAATTAACGCGTGAGCATTTTAAATGGTCACAACCGCATACAATTATTTTACATCTAAATATCTGAAAAAATTTGATCCGGAGATAAAACGGTGTTCACCGCCAGGTTGATACCTCACTGGCATCGAATGCGTTTCTAATCCTCTGATTTTACTTGTCTCAATCTGGTCTCGGCGTGACCTCTTATCATCGACGCAATCACCGCAGTCACCATGGTGAATAACAAAACCAACAAGGAGACAGGCGTTGGGATCTCCCAGACAGATCCTACAAGTAACATTTTCACCCCAATAAACATCATGATGAAAGATAACGCAGGTTTGAGGTAGATAAACTTATCCATCATTCCCTGAAGAACAAAGTAAAGAGACCGTAATCCAAGTAATGCGAATACGTTGGCAGCCAACACCAAAAACGGCTCCTGCGTCACCGCAAAGATGGCCGGGATAGAATCCAGCGCAAACATTACATCCATGAAGGCAATCACACCAACGACTATCAACATCGGAGTCGCCCACCAGCGATGGTTGTGGCGAATCCACAATGCATTGCCGGCATAACGGTCCGACACAGGGAAAATACGGCGAATCAAGCGTTCAGGAAGCGGGTTGATCTCTTCGTCACCGTTATCGCGCGCCAACTGGATACCCGTCCAAATCAAGAACAGAGCAAAGACATACAGTAACCAATGATATTTGGCCAACAGTTCAGCCCCTACCATGATCATGACGGCCCGCAGAATCAGAGCACCGATCACCCCCCACAACAGCGCACGAGGCCGTAAATGCTCCGGTACCGCATACTGGTGAAAAATGATGGCAAACACGAACAAGTTATCGACGCTAAGTGATTTTTCTAGCAGATAGCCCGTCAGAAACGCAACAGTGGCTTTTTCTGCACTGTAATCACTGGCAGGCGCATAAAATTCCCAGCAGAAATAAATACTGACGGCGAAAGCAAAAGCAAGCACGAACCAAAACAGACTCCAGACGACCGCGCGCTTTAACGTCACCGCGCCGCCTCGGGTTTGCCAAATATCGAGAGAGACTAAAGAAAGGGTCAGGATAGCGAATCCTGCATAGGTTATCGGGGTCATACAATCCTCCATAAGCGGAAGGATCGAAAACAGACACACCACGACACCTTCCGCATAGCAACGACCACTGCTCTAAAGCAGCGTTGAATGCGTTGGTCTCGTCGAAGCGGCTGATCTGTTGTTCAACAGTTCAGGCACTCATACTTGCCGGATAAGCCTAAGCTTAACGTGATGACGACAAGTAAACCGGTGGCGACTACTCCCCAAACAGGGCAATTCTATGCCCTCAGTTTCATCAGGTCCAGACCAAGATCAAAAAAGGAGCGATTCCCGCTCCTTTTTGTCAGATTCCGGCAAATGGCAGTATATAAACTAATGCTGACCATACCCCGACCCATGCTACGACAACTAGCGTGTCCAGCCAGTCTTTACTCCACATCTTTTCCCCCTTCAATTTCCGAGTTGAGAAACTGAGACAAAAAAGAGTCAGCAAAGAGTATGCCAAGCTAGTTTAGCCCGTTTACCGCCAGTGATTTACCCGGTTGCAACAAATCCGGCTGCTCAGACAACGTCTCAATAAACGCATCCGCCATCGAAACCGTCGTGATAATCCCCTCGCCCTGCATGTTCACCAGCGCGTCGTAACCCTCTTTGCCTTTCATGGTGTAGGCCGACGATGTACCGCAATAAATGCCATTAGGGTCAACGGGTTGCCACTGATTTTCTATGAAAATATGCAGTCGGCTGATACGCTGCCCCATCGGTTTTTCCGCATGATACTGGAACGACAGGTTGCTGGTGTACGGGTAACTGCCCGAACCAGTACCAGAAACGCCATTATTCGTCGCGTTATTGATTGCCCCTTCCAGCGTACTGGCAATGGTTTGCCCCGAGACTTTATACACACCGATCGGAACGGCAAACGGAAGCAGTTTTCCGGCAATATCGGCAACCGTCACTTCCCCCGGAAGAATCGAGGTGCGAACACCGCCTGCGTTGTGAATCGCAAACTGAACCTGATGACCCCGTTGGCGCATTGCATAGACAAATGATTTTGCCACCAGCGGTGCCAGTTCACTCGGGCCATCTTCATCAGGAATACGCACGTGACGCAGTTTCTCCGGCGCTTTCGCAATCACCTGGCTCTGCAGCTCACGTACGCGAGGGATGTATTTATTGATCAAAATCCCCTGCACTTGCGGATCTTTCTTACACACCACCACATTCGGGTGATTGTTAACATACTCACACGCCTGCAAATGCGCTGAATCGCTGCCCGCTTCATTCATGCTGGCATCCAGGAACAGACGTCGGCCCAGCAGCAGCTCGTTACGACCTTCGAAGTGCACGACTTTGCCGTTCTGGTCAAAGTCAATATGGCAGTGTCCAAGCGCCAACGCGTATAACCCGGCCTGAACTACGTAAGTCCCGTTGATAAACTGGCCGTATTCGTCTTCTTTCGAGAGCCCCAGCGCGCTAAAGTCGCCCTGCAGCACATGACTGTGTCCGCCCACAATCACACTGATGCCATCCACTTGCTCTGCGATCTCTTTGTCGACATCGTAACCTAAGTGGCTGACTAAAATAATTTTGTTGATGCCTGAACGCTGAATCTCTGCCACGGTATTGCGAGCAGTCTGCAGCGAATCGACAAACGGAGTGTCAATATCCGGGTTGGCGATATCGGCCATTTTATCCAGTGATACCCCGAATATGGCCACTTCACTGTCATCGACAGATTTTGTCACCCAATTAGCACAACGGCGCGCAGCATCAAACGCTTTGACGTTGTTGTTGTCCGACAAACGATAAGTTTTGTTGGTACGTTCAGCAGATAAGTCCCAGTTGCCCGCCAGCAACGGGAAATTGATTCGTTTGGCAAATTGAGCCACTGGCTCGTTGCCCATGTCCAATTCATGATTGCCCAGCGTCATCGCATCAATACCCAACGCGTTGAGCATGTCGGCATTGGCTTTCCCTTTAAACAGGGAAAAGTACAAGGTGCCCTGGAAACAGTCACCGGCATGAACAAACACGAAGCCCCGCTTCATACGCGCTGCATCGTCTTTGAGCTGTTGAATGCGTGTTGCGATGCGTGCGAATCCACCTGCACTCACGAAAGGGGTCAGCGTTTGGCCGTTGATGTCCAGTGTCAGTTGCAGGGAAGTCGGTTCGAAATAGGAGTGGGTATCGTTGATGTGTGCCAGAGTGACGGATGTAATCTCTTTTGTTCTTTTCATACTTTCTTTCTCTTTTCTTTCACTCTCATCCTAGCGCACCGATCATGACAGAATCGTGACTTTTATGAAATGGCTTTGAAAAGAAACTTAACGTATTTGATGTTTGTCACCCTTTACGCGTCGGTAAAGATTCGGCATTGCTCGCTGTAAGACACTGAATTTGTGATACATACATACTATTCTGTGAGTTAAGGTTCTGCCTTAGGCTTCTTTTTCCTTTATTCTTAAAGAAAACTCAACGCAGATAACCAAAAGGAAGTTGAGCCTATGCATTTAGAGCGAATAGAAGTATCTGGTTTTCGTGGCATTCGTCGTTTATCGCTCACTCTGGATGAACTCACAACGTTAATAGGCGAAAATACTTGGGGTAAATCTTCCCTGCTGGATGCGCTTTCAGTGATGTTGCCGGCCAATGGCCAGCCGTATCAATTCGAGTTGCAAGACTTCCACGTCGACTACTCCATCTCGCACCCACAAACTCAGGATATTCAGATCATCCTCAGTTTCGTCGCGTCCGATGCGAAAGAGCATCGTGCCGGGCGTTACCGCAATCTCAAACCGGTTTGGCGTGAAGACGATAACGGCCAGCACCGCATTATTTATCGCGTGAGCGGCTCGCGAGTGCAATACAATATCACCACTGATTACGCATTCCTCGATCTCGACGGAAATCCGATTCCGATTCATCATACTGAAGTACTGGCCAAAGAGCTGATGAGTCTGCATCCGGTCATTCGTCTGCGTGACTCACGCCAGTTTGATCGCCCGTTCGACAGCAAAAATGGCGTCAGCTCTCGGGTCGAAAAACGCATCAATAATACGGCTAGGCGTTTGATGGCCATTCCTGGTCACGTCAACAAAGGCGAAATGCGCAGCAGCTTAAATGCCATGCACGCTCTGGTAGAACACTACTTTTCGTTTAAAAGCCAGAGTCGAAAGAATCCTCGGCGCGAGCGCGAAAGTCTGGTGTATGGTTCCCCGGCCAACGAAAAAAGCCTGACGCAAATTGTTGACGAAACGAAGAATCGGCAAACTCGATTGCTGCTATTAGGATTATTGAATGCCTATCTGCAGGCAAAAGGCCCACATGAGCTGCGACGCTTTGCGCGTCCGATTCTCATCGTTGAAGACCCTGAAGGTCGTCTGCACCCCACTCACCTTGCCCGCGCCTGGAGCCTGCTCGAACTGCTGCCAATGCAGAAGATTCTGACCACCAACAGCGGAGATTTGCTTGGCTCTGTGCCACTGCATTCCATACGACGCTTAGTGAGAAAATCCGATAAAACAGTCGCGACCAGCATGCCGCTGAAAGGTTTGAGCCGTGACGAACTCAGACGCATTGGTTTCCACATTCGCTTTCATCGTTCGGGCGCGCTCTATGCGCGCTGCTGGCTATTAGTGGAAGGCGAAACGGAAGTCTGGCTGTTCAGCGAGTTGGCGCGTCAATGCGGCTACAACCTGGCAGCCGAAGGTGTACAAATTATTGAGTTTGCGCAATCAGGTTTGAAATCGTTGATCAAAGTCGCCAAAGCGTTTGGTATTGAATGGCACGTAGTGACCGATGGTGACGCGGCAGGTAAAAAGTACGCAGCGACAGTTCAAGGTATGCTTGGCCATGATCAGGAGCGTCACCGCTTAACGGAACTGCCTGACCGTGATATTGAACACTTCCTTTATTCACACGGCTTTGAGTTCTTTTTCAAAGACATGGTAAAGATCCCACATGATCATCCGATCCCGGCCAAAAAAGTCGTGACGAAGGTACTGAAGAAGCATGCTAAACCGGATTTGGCATTAGCTATTGTTTCACACTGCGAAGAGAATGGCGTTGATTGTATTCCGGTACTTCTGCGCTGGACACTGAAGCGGGTCATTACCATGGCCAATGGCAACACCTGATATCGCCACCGCATAAAAAAAGGCACACATTCCTGTGTGCCTGGTATCAATGCAGTTCAGAACAAAGGGACAGTCAACTGAACGCCAATATCAAATAAACTGATAATTCGATACAAATTAATCGGGGGTGTCTTTTCTCAGAAGCAAGAGGTAAGCCGAGCGCCGTTAGGCAACGTGCTCCGCTTTGTTTAACTCTTTATTAAGATCGGACTGTTTTGATCGCTGATGCAGCCAAACGCCGCTCGATTTCATCAGGTAGCCAAACAGCCCACCCAAGAATAGTGAAGGAATGACGAGCTTCCAGTCGCCACTGGCGGCAAACGTCGCACATGAACCGATGAAGGTTCCAGGAATGTACGCGAGCCACTGTTTACTGGCCTGAATGCACATGAAAAATGCAACAACCGCAGTAATGACATACCCCAGAATTTCAATGCCAACGTAGTCAGAAGCTTCAATAATCACCATCGCCCAAAATACGCCGCTAAGATTGGTCAGCAGGCTTTCACCTAAACCTCTCAATCCGTCTTTCGGCGAGGCAAAGTAGCTGGTACATCCAAGAAAGCCAGCCCATGATAGTAGTCCAAGTGAAACGGCTACCCAGCCCCAAATACCCGACAGAATTCCTGTAGTCAGTGAAATAGCGAACAGTGTGCTCATAATACCCTCTGCGAAGTTTCCACCCCATAAGGATGGTCACATCAGTGAATCAAGCGAGAATACTAAGAGCTAAAACACACCTTTACCAGTGATATTGATCACATTAAATATGCAAACTATAAATGAATATCATAAAAATCGTGACGCAAACGGTAAATCAACAGATTTAGGAAATATAAAACACCTATAGAACTGAAGGTCTTCCTTTCATCATTCGCAGCCCTTCCCGCTTTATGCACTCTGCTAACGGGTTCTCAGACATGTCCGCACGCCACACAAACGACAACGTCCGCTCCATATTCAATTCTGGCACATTCAGAGCGACAAGTTGTCCACTCTGAATATATCGCTCGACGTCCAGATAAGGCAGACACGTGAGATAAGAACCGTTTGCGACCAAGCTGCGCAGTACCGGTACATGCTCGTATTCACGCCATACGTCGAGATCGGCGATTAATTTGTGAATGGAGCTATCAAACGTTTTGCGAGTCCCTGATCCATGTTCGCGCAGAACCCATTTAGCCTGCTCCAACTGCGCCAGGCTGACAAAATCACGCTTGGCAAATGGATGATGGGCGGACGCGACAACCGTCAGATGGTCACGACACCACACTTCCTGATGAATTCGATTGTCATCACATCGTCCTTCAATAATGCCAAGATCATACTTGTAATCGAGAATCCCCTCGATAACCCCCTGAGTACTTTTCACACCCAGTTCAATTCGAATCTCTGGAAAGTCACTATCAATAATACTGATAAGGTCTGGAACTAGGTGTTCAGCGGGAGTTTGGCTTGCCCCCAAGCGTATTTCTCCACTGAGTAAATGCTGGTCATAAAAACCCATTTCGATTTGCTGTGCGTCCTGCAGCAGCTTCTTGGCTTTAGGGCGCAGCCACATTCCCCAATGGGTCAAAGCCATCTGCTTACCCTGCCTTTCAAATAAAGGCCTGCCAAGCATTTTTTCCAACTGAGCTAAAGACATGCTAGTCGCAGATTGTGTCAGAGCAAGCTTATCCGCTGCTGCACTGACACTGCCACAATCAGCGACCGCTTCAAATACGGCTAATTGTTTCAATGAATATCGCACTGCTTTTCCTATGTGTTCTGTGATTGAACAGCTTGTCTATGCGCAAGCGGTTTCATTTTACTGGTTAAGTTTCTTATATCAATACAATTGATGTGGATAAGAAAAATTATCAATTTTACCTGTAGGGCTTCTGTCCCTAATCTGATTTCAACGCAGCACATAACGTGTTGTTTTACATAAGGAGGTAATACATGAACATCAGTTGGGGGAGCGAATATGTCTGCAGCCTACTCTGAAAATCAAAATTATTTTTCGCCCTACGAAATGATGGCGGAAGCAGAGAAGTTCGCATTGAGCAAAGCAAAAAAGACCAGTGGCATGACACTCAGCCTTGCTGTCATGGCCGGTGCATTCATAGGACTGGCTTTCTTGTTTTACATCACAGTAACCACTGGCAGTGGAAGTGCCGGATGGGGTCTGAGCCGTTTGGCTGGTGGCCTGGCATTCAGCATGGGCTTAATACTGATTGTCATTTGTGGTGGCGAGCTCTTCACCAGCTCCGTGCTGTCCAGTATTTCCTGGGCGAATAAACAGATCAGCTTCGGCAAGATGCTGTCCATCTGGGGCAAGGTCTACGTGGGTAACTTTATTGGTGCGATGTTCTTGCTGGCATTAGTGAGCGCAGCGGGTTTATACCAGCTCGATCACGGCCAATGGGGCTTGAATGCACTGAACATCGCCCAGCACAAACTCCATCACACCATGTTGCAGGCCTTTGCGTTGGGTGTGCTGTGTAACCTGCTCGTTTGTCTCGCTATCTGGTTGACCTTCAGCTCGGCGAATGCGATGACCAAAGCAGCCATGACCATTATGCCCGTGGCGATGTTTGTCTCCAGCGGCTTTGAACACTGTGTCGCCAACATGTTCATGGTCCCACTCGGTATTGTTATCCATTACTTCGCGCCTGAAAGCTTTTGGCAGCAAGTGGGGATGAATCCGGCTCAATACGCCGACTTAAACGTTACACAATTTATCACCGCTAACCTCATTCCCGTTACGCTCGGCAACATTGTTGGTGGTGCAGTTCTGGTGGGATTGGCCAACTGGGTTATCTACCGCCGCCCTCATCTGAAAGTGGCCAGTGTTGCCACCATTACGGAAACCACCAATATCAAGTCACTGAAGGACGCTATGATGAAAAATACCCTAACTGTTAAAGACATGATGAATGCTCAACCTGTCACTCTGAGCGTAGAACAACCAACAGCAGTGGCTGTGGATACGCTGGTTGAACACCATTTAAATGCTGCGCCAGTGGTGGATGTTGAAGGTCGTTTGGTGGGTATTCTGTCCACACACGACATTATGGTTGATTTGTGGTGTCAGGATTACATTCCGGCAGACGAACAAAAAGTCGTAGACCTGATGACACGCGACGTGATTGCCATCGACGTCAACGACAAACTGGTCGATGTGGCTGAATTCTTCTGTATCGATAAAGAGCAGCTGTTCCCAACCACTAACATGGGCATAGCAACCCGCTTTAACTCTCTCTCACTCGAAGAGCGCGCGAAAAGTATGAAAGTCAGCAAACCGCATGTGCTGCCTGTTCTGGAAAACGGTAAGTTTGTCGGCGTGTTGGAACGCAATCATGTACTGGCAGCATTGAGACCGATTTACGGCGAGCGTCTGAGTGTCGTCGAAGAACAAGAACTGGCCCGCGCCTAATTTACAACACGAATAAGTCAGACGGCTAAGTAAGACAAAGCCCCCCGTTGTCTCTAGAGACAAGGGGGCTTTCTTCTGTCAGAGCGAAAGAATTACTTCTTCACACCTTCGATGTACAGCTGCATGTCCGCGTAAGATGTCGGGCCCATCACCGCAATATCAAAATCTTTCAGTTCAAGACGAGTTGTGCCGCTAAAACCAGCGCGCTCACCGCCCCATGGATCTTTACCTGCACCGATGAATTCAGCATCAATAGTAATTGGCTTGGTGTGACCATGTAACGTCAGATCGCCCATCACTTCCAGTTTGCCATCACCTTTATCGACCACTTTGGTGCTGGTAAAGGTCGCTGTTGAGTATTTTGCAGCGTCAATGAAGTCTGAACTGCGAATGTGCTTATCACGCTCAGCATGGTTTGAATCCAGGCTGGTCGTATCAACCGTTACGCTTACTTTAGATGCAGCAACGTTTGCTGGGTCGTAAGAGAATTCACCGCTAAATGTATTAAAACGACCCATTGTAAAGCTGTAGCCGAGATGGCTAACTTTAAAGTTTACCGATGCGTGTGCACCTTTTGTGTCAATCACATAGTCCGCTGCGCTAGCGCCGAATGGCATTACCATTGCCAATGCTAAGCCCGATGCCAATAACGTCTTTTTCATTTTGATGCTCCTATCATTTTGCGTAGCGTATTATCTTGGTTAATAAAGTGGTGCTTCAAAGCAGCCGCAGCATGCAGTACCGCCATCGCAATCAATGTCCACGCTGCATACTCGTGGATCAAACCTGCTAAGTCGGCTTGCCCTTCGAACAGCGCACCCGCGCCAGGAACGGTAAACCAGTTAAACACGTCGATTCCACGGCCATCTTCTGTTGAAATCAAATAGCCTGATACAAACAGAATAATCAAATCTAAGTAGATGAAACCATGAGCTAATTTTGCTGATGCTTTTTCCCAGCTTGCCCCTTCAACCCTAGGTGACAACGTCACCAATTTCCACACAATGCGGAATATAGTCAGGGCAATTAATAAGATGCCGACCGATTTATGCCAGTGTGGTGCCGTTTGGTACCATTGACTGTAATACGATAAATCGACCATCCAGATACCGGCAGCAAACATACCGACAACAACCACCGCTGACAGCCAGTGGATAAGCTGAGAAGTTCGGTTGTAATGGGTGACTTCTGTACTCATGATATTTCTCTCATTGGTAGTCAGTACAACAATAATCAACGGCAAGCATATCGGTTACTACATATTCGTAACAGAGTATTTACCAAGATTTACGCAGCGAATAGACGACTGGATTGATGAAGACGTTCGAATAATTTGAAGTGGCAGGTTAAAAAGACGTTTTTAAAATTCACTTTCTTTTTCAATTTGATAGAGCTCATCAGCGATATCAAGCATTTTGCGCTCAACCACAGATTGGGCATCAGAAACACCTCGGTTATAGTAAAATGGCCCTATCTTATTTGTAACAAAATCTAACAGGAACCAGGCATCAAACTGCTCCAGCTCAATATCGAGCTCATCGGCACAAAACTTTTGCAGTGCAGAAGCCAGTTCCTCACGCTGTTGTTGAGTAAAAGATACGTCACTCATGGCAGGTTTCCTTCGGCGTTGTTGATAAGCGTGATCATTTTTCAGCCAATTATTCATCAGCACAGAGAATAAAGGTGCAAAAGATCAAGAAGTGGTCATTTGCCGCTAGTGGCAAACAGTAACTGTGATAATCTTACCTAGCTTTCGTAATGGAGAACAACGAGTTGTTACTGGACATCCTCACTCAAAGTGTCAATGAATTCCAGGCAGACTGCTTAAAGCTGTGTGAAAAGCACTACCCGACGATTCACAATCAGGGAATGAGTGAACATCATCTCGGCTTAGCCTTTGCCCGCCGTCTGGCACGTACGCTGACAGAATTTGGCCATCGCTGCGAATACGCGCCCATCGAATCGGTTTATCAGACAGAACAACCCCACCATTACCGAATCAGCAGTGATGCCGGGACAGTTTGGGTTCTTACGCATCATATGGTCAGCGCAGGCAAAACATGCCGAGACAAACTTATGCGCGACATTACCCAATGGAAGCAGGAATACGGCTACGCCATTCAACCCAATGATTTGTTGCTGTTGTTGACGGATCACTGGATCAGCCGCAGCCAGAAAAGCCGCGAACTGCTGCATTGGTGGACCGGACAACTTCCCGATGAAATCGAAGATTACAGCGCACAAGGCATCACACTGTATGAAAGCGAATCGCAACTGACTCAAGCTTTGGACACCTTTTTCAATATCAGCCCCTGCTATATTAAGTTTGGTCATCCGCTGAAACGCTCCAAAAATCAACAGTTGGTACGGAAATACATTCAGTTATACGCCGTCCTGCAATGGGCCTGATCCCTGAAAGAGCCGTGAAGTCCCCGACTTTCACGGCTTTTTTTCATCCGTCACATAAGCTTCATCTTGATGTCGCATAGTGTCAGCCAAAGCCACTGGATATGACACTGATGTGAAGAGCCTCAAGCGCTATCAATATGAACGATATGCAGTTTTATGTAATTTGGCCTATCCGCGCGTGTTCAAACAAACCAACTATGGGTTTGATCCCAACGGCCAGCGCATTGTTTATAACCGCGTTGGAAAAATCATGATGCGAGTGCTGTGGAGCAAACGCGATGACGAGGCGATCGTCGTAATCAAAGGCTCTCACTCTCTGGTCGACTGGTTGCTCAATTTGGGTATGTGGAAACGTAATACTAGGGAACTGGGACTCAGTTATCCGATACACGCGGGCTATCACTATCTGATCAATCAGGAAAGCTTACCGGGTTACAACAGTGACAAGTTGGGTCTTGCGGTTTACGAGCGATTGTTAAGTTATGTCGAGCCACTGATCGCCCAAGGCAAACAGATAACGATCACCGGACACTCATCAGGAGGTGCGATTGGTTGCGTACTCGCAGATATGCTGGAGCAACGATACCCAAAGCGCATAAAACGTGTCGTGACTTTTGGCCAACCAGCGATTGGCGGCTATCGATTTCACAAACACTATCGCCTGTCTCACCGCACTTATCGTGTGTGTTGCGATTTGGATATAGTGACCTTCTTACCGCCGATTCCGCTTTATTACTGGCACGTAGGAAAACTGCTCTGGCTCCATAATGGCAAGATCTATGAAAACACACCCACGTTTATTCGGTTGGGAAGATCTTTGGTTTCATGGTTAATAAGGCCATTTTCCTATCATTTGATGAGCCGCTACATACGCAACAAAGATTTTTTTGATGAACGATGAAATGTATAAATTTGAACTTCGTCCCTATTTATCCGCAACTTACCTAATGATTACACAGCAACACTCGCCCCCTGCCACAGATGTAAGGCTAAAAAATCGTGAACATGACGTTATGTGATATGGCTCGACATGATTTAACTCTATGTAAACTAATGTGTTATTTCATAAGCCAGCATACATTAGATCATAAAACGATCAAAATAGACGTTTTGATCCACTAGCCTTTGATCTGCTCCAAATTTAAGTGTTTTATCTGGTTGACACGATCGGCTCTTCGTCAATATTATGACCATGTCAAAATAAACACGGCATGGACGCGTCAGCACCGTGATTACTCAAGGATATCGAAAATTGTATGATTCTCACTGAGCCACAGCAGTATCAGCAATACGTCACATTTGATATGGATGGGCAATATATTGCTCACTACAAAGGCTTAACACTGCGTAGCGTTTTTCAACCTATCTTCTCAAGGACTCAGAGAATGGTTGGCGTTGAAGCTCTGGTACGCATTCATACCCATTACCATACGCAAATTCGGCCAGACATTTTCTTTCATTCAGACCAATATGGCCTGATTGATAAACTGAATGTCGAATATTTGAGCCGTATTCTCCACCTGCGTAATTTCTCCATTTCATGCTTCCGCCACTTAAAACTCTTTCTCAATGTACTTCCGCTTAGTGGGAATGCCGTCAATCAAAGTATCAGCGACAGTTTATTGTCCCACCGTTTAGATGAGCTGGGCTTATCTCATGACCAAGTCGTCATGGAGCTGGTAGAGCTCGCTTCTGATGATGATGTTCAGTTGCAACGAGCTACGCGTCAGTTGTCGACACACGGATATAGGATTGCAATCGATGATTTTGGTTGTCAGGCCTCTAATCAGGCCCGCGTTGATTTACTGTGTCCTGACATTATCAAGTTTGACCGCCATTTATTGGCGGAGTATATGCAAGGTAATACCGCACTGTTGCTCAACGCGATGAACGTTGCCAAGCGAGCCAACGCTATGACGGTTGTAGAAGGTATTGAAACTGAATCGCAACTGCGTGCAATGCAGGCATTGGATATTGATATGTTTCAGGGTTATTACCTGGGCATGCCAGAAGCGATTGTTCCTATTGGTGGCAGCGCATCAATCAAAATGGCCATCGGCCAATAAAAAAGTGGCCGACCATCTGTATCGACCACTTTTATTTATTCACATCGTAACGGATTCAGGAAAGTCGCTTTCCGATACCACCACCACGCCGTTTTTCCCATTATGCTTGATGTCGTACATCGCTGCATCGGCAGCTCGCAGAGCCGTCGACAGTGTGTGACTCTCAACCTGACATAATGAAACACCGATACTTGCCCGTACATTCACCAACACACCAGGTTTGATGGCGACAGGTTCCGAGATTACGGCCAATAACGTCTCCCCAAGAGCTTCAAGCTCGGCGATAGAAGTCACCGTTTGGCCGGCCAGAAGAACAACAAATTCATCCCCACCCAAGCGACCTAAACCTGCAGTATCACTGAGTTGTTTTTTCATTCTCAGCGCCAGTGTTTGCAGCAACATATCTCCCGCTTCATGGCCGTAAAGATCGTTGACGGGTTTAAATTCATCAAGGTCGATTAGAACCACAACTGCGGCGTCATCTTCATGACGAGTTTGCAATTTGAGTTTCTCGAAATATTTATTGAGGCCACGGCGATTGAGAATACCGGTCAGAGGGTCTACCGTCACGTGCACTTCCAATTGACTCTTCGCCTGCTCAAGTTCCGCCGTACGTGCGGCAACGCGGGTTTCCAGTACTTTTTCTTGTTCGATCAAAGTGTTGACCAAATCGGCCTGTGCTTTCTCTTTCTGACGCTTGAGATCGTTAAATTTTGCCACCAACGCGAAAGAGAGCAGCAACATCTCAACTGCCGAACCAATTTGCATGCTGTATACGGTAAAGAAATTTGATGGCAGTAACCCGGCATTACGGATTGCCAGTAGCGACGTGCCCACCAGCAACAAAGCCCAAGCCAATACAAATATTCTGGCGGCCGGGATCTTCAGCCGCACCGCTGCGATCCCCACCGACAGTAAACTCACCGTGGTCAGGACCGCCTGAATCGACATAATTTTGAACGCCAGAGGAATCTCGGTAAACCAGGTCGCCACGACACAAACGCCCCAGACACCAATCGCCGCAAGTACAAACTTATCCCAGCGCGGCGCGAAAGTCGCGAGATTGAGGAAACGGCGGGCAAACATTAATGCAAGAGTTGCCGCAATGCTATAGCCAGTTGGCACCACACGATCTGACGCATGTGTCACGTCCGGCCATAGCAGCAACGGACCAATACCATTCATGCTGGAAGCAGCGAGAGCGAAGGTGAACACAAAACTGGCGTACAGCAGGAAAATACGTTGTCGCAAACCGATAAACAGCAGCAAGTTATAGCTACCCAGCGCGATCAACATGCCGTAATACAAAGACAGCACCACCAGTGTGCGGGTATCAGACTTGGCATGCGCCTGCTGCGTCATCAGGTTCACGCTCATCGCCAAAGCGGCATGACTCGCTCCGCGAATATAGATAGTGGCGTGCTCTCCCGGTTGGAAAGAAACGGGAAATGCGGGTTTACGACTGGCAAGTGGCCATTGGTTGACTGGCACATCCCGTCCGGAATAGAAGGTTTCAATCCCTTGGTCGGAAACAATATAAAAGCGCACATCATCCAGGTAAGCGTATTGAAACTCTAACACCCAGTTTTGACTGGTTTTAAATTCGGATGACAAATCCAACTTGAGCCAAATCGCACTGTCGGTATAACCAAAGTTCATTTCCTGCGTATGCATTGTGGTTTTGAACTTATGACTTAACTTGAGTACATCTTGAATGGCTAGCTGAGCCGACGTATCGCTCAGGTATTCGGCTTTGCCACTCAGAGGAATCACTGTGGCACTTTGGTCATTCAGTACCAGTCTGGACTGCGCAAGAGCCTGCGGTATCCCCACACAAAGAGACAGCATAAAGAAAGCCATTATGCCCAAAACGACTTTAGGCAACTGATATGTTGCTGTGATAAGTCTGATCTTTACTGACGTAGAATGAGCTCGAACCAGCGTCAACCATGAATGATGGTGAACGATATTCTGATGTGGTAACGGTGCCACTTTTATATTCCGCTCTAATGATGGTTTTTAAATGAAGTGGGTAGTATATCCAACTTACAAAACCATGCCGAAACGTTTTTCAGTCAATCTGATATTTAGTGCAAAATAGCGACACGTTCACAGCAAAAGTCGATCACTTTAAGAATGACATACGCTAAACTCACTCAAGTTTTTGAGCGTCATTACGTTCAATGACTCATAATTAGTGACAGCGTCACCAGATGTAACACCACTAGTCCTGATAAAATACCGCCAGCCAGAGTGTGACCTGATCGGGCGATGTGTAGCATACTTTATGTCGAGTGTGTGCCGGAATATTGAGGTAATCTCCCACATTCAGTGTTGTTGACTCACCATTGTCAAACTCGACCGTACCACAGCCCTGCAGTACCAACACCCATTCATGTTCGTCCTGATCGTACCAACCGCTTTCCGGGGATGTGTGACCTTTTGACAAGATACGTTCTATACGCACATGGTGATGGCGTAGCAAGTCAGTAAACTGCTCGTTAAGCAACTCAGCGGGTATGGTCTCAAACAGATTCATGAAATCACCTATCCTTTTGAAATGTATAACTTAACTCATTTGTGACATTGTCACCTAAAATAAAGCCCACTGAATCAGTGGGCTTGGTGACTATTGGGCTTTTACAAGTAACGGCGCGACTTGTGTCGGGGTGATGACCACCGCAATCGACTTCGACGTTGGCGTATCGCTCAAATCCCCTTTACTGCCCAGTGGAATCAACGCGTTGGCTTCCGGGAAATACACGGCGACGTTGCCTTTAGGAATGTCAAACGCCACGATTTTAAATCCGATTATCTGACGCTTCACATCATCAGTCCACAATGTTTCGATGTCCACTAGATCGCCCGCTTGCAGACCTTGTTTATCAATATCTTTGGCGTTCATGAAAATCACGTTTCGTTCACCAAATACGCCGCGATAGCGATCATCAAAACCGTAAACCGTGGTGTTGTACTGGTCGTGAGAACGCATGGTTTGCAGCACAAATACTGGCTTTTTGGTCATCTGCTCCGTTTCTACCGGAATGATTGACTGAGGCAGTGCGTTGCAGCTGATTTGTGCTTTGCCGCTCGCCGTTTTCCAGTTCAAATCACGCGCTGAGTTACCTAAGTAAAAGCCTCCCGGACCTTCAATTCGGTGGTTAAAGTTTGTGAATCCCGGAATGATCTTTTCAATCAAATCGCGAATGTTGTCGTAGTTATCTGCCATCGACTGCCAGTTAACCGGGTTGTTTTCGCCCAGTGTTGCTTTTGCCATGCCGGCAATGATGGCTGGTTCCGAGCGCATCTGTTCACCGGTCATGTCGACGCGGCCTGATGATGCGTGCACCATGGAAAATGAATCTTCCACAGTCACTTTCTGTGGTCCCGACGCTTGCATATCGACATCAGTACGACCCAAACACGGGAGGATCAGCGAATCTTTACCCGGATTCACATGACTGCGGTTTAGCTTGGTTGCGATGTTTACGGTGAGCTCGCAATTGCGCATCGCTTTAGCCACCAGCTCAGTATCCGGCGCGGCAGCAACCAAGTTGCCACCCAGGCCGATAAACACTTTGCTTTCACCGCGACTCATTGCCTGCAGTGCATTGACGACGTTGTGTCCGTGTTCTTTTGGAGGAATAAAGCCAAGTGCTTTTTCAATATTTTCCAGCAGCGCGGCTGGCGGTTTTTCATTGATGCCCACCGTGCGGTCACCCTGCACGTTGGAGTGACCACGTACCGGACACAAGCCGGCACCGTCTTTACCCACCTGACCAAACAGTAGCTGTAAGTTCACCAGTTCCTGAATCGTTGCTACCGAGTGTTTATGCTGTGTCACGCCCATCGCCCAAGTGACGATAACGCGATTGGCGTTTTGATAAATATCCGCTGCTTGCGTCAGTTCAGCCTGGCTGAGGCCCGATTGTTGTTCGATGTGTTCCCAAGGCGTTACACGCACTAACTCCAGATACGCATCCAGTCCTTCGGTGTGTTGTTCGATAAACGCCAAATCAAACACTGATTCGCCGCGCGCTTGAGCTTCTTCGTGACGACCCAGCAAAATTTTGACCAGACCACGCACCGCCGCCATGTCACCACCAAGTTTGGGCATGAAATAGTCACTGGTTGTTGGCGTTGAACCATTGCTGAGCATTTCAAATGGGTTCTGCGGGTTGGTAAAGCGTTCCAATCCACGCTCTTTCAGGTTGTTGAACGCCACCACGCGCGCGCCACGTTTGTAAGCCGACGCCAAGGTTTCCAGCATACGTGGGTGGTTGGTGCCCGGGTTCTGACCAAACAGGAAAATCGCATCAGCTTCTTCAAAATCGTCAATCGTCACGGTGCCTTTACCAATCCCGATTGTGCGTGATAACGCAACACTGGTGGCTTCGTGACACATGTTGGAGCAATCTGGAAAGTTATTGGTGCCAAAACGGCGGGCAAACAACTGATAGAGAAATGCCGCTTCGTTACTGGCTCGGCCGGAGGTGTAAAATTCGGCCTGATTCGGATTGTCCAGTTGGTTCAGGTGTCTGGCAATCAGTGCAAAGGCGTCATCCCAGTTGATCGGCTCGTAATGGTCCGTCTCTGCGTTGTAGCGTACGGGCTCGGCTAAACGGCCCTGGTATTCGAGAAAATAGTCGCTTTGCTTGTTCAGCCAACTGACCGAATACTGTTGGAAAAACTCACCACCAACGCGACGGGCTGTCGCTTCCCAGTTCACCGCTTTTGCGCCGTTTTCGCAGAAACGGAAGCGTCCCGGGACATGTTTTTCACCCCAGGCACAGCCCGGACAGTCAAAACCGTGATCCTGGTTGGTTCTCAATAGGTTTGAAATGTTTTTGGCAACGTTATTACTTTTGAACAGATGATGCGCGGTGCTTTTCAGTGCGCCCCAGCCACCCGCTGACCCGGTATATTCTTTAATACTCATTTTATTCTTCTCACTTTCTCACTGACTGCAAACGCGAACGACCGTGGTAAATATTAAACTGCTGACGTTTGGTAAAACCGATAAGCGTAATGTCAAACTGGCGCGCCATATCAACCGCCAGTTTTGATGGTGCGCCAACAGCAACGACCACCGGAATATGCGCGATCGCCGCCTTTTGCATAAGTTCAAAGCTGACACGCCCGCTGAGGATCAATACCCCTTGTGGATGCCAGCGTTGTTCACTGACCACTCTCCCAATCAACTTATCGACGGCGTTGTGGCGCCCCACATCTTCCTCCGCCGCAATAAACTCTCCGCCCGCAAAGTAACCTGCGCCATGCACAGCCCCGGTTTCAGCAAACAGAGGCTGACGCGAAGCAAGCATAGCCGGCAGGTGCATCACTGTGTCTGAAGTTAGCCAATCCGTTTCACTATCTACGCGAATTTCCCGATGCAGCGCCAATGCCTTAATCGAGGTTAGTCCGCAAATTCCGCAGCTGGACTGACTCACATAACGGCGTTCCTGACCTTGAATGCGCATGGCTTGTTGATGATTCAGCGTGACGAGCCAATGGTTGTCGGCATTACACGCTTCCTCATCGGCAATTTCGATGTTGAGTATCTGATCCAGTGAATCCACGATTTGTTGTGACAACAACAAGCCTCGAATCAAATGCACATCATCTCCGGGCGTGCGCATCGTCATGCTCCATTCTTGCGTATGCAGAATTTGAGTCGCAGTGTCTTGCCATTGCACACTGATCTGCAATGGTTCTTCGATGGCGAGAGGATCGTGCTCAAGAATCAGCCCCATTTCGCAATCGAAACGCTGACGATAAACGTGACCCACCCCCTCAGATTTAGCACTCTGAGTGGTCGTAGTGGCGGTTTTTTCTAACATGATTCTTATTATTGGCTGACTGACTTTCACGATAAGCATGGCAAGTGGCAACGTTGTTGATACCCAGAGCAATGGCTTAATGTGTAAAGTGGGAGCTGTGTTAAAACACAGTTGGCAGCAAACTACTCCTCACTTTGCGTTCGGTCAAGAAAACCATATTTTATCAAAGGTTTATTTTTGACGTATATTCGCAGCTGATGCCCGCACATTAACGTTCTTTACAGGCTGTTCATGCATTATATGCACCACTAACCATAAGATTAAACTAACATTCCATTAATGAAACACCCGGTCATCGTTCAATAACCGGGTGGAATCAATGGCCGCTAGCTCGGTATTCAACAATCACGTTTTCGGTTGTAATACTACAGCAGGAAAGGATATACCCCTCCGCCACGTCTTCATCAGTAATGCCGCCGTTGTGCAGCATCTCCACGTTGCCGCTGACTTTATTGACTTTGCAAGTACCACAAATCCCCATGCTACACGCTTTAGGAATGGTCAACCCCGCTCTGGCCGCGGCAGCGTGCACCGTTTCGCCCTGTGCAATATGTACCGATTTGTCGCTGTTGGTAAACGCCACTTCAATCAATTTGCTCGGCACAATGGCATCCGCTTCTTCAGCGGCCATTTCTGCATCTCTTCATCCCGATAACCACGATAACCCGACCAATTCTGACCCGATTCCAGACGTTCACAGATCAAGTGCAGATGGAAGTTACTGATACGCGAGTACATCACTGCAGGTATCATGTGGTCTCTTTTATCCGCTCAAGCAGAAACTCGCGAAATTCTTTCGCTACCAGCAATGCGCCTTCAAAGTCATAGGCAGAAACACAGATTTCTAGTTGTGAACTGAGCGCAGAGTTAGCCTTATCAAAACAGGACTTATGTTGGGTATAGTAATACTCTGCTTCGAGATCATTCTCTTCGAGCAGTTCATACAAATGCTGTAACTTGAACTCCAGCACGGAAAAATCCAGTTCTTCGCAACTCTCCTGACTCGGCTCGACCAACATATCGTGCGAGTCCTGTGCTTCTTCACGTTGGGTGAGCGTAACACTCTGCGTGGTATCGATACTCAGCTCTAACGCCAGCCAGAAGGTGCTGCCTTCGCCCGGACGACTTTCCACACCGACTTCTCCCCCCATCAGGTGTGCTATACGTTTGCAAATTGCCAGACCAAGCCCTGTCCCTCCATACTTGCGCGTTGTCGAAGAATCCGCTTGCTGGAAGTTATCAAACACTTTGAGTTGCTCTTCCTCGCTCAGGCCAATTCCGTTGTCTTGTACACTGAAGTGGAGCGCCATGACCGATTCCGAACTTGCTTCACCTCGCAAGCGCATGGTCACCTCGCCCTGTTCGGAGAACTTAATCGCATTGCTGACAAAGTTAAGCATGATCTGTTTGATCCTGAGTGGATCCCCCACCAGCGGCGGCAGTGTTCCGTTCATATCCACATGCAGTTTTACGCCATGTTTTTTCGCTTTGTAATCGAAAATGTCATGCACATCGTAAACTACCGATTTGATATCAAACGGGATTTGCTCAATCTCTACTTTACCCGCATCAATTTTCGACATGTCGAGAATATCGTTGATCAGTGACAACAGGTGTTTGCCTGATTTATCAATCGTGATCAGATGGTTACGCTGCTCGTCGGTGAGGCTGGAACTCATCAGCAGATGCGACATGCCCAGAATGGAGTTCATCGGCGTGCGAATTTCATGACTGACATTGGAGATAAACTGACTTTTCGCCAAGTTAGCATTTTCCGCCTGCAACTTGGCGTCTTTCAACGCGCCCGTCAACTTATCGAGTTTGTCCCCCATCAGCATGACCGAGTTGGCGGTTTCATCCAGCTCTTTCAGCCTATAGCCACCGTGAGACACATTGAAGTCACCGATACTGACCTTGTGCACCATATCCTGAATCTGTGCCAATGGCTGAGCGATAGCCTGACTCATCTTCTTCGACGACAGCCAGATGAAGATCAGGAACAGCGAATAGAAGCCAATCAACCCCAGAATCAGCACATAACCGATATTCTGGTACTTGGTTTCCAGCAGGCGAGATTCCGCAAACATCTTGCTTTCATCAACGATCATCAGCAATTGCCACTTGGTTTCGGGAATCGTGGCCCAGGCAACCAACTTGTTCTCTCCGCCCAGCGTCATTTGGGTAATCCCGTGCTCCTGATGACTGAGTTGCTGGCTGAGTACCGCCGTATCCGGACGTTTGTGAAGGTTAAACTGCTCCGGCTTGAACACTTCTTCCGAAATCGCTTGCTGATAGTGGTGATCGGTTAATTCTTTAACACCGAAGTCCCGCTCGCCTTGTGGCGGCAGTGCCATGATATTCCCGGTGTTGCTCGCCAATACTGCGTAGCCATTCCACGGCACCGCCAGATTCTGAATACTCTCAACAATGGCGCTGACAGTAATATCCAGACCTACCACACCTTCAAGAAAGCCGCGGAAATAAACAGGTGCGATCGACGACGCCATCCAACCCTGACCTGCGGGATCAATATAAACATCCGTCCACACCACTTTTTTCTGCGGGTTGTGTGGGTAGGTCGCCAGATAGTAGAAGTTGTAATCCGGAATATTCATGTCCGGCGGATACTGCTCTAACGTCGAGAACCAAGGATAAATGCGGTTGTATGAGTCCCAGCTGTTGAAATAAACCGCCGCCACCAGATCGTTGTTCTCTTTAATCTGTTTCATCAGCGGATCCAAGGTCGCCAGTTGATAGACCTTTTCCATCTGTTTGTTTTTCGTCAAACCGGAATAATACGACGCGGCCCCACCCTCATCGCGCAATGAATACAGCACCCCATTGTCGCTGAGTTGAATATTGGCTTTTTCAGTGTCGATTTCGCTGACAGGAGATGCAAAAGCGCGCTCAGTTTCGTGGCTGTATAACGCCGTCAGGCTGGCGATGTTTTTCAGCTTTTCACCGATGATTTCAGTCTCTCGCTTTGAAGACCTCTCCAGCTCGGTATTGACCTGCCGATTGATGTAGCTCATGTTGTCGGCACTGATGAAATGGTTACTCAACAGATAGACAGCTATAAGCACCGACTCCACCAGAATCAGCGGAATGATCCCGGTCTTGACCATAGAACGCCATACCCAGGCTTGTGTACTGATCGTGTTTGATTTCATTGTTATTCCACGTTATTGGCAGCAATACGACAAAGATTAATTCGCGTAACGAAGCGCGACTTCATATAGCTCATCGGCAATGTCGACAAAAACATCGACAATATCCGGATCAAAATGTGTTCCTTTACCATCCAAGACCAACTGCACCGCATCCTGATGGGTGAAAGCAGGTTTATAGACACGTTTGCTGATCAGCGCGTCATACACATCGGCAACCGCCATCAGACGTGCCGCCAGAGGAATATCGGTGCCGGACAAGCCGCGCGGATAACCCCGGCCATCCCAGTGTTCATGATGCGAATAGGCTATTTCCTTGGCGTAGCGCAGAAACTCAATCGATTTTCCGGTGACGACTTCGGCTTTCTGGATCGCTTCATAACCAATCGTGGTGTGAGTTTTCATGATTTCAAACTCTTCTTCCGTCAACTTGCCCTCTTTAAGCAAGATAGTGTCGGAAATACCAATTTTACCGATGTCGTGTAAAGGGGCCGATTTGTAGAGTAAATCGATGGTGCGATCGTCGAGTTGCAACGCATAGCGCGGATTTTTGCGCAGATTCTCGGCGAGCAGTTTGATGTATGTTTGTGTGCGGCGAATATGGTTACCAGTTTCATTGTCGCGGGTCTCGGCCAGCGACACCATAGCGTAGAACGCAACGTCCTGAATCGCATGCAGCTCTTCACGCTGGCGCACCAGCTCAAGCGTGCGACGTTCGACTTCTTTCTCCAGCGCCTGCTTTTCACCGTGAAGCAGATCTTTAGCCAATTTGAGCGAAACATGCGCATTAACGCGAGCTTTCACTATATCGGGGTTGATTGGTTTGGTGATGTAATCTACCGCGCCCAGTTGCAAGCCTCGACACTCATCGAATTTTTCAGATTTGGCGGTGAGGAAAATCACCGGAATATGCGCAGTCGCCGGGTTCGATTTCAGACGCTCACACACCTCGAACCCATCCATTTCAGGCATCATAATATCGAGCAGAATCAGATCCGGGCTTGCCGCTTCCGCAATACTGATACCGCGTAAACCACTGTTCGCCCCTTTGACCTTGTAATCCTCTTTGAGTAACTGATACATCAGCGTCAGATTCTCTGGGATATCATCGATTACTAACAGCGTCGGTTTGGATGACGACACATCAAACATCCTGAAACTCCTATCAAATACGAGCTATCCCTGCCGCAATACCAACCCGTCCCTTGTTGGTACGAACTGCATTCCCCTCTACGGAGGGCCGATGCTTCTTAATGGCGGCGCTGTTTAAACGCGACGTTAAATTTAGTCATTACTAATTTAGTCGCTATACAGAGGATTAGGAGTGATTAGTGTCAATTTATCAAACATAAGCAAGGATCGGCGGTATTGTCGCCTCTGGCACGGAATTCCATGCCATAAACCGTCACACATACCGCCATAGTCGGCGAAATTATTGGATCCAACCCAACAGATTCCACCACAGGTAATCCAGTGGCATCAGTACAATAATGGTGACCGCAGCGAGCGGAAGTGTCACTTTCACCAGTTTAGATAAAGGTTCTTGAGAAAGCTGCATAGCGACAATTAATGGCCCAACCTGATAAGGGAAGATTACCGTCGAGAAGCCGATCACCTGAGTCATCAGTACCGCAGGTATTGAAAAGCCTGTCGCATTAGCGAAATCAGCGGCCATTGGGGTCAACACCGTCGGTACACCAGGAATCGTTGCGACTAATCCGGTTAAGGTTGAAATCATCGACAGCGCCATATAGCTGAGAAACGGCGTATTTGGATCAGAAGGCAACATATGGCTGAACATCTGCCCCATCTCTGCCCCCAAGCCGGAACCATTGACCAGCGCACCAAGGCCAAGTGCGGATGCAACAAATACTACGGTGCCAAAGTCTACCGAGCTATTGAACGCCTTTGGTTCTACCACGCCCCATTTTGGCAGTAGTAATAAAATGGCAGTGACCAGCCCAACCCAAGCCGGGTTCACGCCATGAATCGTGTCTGTCATCCAGAACAACAACGTGATCGCGAGAAGAACTGAGACTTTCTTTTGCATCGCATAATTTGAGGGGAATTCCTCCGTCTGCGCCGCTGTCAGCAGAAAAGATGGATCAATCTGCGCAGGGAAAATTCGCACCACCAACCAAACCAACAAAATAGACTTCACAATCCCAAGCACAGGAAAATGCAGCAACAAATATTCAGTGTAACCAAAATGAATATCGAACAGTGTTTCACTGGCCCCAGCAAGAATCATGTTGGGAATATTGGCTGGCAGCACCGCAAAACTCGGCATGTTACAGGCGATAGCCAGAGACGTCGCGATCCCCAATCGCCCATTGCTGCCTTTGGCAAACCCAACCGCATCGGCCAGTGCCATGCCGATCGGAATCAACACCACCGCGCGGCCGACCGACGAGGGCATCACAAACCCCAGCAAGGCGGAAGTGAATACCAAACCACCGATTAAGCGCGGGTAACTGCTCGTCAAATGTGGCGCAATGAATGATGCCAGACGCTTGCCGAGCCCAGAGACGGATATCGCTGACCCAATTACAAAACCAGAAATAATCAGCCATACCGCCGTTGAGCCGAATCCGGCAAATAACGCAGATGGCTCAATCAGATGAAACACCGTAGCCAGAGCAAAAAACAGCAGCCCGGTCAGAAATGGCGGAAACAATCCCGTGCTCCAGAACACGAGAGTAATCAACACCACCGCGGCGCTTTGCGAAAAGTTGGCCGATTGCCCGGCAAACGGATACACCGCCAATACGGCTGCGAGCATCATCGCGGAAACAACAATAACCGGTTTGGCACTTAATTTATTCATCATAGCGACTGACTCCACAGTCAAAGAAAGATTGCATACAACGTGAACAGAGCTTTAAGATACCCGACATTCCGTGACGTTTTAAGAACCTCATATGCCAAACCATATTCCTGAAACGACAATGCAAACGCCCAGCGAAGTGGCATTCACTTTGGATGCTTCTCAGCCGGTACTGACTCATACCCGCAGCATGCAGGCTGAATCAGGCATCGTTCCTCACTCACATCCCCGTGGTCAGTTATTATGGGCAGCCAAAGGCATTCTGCGCGTCACCAGTGAGCACGCAGTGTGGGTCGTGCCTTCAACACACGCAGTCTGGATTCCGGGGGGATTACTGCATCAGGTCAGCAGTGAAACTGCGGCGCAGACACGCAACATCTATATCGACCCGTCATTTGCGATTCGAGAGAATGAAAAAGCGGTCATCATGTTGAAAATGAGTCCGTTGATGCGAGAAATCGTATTGAAGTTGACGGAAAGTGCAAATCACCTTTCTAAAGAACGGATTCAGCGTCTGGGGTTGGTCGCCTTGGATGAACTTGATGCTCTGGAGCCATTGCAACTGTTCATCTCCTCCGGTGACGATCCGCGCTTGAAAAAGCTCATCAGCCACATAGTTAACCATGCCGCGCAGAACGAACCTTTGGACGTACTGTCACGCAGAGTGGGGGCCAGTGTGCGAACCATTGAGCGACTGTTCAAAGCTGAAACTGGCCTGACTTACCGTCAGTGGCGCAGTCGCTTTCGACTGATGAATTCTCTGGAGCATATCGTCAATGGCGCCAATACAACCACCGTCGCCCACCAGCTCGGCTATCAAAGCGTCAGCAGTTTTATCTCGGCATTTAAGTCTTTGTTTGGGTGTACACCACAGGAATACGCAAGCCGCAAGGGCTGAAATAGACGCTAAGCATGAATATGTTGATGTATACCTTGTCAAATGAGCGTGATTTACCCAACCCCAGTTAGGTAAACGGCTGCTAAAATGGTAAGATCGCTGCAATGATCAGTGCTGACAGGTTCAGGCTCAACGAACCTGAGAAATACTTAACAGCACCCACTAGATATAAAGGTTTACATTTCAAATGGTTAACAACTCAATTCAATGGTTTCCAGGACCATCGGATTGAGATTCCACCACCTCCCAGAAAACCCAATAAATTATTCATAAACAAATAGTTAAACAACACATCCATTTTCTGACGTCCCATACGATCTCACTAAAATTCACGATTATGATACCCCACAGGATACCCCACAGTGAGAGTTTTCTGTACAATGTTCTCCACTCTTCAATCTATTGAAAGAAATGTATATGGCGAAACGAATTACCGATACAACTATTAAGAATCTTGAGGTCAAAGAAAAAGAATACACATTCACGGTAGAAGAATGTTTACAGTTAAGAATTCGTCCTAGACGCTCGGAACAAGGCTCAGGTACCAAAGCATGGCAATTTAAATATCGTCACCCTGTAACAAAGAAAGTTACCAAGATTCCTATGGGAACATACCCGTCACTAGGATTAGCACGCGCCAAGTTAGAAGCGGCCGAATATAGAAGGCAATTGGCGGAAGGCATAGACCCTAAGACAGCCAAAGAAAAAAAGAAGAGAGACGAACAACTTGAGCATGAGAATACTTTCCTCTCTATTTCTCAAATGTGGTTCGAAAGAAAACGAAAAACTGTAGAACAATTTCACGGAGAAAGGATTTGGCGAACTCTGGAAAAATATATTCTTCCTCAGCTTGGTTCCTACCCTATTAACCAAATTTCGCGAAGAGACGCAATTACAGTTCTTAGACCATTAGAGAAAGATGGAAAGTTGTCGACAATAAAAAGAATATGCCAGAGCTTAAATCAAATAATGGAGTTTGCAGTCGCAAACGACGTCTTAGCTGCAAACCCTCTTACAAAAATGATCAACGCTTTTGAAAAGCATAAAGTTGAACATATGCCAACTATTCGCCCTGAGACACTTAATGAACTGCTAAGAAGATTGAAAAATAATAAACGGCTACAAGATAAGACAAAGCTGCTATTACTTTGGCAACTACACACAATGACAAGGCCGCGAGAAGCCGCCCGAACTCGTTGGAAAGATATTGACCTAGACAATCGATGTTGGAATGTACCAGCAGAAGATATGAAACGTAGAAGAGAACACAGAGTACCATTGACAGATGAAGCATTAGCTATTCTTAAACAAATGCGCGCATACAGTAAAGGATATGAGTTTGTTTTCCCTGGAGAGAGGGATCCTTCCAGCCACATTAGTCTTTTTACTGCGAATGCTGCTCTAAAACGAAGTCTTGATTTTAAAGGTGAATTGGTTGCTCATGGGCTTAGGGCAATCGCTTCTACTGCATTACATGAACAAGGTTTCAACACCCTGTTTGTTGAAGCATGCTTATCTCATTCAGATCAAAATGAAACTCGCGCCAGCTACAACCGTTCAGATTTTTTTGAGCAACGAAAGGAATTAATGAGCTGGTGGAGTGACTTTATTGTCAATTCATATAAATAAGCAGTACACGGCACGGAACGAATCACGACCTCTTATTGGATCTCTGATTCAGACCCGATCTGACAGTTACCCACTTTTAGCGAAGCAAGAGAGCACATAACACGATATATCACAGGCTATTACAGCCAACTCAGGCCACATCAATATAATGGTGGTCTGACACCCAATGAGTCTGAACGACTGTATTGGGAATGACATATTTATAAAATTTTACTATTAGTTTAAGCAACCAATCCGATTACTAGCTCCGATGCATGATCGTCTTTGCAGTTGGGACAGGGAGCAAAATCATAGGATTAACTTTTAGCCTATTTACCAATTGCAACTGGTTGTGTATATCCTATTCTTTATGGCGGTTTACTTACTCACATACCAAAATAGGTTAATCATTATGAAACTTCGTCATACTCTGGGTTTACTCTGTATCTTGTCTCTCTCTGCTCATGCTGAAATACTCTCTGTTCACTGCCCTCTAGGATGCCCTTCCAACCCTAAAGCCAATGATCTCGTGTTCACGCACATCTATGCGCTTTCGAACAACCCAATGACCAAGTTCGCCGATTGGGTAGCTTATGAAGTCAATCCAATTAATTACGGGGTATCACCGGGACGTAACTGGAATAGTGATCCATTGATTAACGAAAGCAAGACTCTTGAACCATCAGACTATACAGGAGCAAACTCCAGCGAATTAGAAGCTGATCGAGGCCATCAGGCACCACTTGCTAGTTTCGCAGGTTCTCGCTATTGGTATGAGGCAAACTACTTAAGTAATATCACTCCACAAGATGAAGACCTGAATCAAGGCCCGTGGAAAGAGCTAGAGGATAAAGTCAGGGACGTTGCTAGCTACGAAGATCCACTCTACGTGGTTACTGGCCCATTATTTAATTCCGAAATGAACAAGTTGCCAAAAGCGGATGAAGATCATGTTGTTCCTTTTGCCTACTTTAAGATCGTTTATAACCGTAAAGGTGCCGTTGGATTTATAATGGCCCAGAGTACTGAAAGGAATGATGGCTATTGCTCAAAAACGTCTTCAATTCGCAGTATACAAGAACTAACAAGTTTCGAACTTCCCAGCCTTGTTGATAATATAAAATTGAAAACAGAGTTGGGGTGTAACAACGAGCATTAAAGTGCCATTATATTACGCACTCTATTGCTTACAACCTAATTGAGTATTATCAAATAGCGTAAATTTTTGCAAAAAGCGTCACTACTAATCTGAACCCGCCCAACATCCCTGACAAAATATAGAGAGATGTTTATGCGTTTTATGATTAGATGAATTGCCAGCTAAATGACAAATTCGTCTAATGCCCTACCACTATTTAAGGCTTCCTGAATGATAGTTGGTGTCCGGCCTTGCCCTGTCCAGGTTTTCATCACACCAGAAGCGTCAGTATACTTGTATTTTGCAGGGCGAGCTTTGCGTTGAACTTTTTTTGTTGCAGACTTATTTGATAATGTAGAAAGTAAATCTTTTAAATCCAAACCTTCCTCACTAATTTGTTTCGCTATCGCAGCCAAACGTTCTTCTTTTTCTTTTTGTTCCTGAATACGCTTAGATTCTGCATATCGACGCTCTTTTACAACGCTTGATAATTTTGACAGAGCATCTTCAAGCTGCTCTATGGTCAGGTCACGCGAAAACGCGCGAAGACTACGAATGTTTAATAAGGTTTTAGTAAGTTCGTCCATAAAATTCTCGTTTAATTTTGAACAATATAATGAATCTGAGACTTAATGCCTATGAAAATAACATAGTATTGAATAAATATCATGCATTACCGCCCTTTTAATAGTTCTATTTTCGAATCAATTTAAAAATATTGACCTTTAAAGCCAAGTCTCTGCGGGCTCAGGCCGATACAATCCAAAGCCCTGCATAGTATAAACTCCTATCCCTTCCAATAGATTCTCAATGATTTCCGTTTCTACACCTTCAGCTACCAGCTCTATATTCTGGTTTTCGCAATGATGAACTAAGTACTTAATCAGACTTCTGCAAGGATCCGACGTTAATGCGTCTTCAACAAGAGAGCGGTCAAGCTTAATTTGGTGTAATGGAAGCCTAAATAAGCTGGTAATAGAACTATAACCAGCCCCAAAATCATCCAAAGATATCTTGAAACTCTTCGACTTGATCTTCTTCACCATTTCAACGCATGTTTCATCTTGGTCAAGAAAATGAGATTCGGTTATTTCGAGTACAATCCGATCAGAAGCAACGCCTTGTTCATTGGCAATATTACAGAGTATTTCTAGAAAGTCTTTGTCTGCTAATTGAAGTACAGAGACGTTGATATTGACTGATGGTCTGTCGGAATGTGAACGATCGTATCCGGCGACAAATCGACAAGCTTGTTTAATCACTAAGTAACCAAGTTCCGTCATTAAATCAAGCTTTTCCGCCAAAGGAATAAACTCGGCTGGGCTGATTCGGCCTAAAAGTGGGTGATCCCAACGGGCTAAGGCTTCATAACTTCTGATAGTGTTGGTTCTGCGGTCAACAATAGGTTGCAACGCTATATAGATAGATTCGTTTGAAATTGCTTCATTTAAACTATCACTGATCACAAAATAACGGTCCACCGCTGTTCTTACTTTTTCAGTATAAATAGAGACGCCGCCATGGCTATACGCATAATCAATGACTTGCATTAGAATATTGAGTGGCAAGGTTGACTCAAACTCCGATTCATTTATCACTGCGATAGCAACATCACTCTTCGCTATCGAAAATCCGAGATCCTCGCTTTTAAGCAGACCATCAGTCGCCTCATTTGCGATTTGAGTAACCTGTAGACACGGAATTGGGTATGGGCAGCGCAGAGCAAAAACCTCAGGGGATACACGATATAGTTCCACCTCCTCCAACCTAGAATCAAACCAATCAGACAAGGCTGAAACAACTTCCGTCGTGACCCTACCACCCCATTGACGTATGTAGTTGTGCATATTTCTGATCGATACCGCAAATACTACACCTTCTTTGGTACAAGCATTTGTTACTTCAAGCCATTTATGGCGATTGTACAAACCCGTTTCACTATCATGATGTACCATAACTGACAGATAGTCGTTGAAGAGCCTACTTTCAGATACATCTCGGTGGCATCCCACCATGTAAGTTTCGTCGTCGTCTTCAACAATGATCCCGGTTGCCTCTATCCAAAGATATCTCCCCTGGCGAGTAAGCACACGATATTCACTTATAACACGTGTCGTATTACCCTCTTTGTGGGAAATTACGCGTTTGGAGAAACTATCTCTATCGAGTGGGTGGATAAGCTTTATCCAGTCATCAAGCGTGGAATCTTCTACTGGCATTTCAAACTGTTCATAAAATCGGCTATTGTAAAACTGTACCCGATTATCGTACCCCATGTACCAGAGACCATCTTTCGAAGAATCAAAAACATGTATGAGCTTATTTAATAATGTTTTTTGCTTCATACTCTCTTCCATAAATCAAATCCTAACGTCAGTAGATCGCATTAACACAATCTATTCTTTCATAATTATGCATGACATATAAGAGTAATCGGATAAGGGGTTTGAATTTTAAGAGAGGATTGGGGCATTCTCCACTCAAAATGAGAATGCCCAAACAAGAAAAATTTAGGCTTTAAATCGTGCAACTAATTGATAAAGCTCTTTTACTCTATGATCGAGGTTTTGACTTCCATCTCTATTGTCTTCGGCGAGTTTAGCTGAGCGTTCACTTTGCTCAGAGATAACAACAACTCGCTGCGATATCTCTTGTCCAACAACACTTTGCTGACTTGTTGCTGTCGCAATTAATGCATTCATATCTAAAATGTTCTGTACAGAATCTCGAATAAGCTGAAGTGCATCGGTTGCCGAGTTTGCTTGAGAAACAGTATCAACACTGCGCTTCTGACTACGCCCCATAACATCCACCGCATCATCTGAGGCCGCTTTTAACCTCTGGATCATATCGTGGATTTCTCCAGTGCTATCTTGTGTGCGGCTTGCTAGCTTGCGAACTTCGTCCGCAACAACGGCAAAGCCACGTCCTTGGTCACCTGCTCTCGCTGCCTCTATCGCAGCATTTAGCGCTAGAAGATTAGTTTGCTCTGCGATTTCCTGAATTACATCCAGTGATGAGGCGATGTTTTTTACATCTCCTTCTAATCTGGATATCACAATGCTGGCCTGCGCAATCTCTTCAGATAAGCCTGAAACAGAGTTCGCTGTTGCAACAACCACTTTATGCGCCACATTCACATTGTCGTCGGCTGTTCTTGCCGATTCAGCAGCCTGACTAGCATTATTTGAAATTTCTTCTGCTGTAGTTGTCATCTCAGTCATAGCCGTAGCGACTTGCTCTGTTTCTTTCTGCTGGCCAGATGAAAGTTGCGCTGATTCCGAAGCTCGTTGGTTCATAGCAACACTTTCTTCAACTACCTGTTGGCTTACTGTTCTAACCTGCTTGATGAGAACTTGAAGGCTATCAACAAATGTATTGAAGTCCTTACTTAGGTTATTAAATTCAGGAGCCTTAAATGATTCCATACGAGCCGTTAAATCTGCATCTCCGCTGGCAAAAGAGCGAATAGAGTGACTAAAAAGCTCAAGTGGTCTCATAATGCTGCGATTCATGAAATAGGACATGACGATGACAATAAGAGTCACAACGGCACTAATAGATATCAATGTCCATAAGCTTTCTTCTAGCCTATCTGTGGCTCTGTTATCCATATCAACTAACTGTTGTTCTACGTCATCGATATAAAAACCAGCACCAATGACAAGATCCCATTCTGGAAGATAAATCGAGTAACTCAATTTACCGATTGGAGTAGTGCTACCTGGCTTTGGAAAATAGTAAGTTGTGAATTTATCTTCTTTCGCATTGTTGATCAGTTCTTGAATGAAATTGTTTCCTCTTGCATCCTGCATAGAATAGAAATTCTCACCTATGCCGGTTTCACTCTGACCTAATAAAAGCCTGACACCTTTGGTGTCATAACCAAACAAGTACCCAGAACCATCAAATTTAATGTTTCGCAATAGCGAAATCACTTCTTCACGGGGTGCTTGTGCTTGCTTCAACGGTAACAAAACACTATCCGCAATTTCCAAATAGGAGCGAAGTTCTGTTTGCTTCATTTCAAGCATGCTCTTGTGGGCATTGGAAATTTGATCGGCACTCATGCTTTTCGCTTCTGTCATTGCCTCAAACATCAAAGCAACAGACACAATAAGTACTGGCAGGAAGGATAAAATGTAAAGTCGATGTCTAATGCTCATATTCATGGCTAGTCCCTTAAATCTTAGATTTTTTGTTTATGTTAAATGAAAAGCCGACGGACATCAGTGGAGAAAATTGTTTTTTTTTAGATACTCCCCCATTCAAACCATATCACTGGTTTTTCCTATCACAAATCCGATTAGAATGCATAAAGTAACCAAATGTAAAAACCTTTAACTAAAATGGCTTTGGTAGGGCTTCAATATCCCATTTGTTGTTGATAATTTGTCATCAGTAGATGTATTAAATCAATATCTCTAGCATCAACACTTTCTTGAGGATATCCTAATACCCCCCTCATTAGCTAAATCTATGATTAAAATGTTCAAGTTGTTAATGTCTCAGAAAGTATTTAGATGATACCAGACTATGCAGTGCGACATAATGACCGAGAAATTCAAGCAAACATACACACATGTAGATAGAGCTTTGAATGCAATCGATATACTAGATTCGTTAACTTGTAAACACGATGGGCCTCTGTACAAGAAGATAAGCGAGTTTTCATTCCTGTACTACCTCATCTGTTACTGTTTCTCACGTTAAACATCAAGAAAACTGATCCCATCGGAAGGAATAAAATAATTGCTTAGGAATGTATTAGTTTTGTAGTCGTCCAGTTCAACTATCTGATAGGTCATATTCTCTTTTCTATATCTACGATTAATGCATCAGCAATATGCTCAGCCGTAAACGCGAAGATATTCAGCTCTGACGTTGCCAGCATCCCTTCAACCGGTCGCTCGAGATGAAAAACCATATCCCAGTATTGATAGTCAATCCAAAGCTTGAGCCAATCATTCGTCAACTGTAAGCGAGCGCAGACCGGCTTATCGTCACTGAGACGAGTCTGCATATCGTCAATCGTCGCGATGATGAACTGTCTGGTATCGTCACAAATGAGCATCACACTCTTTCTCCATTCTAAATCGTGAGTGGTAGAAAAAGAGTAGTCAACGAACCGAAGAATTGCTTATGGCCTGTGAGGGCCTATTTGCTCAACGTTATTTTTAACACTCCTCAGGTGGAGTTCTCATTTAGGAGAGCGGCTATGTGGCAGGTTCACTGCTATCGGCGTTTCTGCAAAGTACGCAGTACTGCGAATCACCATACAATCGACGCGCAAACACCAAGGCCATCGTCCCTGATGGGAATACGCCCAAATAGATTCGGCTTTCAACTTTCGCCTGCAGAGCGCAGCCCAATCGGTGAACCTCATGGTGCCCTTGCGAATTCACACATTTATTTACGTAATATCGATTCATCCCTGACTTCCAGCACAACGCAAACGAAAGACAACGCTACAATTTTAGCCGCTTTAAGAGATAGTGTGTAATGTCCGTTTCCGTCACCAAGCCTTTATAGCGATTATCGGTGACCAAGACGATGGGCAGAGAAAGCGCGCTCTCTTTGAGTAACGGGAGCACATCTGTAAGCAGTGCCTGTGCGTCCATGATGGTCAACTGCGTGTTCATCATACTGGCGACCGGCTTATTCCAGATGCCCGCTTCTTTCATGGTTTCATGTTCAGTTCCCATGGCCGGAGTCAGATGAAGATTGAGCTGAGCTTTGTCCACCAATCCGACACATTCCCCTTTGTTGATAACGGGGATCACATTAATGGCGTCGGGTTTTAAGTATTCGTTAGCCAGGATGAGCGGCTCACCGGGGTCTAAACGAGGCAGGCTTTTGCTGGCAATATTGAGTAAGGTGATGGCTTCTTCATCCGCATCCGAGCTATCCGTCAGGCCATCGGCATGCAGTTGTCGAAGTATTGTCTCAAGCTGTTTCTCTGCCTCCTGCAGGTCGCCATAATCAACCGGCTTAGCAAACAGGTACCCTTGCATATAGTCCACCCCCAGGTAAGACAGCAAACGGGCTTCGTCCGGCGTTTCGATACCTTCAGCAATCACCTCAACGTTCAGGCGGTGGCATAGTCTGACCAACAGCTTAATGACCTGGTAGTATTCCCCCCGCTCATGGCTGCGTTCAATCAGCTCGCGGCTGACTCTGAGGTACTGAAATTGCCCCTGGCTCAATAAGTCAGCCAGTCGGAATCCCTCGGACAAGTCGTCCAGCGCAAACTGTACGCCCCGCTGACGAAACTCCGGGAGTAGCGTTGAGACATCGAGCGTGCCGCTGGGCTTTTGACTTCATTCATGTCGATGACAATGTGCCGTGGCTCGACTTGCTCCTGCTTCGCAAGCAGTACCATGCATTCCAGAACTTCGGACAAACTCTGTTGGGTATTCGGTGAAAGGTTGAGATTCAGGAAACGGCCGGACTTTTTCAGCCACGGCGCGCACTGGGAAAACGCGTTCTGGTAAGTCAGTAAATCCAACTCTGAGATGAGATTTAAATCCTCAGCCAGCCCAATCAGTTCCGTGGTTGTTGCGTTAAGCGCCGCGTCCAGGTTAAAACGGCACAGCGCCTCATAACCTGCCACCGCCCAGTCCTGACAACGTATGATGGGCTGATACTGAACGCCTATCGCGCCTTTCTCGATGGCATCTCGTACAAGGTCCTCTAACAGCACGTAACGCTTAATCGTCAGTTGCAAATCGGTATCGTAGAACTGAATACGGCTTTTGTGTCCGGCTTGCTGAGCCAATGTCGCCTGAGAGGCATGCACGACGGCCCTTTTCATGGAATGGGTGTCCTTCCCCAACACCGACACACCGACTTTCCCGGAAATTAAAAACCGATACATGCGCTCATCGGCCTGCTTCACTTCAGAAAAGAAATGACGAATGCTGAAATGAATCGCGCGGGCCTGGTTCTGGCTAATGCATATCGGTTCGCACACGTAGACCAACAGGAAACTCTGATTCAGATTCCCGACCACCTGAGCACTTTTCACGGTTTGCATGACTTTGTGGAAAACGTCAAACGCTCTGGGATCCAGACTGGCGGGCTTGATGGCAAGCACCAGCGAGATGTTCTGATATCGTGCGGTGTGCATTTTGGACTCCGCCGCCGAGATAAAGGCAGCCTGGCCCATGGTGCGTGACGATTCGGATTGAGTTGACGTTGATACGGGGGCCATCAGTGACTCCTTCGTTCTGCTCTCAGCCGCAAACTTCCATCGCGAGCTGGTGACGTAAAATTCGGACTTGTCGCTCTGCCGAGAGTTTCAAACTCCACGCCAGTTCGTACACTTCCTGAGAAACCTGACCTTGAAGATAACGGTGCTGCGTATGGTTATAGCTGGCTTCGAGCAGTGCCAGGCGTTCGCAGGCAGCATGGTATCGGTCCCAACTGTCAGCATGGCTGTGCATCATGGTTCACCTCTTACATCCATGTCGGTCGTGAGTGGTTATGCATGACTGTAAACGAACGGCATTCTGTTCGTAAATCAATTTTGGAAGAATGGCGAGAGAACTGTGCGCTTGGTCATTGAAAAAAAGAGCCGCCAAACGGCGGCTGCTTTGAGGTTTTATCAATCGTGGTAGTGAATAGAGGTTGGGTAGGGCCTCTATTCCCTCAGTATAGGCAAACGTGCATGACACGATGAACGGAGATGCGGAAATGTGACTCATGTCCTAATGACTCTGGTGATACAAACCGCGCGGAACATGGGTTCGTTAATTGGTTCAACGGCGATAGTACCAACTTAAGTTGCAGTCAGGATTAAATTGGCAGCCTTGCCACACCGCATCGCACCTTTGAGTCAGTTCGCGCAACAACCGATTCGCGCCGGACAGGCTAACGCTCCCGGACATCCCACAAAGCTGGCATTGCTGGATAAAGTCTCTCGTGCAAAAAGCCGCGGGATACCGAGTGTCAGGCGCAACCAGCGCCTGAATAACCAGCAGCGCTTCATGGTAGACTCTTTCTTTCATCTCAAATCTCTCACATTGCATGAGCACTTTTTAAAAACCCACCGCAACGTTGGCCGTAATACTGAGGTGGACAATAGAGGCAGGATACCCACTTAAGGGTAGTTCGAGAGGACCTACTTGTCAGTTTTACAATCATGGCGTTGATTATTCTGCAACTTTGTTTTAGTACAGGACATTCACTGAACAACCCCAGAGAAGCGCATGATTGTTAACTTTTATGAAGTGGCGCCCGATGGCTCGCTATCTATCCGAAATCGAATTACGTCTGTCGACAATACCACTCCGCTATTGCCGAAACTGGATGAAACGGTTTTCTTCAAGGCACCCAGCGCTGGGTGTTATCGGGTGGCCAATATCGTCCATATTGTCGAACAACCCTCAGATGAGCCCACTTTTGCTCGACTCTCGGAAGTCGATGTTCATTTGGTGAAAATTGAAGATATTTCACCAGACTATGCGATTTAGCCTGAAGACGTTTTTGCGCCTTTAGCGTCAACCTCTCAAAGGATGCAGCAACAGATGAAGCTGCTGAGTGTCAGCGTTCCATTCCTTGGTTTCCGCAATAAAGCCACCATGTTCATTCACCACAGACTCAAGTCGGTGCGCTTGGTCCGATTGAAGCAACATCGACAGCGGTGCCACTTGCTGCTTGTGGTCGTTGAAGCCGTGTTGGATTTGCTCTTCCAGCATATAGAGGATGTCCGGACTCGGTTCTTGTCCTTCAAGAAAGACTTCGGACTCTACTCCCAACCTCTCATTCAGATACAACAATAAAGCATGCAACTTAGCCATATCGGTCGTGTTCGCCATAGTCATGCTGTCATGTAGGCTTAAAAGCTTGGCTTCTAAATTCCCGTTAGAGCTGCGCCCTAACTGAATCATGGCTTTGATGTCCTTTTTGAACTGATGACCGTGCCGCGCGTTCAACTTGTGCTTGAGATAACGAACCAATATGTCGTTTCGCTTTGAGACAGGCACAAACCGAGGTGTCGCGGAGACTTCCATAAAAAGATGAAGCAATGCATGGCACACTAACGCTGCCAGTTGTGAGTAGTAATCGCTATCGTGTTTCATACGCGTTCGTAAGAGCCAAAGAAGCCCTCATTTAACCCCCTTTTACTCGCAATAACAATGCACCATGCCGCTGGCTTTCAGACCGCGTGACGTGACGGCTGCTCTCACTCTTTGTCCTGAAGCTGATAAGCATAATGTGGCGTATTGTTATTTCTAATACTAAAGTTAAGGTATACAGCGACTATGTGAAGATTCGCGATGAACACAAAGAATCAGTTGGCCCCGACCTTCAGCCTCGATGGTCTTCAGTACCATTTCTCTCTGAGGGGTGAAACCATACTCTCCATCGACAGCAACGCTATCAGTTACGAGCAAGCGGAAGACATCTACATTGCTCTTCTTAAAGCCATGGAGATATCGTTAACGCAGTATTGTCCTAATTTGGACCGCGCCTTTCAAAGGGAGTGTCGGGCGAGTTTAACGTGCGATTAAGGCCGTGAATGCCATAACCAGGCGATGACAACACGGACGCCCCCTCTTTCCATGGGTGAGTGTTTTATTGCTACGTTGACGGTTATCACAATTCGCCACATCCCTCTTGAGACACAAAATCATCGCGGTAGAGTAATAGACAACGTATTGCCTATATCGAAAGGTACCCATGAACTATCCAGGCATCCAGAACGCCCTGCTTTTTTCAGAAGAAAGCCTTACGTCGACCATGCTCAAAGAAACTCTGGGGCGAAACCTTCCTTTGTCGGTTGAATTACAACGTTTCAGCCAGTTGAGCATCGAGAAAAGTACCTGCGCAAAATACATTTTTATTGATTTTGCCCACATTACGGATGAGTTCGAGAACAACTACTACAACATCAAATATCAGATAGGCTTACACGCCAAAGAAATACTGATTAACTGCCCGAGAGACATCAGCGTGGCGTACTTATTCAAGTGGCCCAATTTGTATGGGGTGTTTTATGCCGATGACTATATTGACAAGATTTTGCAAGGCACCCATAAAATCATGCAAGGTGAAATGTGGCTGTCCAGGCAACTCTCTCAGGACTATATCCTACATTTTCGCAGCAATATCCCTGTGCTCTCCAGCCGAATGCTAGGTGCCGTGCTGACCAAACGTGAGCATGAGGTCGTTAAATTATTAGTGAAAGGACAAACGAACCCTGAAATCGCTGAGCATTTTGGCGTAAGTCTGAATACCGTAAAATCCCATCTGCATAATCTCTTCAAAAAAATCAACGCGAAGAACCGGGTTCAGGCCGTCATTTGGGCAAAAGATAGCCTGGGTTTAGACGCAAAACCAAACGACATAAAAGCCGAATAAGTGTTCAATGTTCCTTAAAGATAAGTGCTGTTTATCGCATTCACCCACTGTGTGCCATTCCTTATATTTTTTTGTTTAATAAAACACACCAGTATTTAACCAACCAAAATATAAAAAATTTAATGATTTTTTTGCAATTTTTAACTCTTTAGGGCAACTGAAATTTGTATGTTTATTGTTGATAATATCTTCTCGAGAGGTAATCTTATGAGAAAAAAACCAGACAGAATAACAGCGATGCAGCAGATAATTGACGCTGTTAAAGATGAGTTCCCCCTATACAATGAGGATACATTTAAATGTGGCACAGACAATAGTTGTATCGGTTGTCCTAAAAAGTTAATGGAGCTTGTCGATTCAGAATTATCATATTGGCAGCACCAGTTGAACCGAGGAATTTCGCCTACATTTGACGAAATATATTCACTTGGAAAAATGTGTAAAAATGTAAGACGTGCTCTTATCCGAAACAAACGAATATAGAGTTATTGTTTATAATTTCTGAGATATTTGATTTTATTTTTTAGGTATATATGAGTAACAAGCCTGTCTCTTCATATGGGTAGGCTGTTGCCATGCCTCAAAAATTTCCTTGTCCGTAATTTTTCCTCTGAAAAACCGCCTATATTTCCCACACGTTTCCATTCGCACTCTCTCATAAAATATATTTTAAATTATAACCTTTAAATATTAAAGAACTAATAAATAATATGAACTTTATTTTTCCCATGTCTTTCTATATCATTAATAAATTTATCCATCCTATCAAAACAGTATACTCTCAACTTACTTTTGTAAGGAAATAGAACAATACTTATAATCTTTCTTTTGGACTTATAAATTTTAATTCTTGATAAATCAGCCCATGGAAACTTAAAAACTTTATTTCTTACTCGATAAACCACTCCATTTTTGTCTATGACAAGAACAGTGTTTTTTAAAAAGTAAACATTTATTACAGCAATAACAACCGCAATCAAAAATACAATAATGGAAAATATTTTAACTTGATAAATTAATTCTTCACTCATGTCAAGGTTAGCGAATTGTGAAGTTAGATAAATCAAAAAAGGCCAGAAAAATGCGATAAAAAATGACTCTAATATTTTATGTAAAATGTATTTTCTTGAAACATGGTAAACCATATATCTTCCTTTAACTTTAAATCCATAATAAAATTACTTTAAAATACGTTACAGAACAAAGTGAGCACTTAATAAAGGCATGCAGTACTCACTTCGCTTACTAGTATTACCTTCTACTTCTTACTATTTGGTAACGTCTTGAAATGTATTCAAATGGGACGCTCCAAATATGAACCAATCTACAGAATGGAAAAATAAGGAATATCGTCATTCCTAATATCATATGAATGCGAAATATAAAACTCACGCCATCTAAGTTGCTTGCTGCACCAGATTGAAATGTCACGACATCTTGCGCCCAACCAACTAACTTCATCATTTCACTGCCATCCAAGTGTTGTGCAGAAAAAGGAATCGTCAAGACACCTAGGCATGCTTGAATGACAAGGAGTGTAAGAATGAGGATGTCAGCAAAAGATGATGTTGCACGCACTCGAACATTAGTCAGACGTCGTCTCAGTAACATTGCTCCTCCTACGATGGTCATAATGCCAAAAATGCCACCAGCGATCATCGCAATTAACTGTTTGGCGGCTAATGACAGAAATGATTCATAGACCCAGTGAGGCGTTAACATGCCAAAGAAATGCCCGAGAAATATGCCTATGATACCAACATGAAATAACCCCGAAGCTAATCGCATATTGGTATTGTCTAGAATTTGGCTAGACCCTGCACGCCAGGTGTATTGGCCATAGTCATACCTTATCCAACTACCGATCAAGAATACGGAACCAGCGATGTAGGGATAGATATTAAAAAAGAAACCATTTAAAAAACTCATTGCTGAACTCCATTAATATCACTAATGTTTAAATACTGCGGTGAAACATTATTTACAAATCGTCTTTGATGCTGATGTTGCAACGCAGAATTGCATCCTTCTTCACCTAAAAATCGGATTTGTTCTTCTTCCCAAATGGCATCTAAGGCTTCTGGTGTATAGTCCTCATCTTCATTAGATACTTGTTGATGCAAAGCTTCAGTGTCTACATTCCCTTCCGATAACTCCAACAATATTTTAAATAGATCAAAATAGTAACTGTCTCTTTGTTTTAACCGTTCAGTAATAATTGCTAAAATCGGAGCAATATTTTTCAGTCCTTCCTTGGCATGTTTTTCATTCAATTGAGACACATATTCTAGATATCTAGGTAAATAGTCAGGAAGTTCACCACCGCTAAGATGCAACCCAACTTTTTCATATTGGCTCATCAAATCAATCATTGCTTGACCTCTATCTCTTGATTCTCCATGGACATGTTCAAATAAGAGAAGAGATAGTGACCGTCCTCGATCAAATAAATCAACATAATTAGATTGTGCATCCATTAGCTCCAAATCTAAAATTCTATTAATAAATTTAACGAGTATTTTCTTTTGATCTATATTTAATTCTTCGCAATGTTTTACGATGCCAATCAATTCATGTGGAAAATCCCAAGTATCACAGTTCGGATAATCCAATAAGGCCGCAATTAATCTGAGAGATTTCAGTTCCATTACTTGTCTCCTATCGTCTTAGCGGTAATGTCTATAGAATTGATACGCTGACTATTGAATAGATTGATTCGAGTATCATCACCACCATGGCATCCGTTACCAAAACTGAATCCACAACTTTTAGCTTCAGGAAAGGCTTCACGCGCCAGTTCTCGATGACTTGAAGGAATGACAAATCGGTCTTCGTAATTTGCAATTGCCAAATAGCGATACATCTCTTCAGCTTGTTGTGCTGTCAACCCAGCCTGTTCCAATGCACTAATGTCTGTTTGCCCATCAACCGTTTCAGCGCGTTTGTAATGCCGCATCGCAAGCATTCTTTTTAATGCTCGTAGCACAGGAGCGGTATCTCCCGCAGTCAGAAGATTTGCAAGGTATTGCACAGGGATTCTTAAACTCTCAATGTCTGGAAGAACGCCATTATTACCCAGATATCCAGCATCTGCCGCAGACTGAATTGGTGACAAAGGTGGTACATACCAAACCATTGGCATGGTGCGATACTCTGGATGCAAAGGCAGCGCAAGTTTCCAGTCAATCGCCATTTTATACACAGGTGATTTCTGCGCGGCCTCTAGTACATTTTCCGTAATACCTTGTTTGAAGGCCTCTTCTATAACTTCAGGATCATTCGGGTCTAAGAATATATCTAGCTGGTTTTGGTAAAGATCCGTCGTACTTTCTGCGGACGCCGCCTGCTCAATCTTATCTGCATCGTATAGAATCACACCTAAGTAGCGAATACGCCCTACACAGGTTTCTGAACACACAGTAGGCTGACCAGACTCGATTCTTGGGTAACAGAAGATACATTTTTCCGATTTGCCGCTCTTCCAGTTGAAGTAAATCTTTTTGTATGGGCATCCTGTCAAACACATCCTCCATCCACGACATTTGTCTTGGTCAATCAATACGATACCGTCTTCTTCCCGCTTGTATATTGCACCACTTGGGCAAGTCGCCACACAAGCTGGATTTAAACAGTGCTCGCATAAACGAGGTAAATACATCATGAACGTATTTTCAAACTGACCATACATCTCTTTTTGCATGTCATTGAAATTCTGATCAGCAGAGCGTTTTGAGAATTCTCCCCCCAGAATTTCTTCCCAGTTTGGCCCTTTTTCCACTTTGTCCATCCGCTGACCAGTGATCAGAGAACGAGGACGAGCAATCGGTTGATGCTTACTTTGTGGTGCATTTTGGAGATACTCGTAATCAAAAGTGAACGGTTCATAGTAATCATCTATGGTCGGCATATCTGGGTTATTGAACAGTTTCGCCATAACGCCAATTTTATTGCCCATTTTTGGCTCGAGCTTTCCTTTAATATTTCGAATCCATCCTCCCTTCCACTTATCTTGGTTTTCCCAATCACTTGGATACCCTGTACCAGGTTTACTCTCGACATTATTAAACCACGCGTATTCCATGCCTTCGCGACTAGTCCAAACGTTTTTACAGGTGACTGAACAGGTATGACATCCGATGCATTTATCAAGGTTCAATACCATGCCGACTTGTGAACGAATTTTCATACTTATTTATCTCCCACTAAACCACTGTACATATTCGGTGCTTGTGTATAGTCGTTGTTTTCGCCATCTAGCCATTTGACTTCCTTCATTCGACGAACAACAACAAATTCATCTCTGTTCGAACCTACTGTTCCGTAGTAGTTAAAGCCATAAGCCTGATGCACATAGCCGCCGATCATATGAGTAGGTTTTGGACATACCCTAGTGACAGAGTTATGTATCCCACCTCGTTGTCCAGTAATCTCACCACCTGGCAAGTTAACAAGGCGCTCTTGTGCGTGGTACATCATGACCATCCCTTCAGGCACACGTTGACTGACCACAGCCCGCGCCGTTAATGAGCCATTCGAGTTAAATGCTTCGATCCAGTCGTTATCTTCAATACCAAGATCTTTTGCATCTATTTCACTCATCCACACAATTGGGCCACCACGTGATAATGTCAGCATCAGCAAGTTTTCGCTGTACGTAGAGTGAATTCCCCACTTTTGGTGTGGCGTAATCCAGTTCAACGCTTTCTCTTTGTTGCCATTGCCCTTCTTGCCCATAATGTCGTGAACAGTACGAGTATTAATAGGTGGGCGATAAGCAATTAAACTCTCACCAAAATCTCTCATCCATTGGTGATCTTGATATAACTGTTGACGCCCTGTTACTGTTCGCCACGGTATCAATTCATGGACATTGGTATAACCAGCGTTGTAGGACACATGTTCATCTTCCAACCCAGACCATGTTGGACTCGATATGATTTTTCGTGGTTGTGCTTGAATATCTCTAAAGCGAATTTTTTCTTCTTCTTTATTGATGGCCAAGTGTCGGTGCTCGCGCCCTGTAAATTCACTTAATGCATCCCATGCTTTTACTGCCACTTGCCCGTTCGTTTCTGGCGCTAGGGCCAAGATCACTTCTGCTGCATCAATGGCTGATTCAATTTTGGCGAGTCCTTTTGCGGCTCCTTCATGATGGACATAATTGAGTTTTTTAAGTAGCTCAACTTCACTGTCGGTATTCCAGTTGATTCCTTTACCACCATTACCTTGACTACTTAATAGAGGCCCTAGAGAAGTGAATCGTGCATAGGTATTAGGATAATCACGTTCCACGGCCATAATATGTGGCGCAGTTTTACCAGGGATCAACTCGCATTCGCCAAGTTTCCAATCTTTAACATCAAATGCCTGCGCTATTTCCGCTGGAGAATCATGCTGTATAGGTAAAGTAACAATATCGGTTTCTTTACCCAAATGGCCTTCACAAAGACTCGAAAATGCTTTGGTAATGCCTTTGTAGATTTCCCAGTCAGACTTTGCTTCCCATGCTGGATCAACCGCTGCCGATAGAGGATGAATAAATGGATGCATATCCGACGTGTTCATATCATCTTTTTCGTACCACGTTGCGGTTGGAAGAACGATATCCGAGAATAAACACGTGCTCGACATACGAAAATCTAGCGTCACAACGAGGTCAAGCTTGCCTTGTGTTGGTTGATCACTCCATTCCACTTCACTCGGTTTTGTTGCACTAAACTCGCCCAGATCTTTACCTTGAATACCATGCTCGGTTCCGAGTAAATATTTGAGCATGTATTCGTGACCTTTGCCCGACGAGCCAAGTAAGTTCGAACGCCATATAAACATATTTCGTGGATAGTGTTTTTCAGGTTGTTCTGATGCGAAACGAATCTCGCCTTCTTTCAACGCATTCACAACGTAATCAGTTGCTGACTGTCCTGAGCTTTGTGCCTGTTTGGCAATATTCAACGGGTTTACGTTAAGTTGTGGTGACGAAGGTAACCATCCCATTCGCTCTGCTTTAACGTTCATATCGATCAAGTGTTCGCTGTAGCGCGTTTTATCCGCTACTGGAGACAATAATTCATCGACTTTTAACTTCTCATATCGCCATTGACTTGAATGGTTGTAGAAGAAAGATGTGCCATTCATATGACGAGGAGGCTTCTGCCAATCTAATCCAAACGCTAGAGGTTGCCATCCTGTCTGAGGACGAAGTTTTTCTTGTCCGACATAATGCGCCCAACCACCGCCACTTTGCCCAACACAGCCACAGAAGATCAACATGTTGATCAAACCGCGATAGTTCATATCCATGTGGTACCAGTGGTTCAAGCCTGCACCGACAATAATCATCGAACGCCCGCGAGTTTTCTCTGCATTATCCGCAAACTCAGTTGCAATTCGAATGATCTCTTCGGCTGAAACTCCTGTGATTTTTTCAGCCCATGCAGGAGAATAGGCTTTGAGTTCGGAATACTCTGCTGCACAACTCGGATCACTTAATCCACGTTTTACACCATAATTCGCGAGTGTCAGATCATATACGGTTGTGACAAATGTTTCGGTTCCGTCTTCCAAAGTAATACGTTTGGCTGGCAGCTTGCGATTAATGAGGTCTGATAGTGGCACATGAGTAAAGTGTTCGTGCTCTAAACCACCAAAATAGGGGAAAGCAACATCAACGGTGTCATCCGCATCTTTTATCCCTAATTGCAACTTCACATTATCCTGGCCATCTCCCGCTAGCTGCTCAAGATTCCACTTACCTTTTTCTCCCCAACGAAAACCAGCAGAACCATTAGGTGCAACGAATTCCCCATCGACTTCGTTAATAGCGATGGTTTTCCATTCAGGATTGTTGGACTCTCCGAGGTTATTCACTAGCTCTGATGCACGTAAAAACTGACCTGCACTGTAGCTACCGTCAGCTCTAGGCTCCAACTTCACCAACATCGGCATATCTGAGTATTGCCGCAAGTAGTTTTGGAAGTATTCGGACTGACGTTTAACATGAAATTCTTTAAGAATTACATGACCCATTGCGAGTGCTACAGCACTGTCCGTACCTTGTTTTGGGTTAAGCCAATGATCGCAGAGTTTTGCAACTTCAGCGTAATCAGGTGTAATTGCGACTGTTTTCGTCCCTTTATAACGGACCTCGGTAAAGAAGTGCGCATCAGGAGTGCGGGTTTGAGGGATGTTAGAACCCCAAGCAATAATGTATGAAGAATTGTACCAATCTGCTGATTCAGGAACGTCTGTTTGCTCCCCCCACGTCATCGGAGATGCTGGTGGTAAATCACAATACCAATCATAAAAACTCAAACAGGAACCACCAATAAGAGACAAGTATCTCGCACCAGCGGCGTAAGACACCATAGACATAGCTGGAATTGGGGAGAAACCCACCACGCGATCTGGTCCATGTTCTTTTATGGTGTATATATTAGATGCGGCAATAATTTCGTTAACTTCAGCCCAAGAACTACGTACAAATCCGCCTCGTCCTCGCGCTGTTTTATAAGCAGTCGTCGATTCAGAGTTAGTGACAATAGATTCCCATGCATCGATAGGATCTGCAAAGCGGCGTTTTGCTTCACGCCAAAGCTTTAATAGCGGCTTACGTACCATTGGGTACTTGAGACGATTCGCACTATATAAGTACCAAGAGTAACTCGCCCCTCGCGGACATCCTCTCGGCTCATGATTAGGAAGATCTGGACGTGTTCTAGGATAATCTGTTTGTTGAGTTTCCCATGTCACCAACCCATTTTTAACATAAATTTTCCAACTACAAGATCCAGTGCAGTTTACGCCGTGAGTAGAGCGCACAATTTTATCATGCTGCCAACGCGTCCTGTATCCATCTTCCCAATCACGATTTGTATTAAGTGTTTGTCCGTGATCACCAGAAAACGAATCTCCGACTTGTTTAAAGTATCGAAATCGATCCAAAAACTTGCTCATTCAGTGTTTCTCCTATATTTAGGAACTAATTACTATTTATATTTAATTGATAATTTAAGTTAATATCTACGATAGAAAGTTCGAATTAAATATGTGACTTATTTTTTCGTTGCGTAACCATTCTCTATATTTCGTCCATAAACGAACCACGTAATGATTGAGCAAACGACATAGAAAAATAGGAATAGTATTAAAGCACTTGAGGCTGAGCCTGTAAGAGAGAGCGATAGACCAAATGCCTGTGGAATAAAGAAACCACCAAACGCGCCAATAGCAGATATAAATCCTAATGCTGCTGCTGTATCCGTTCCTGTCTTACGCGTGATAGTCTCCTCATCCAATCCTGCCATTCTCGCTTGTTGCGTGACAATACGGCGGAATAAAACTGCTATCATTTGAAATGTTGATCCACTACCAATACCCGAGCAAGCAAATAATCCCATAAAAATTATAAGGAAAATAACAAAACTACCTGATGTACTTTCCGATGGAATAGTAAAGAAGATAAGAACGGTTAATAACGCCATGAGTACGAAGTTTAAAAACGTTACTTTTATGCCACCAAATTTATCTGACCATGCTCCACCAACAGGTCGCATAAGAGCACCAATAAGTGGACCTATAAAGGCAAATTTCAAAACTTCAACTTCTGGAAATTGCGTTTGAGACAACATTGCAAAACCAGCAGAGAAACCGATAAAAGAACCAAACGCGGAAAGATATAATAAACTCATTAACCATAAGTGTCCTTGTTTAAGTACTTTGACCTGCTCTTTGAACGAGGCTTTTGCATTTTCTATATCGTTCATTCCAAACCAGGAAATAAGGCTAAAGAGTAAAATTAACGGTACCCAAATCCATGCGGCGTTTTGTAGATGTGGCCCTTCAGATTGCGAAGTAAACCATTGAACGGAAATAGCAATAGGAACCACCAACTGCATTACGCTGACACCGAGATTGCCAAGTCCACCATTTAAGCCAAGCGCACTCCCCTGCATTTCCTTTGGATAAAAGAAACTGATATTTGCCATACTTGAGGCAAAATTTGCACCACCTAGTCCACATAGCAGCGCAATCATGACGAAAGTGGAGTACGAAGTATGAGGATTACTGATGGCGATTCCTAGCCAAACCATTGGTACAACAAGCATCAATGTACTGAATGCAGTCCAACGTCTACCGCCAAATATTGAAATTGTGAAAGAATAAGGAATACGACCAATCGCTCCTGATACTGAGGGCAATGCGGTTAACAAAAAAAGTTGCTCGGTACTAAATGAAAAGCCGACTTTAGGCAAATTTACTGCAACTGCACTAAAGATCATCCAAACACAAAAAGACAATAGTAGGCAGGGAATCGAAATCCATAAGTTTCGCTTTGCAATGTATTGTCCTTGAGATAACCAAAACTGTCTATCCTCAGGAAACCATTGTTTAATCGAATGCGCACTTACTCGACCAGACGACTCCATGTCTTTTGTATCTATATTTATTGACATGATTCACACCGTTGTTATTGGGAAAACCATTACATTTAGTGATAATCACGTAGTTAAATTATTGACTTAGATCAAAAGCATCTTCTTAATAAAACCGAACTGCTCAGTCATACTACTCATTGTAGTTACAACAAAAACCTGTAACTCATTGATATCATTGTGTAAATTAAAAAATTCACAAACAAACGGCTTGGAAAACTATTCAGTGGTAACCCACAAGTGGTATGTCATATACCATGAATTAAATGTAAATTGTTAGATATAACTGACTAGTTTATTAGATGGAATAATGAATTTTTTCAATATATCGATAACCAAAAAAATTTCATTCTTTATATTAATGCTTTGCAGTATATCTCTATCTGGCATGTTTATTTCACTCATAACGGTAGATAATATCCAAGGTCGAACGCACATCGTTAATCAAATTGGTTCGATAAGAATGCTCATCTATAAATCTATTTTGTCTACAGATAAAAGTATTACTTCAAAAAATATAATAAAAATAAATACAAAACTGAATAATCCAAACATAATAAAGTACATGATTAAAAGTGGTTTAAACGATGAGCATGGAAATTTGTTAGCATTCTTTCAGGAAAAGATAGAAAACCAGAGTTATGAATCAATAAGATCAAACTCTGATGAATTTGTAAAAATAATAGATAACCTGATCTATAACGTAGAGCTTAATACCGAGAACAACATTAAATCTCTAGAAAATATCCAAAAAGTATTTTCTATAATGATAATTATATTTGGAATATATGCCATTGGAAACTTATACTCAAGGCTATTTAAGCCTTGGATGTCAATACTTGATATATCAAGATCGATTAAATCTGGAGACTTTAGTAAAAAGTTTAGCGTTCAGAGACATAAAGATGAAATGAATGAACTGGGTGACTCCATTAATTTAATGTCAGAAAGTTTAAAAGAGACATATATAAATTTAGAAAATATTGTGTATCATAAAACAGAAGATCTGAATAGAAAAAATAGATACTTAGACTTTTTATATCGAGCATGTAAAAAGTTTAATAATGAACAATATAGCTGCGATATGTTAGCACCATTAATTAAAGAGCTAATTGAATTAACTGGAATACATAAGGTTACAATTTTAATTAATGATTATCAAGAAAGTGATAACACTCAAACATTTGATTTTGGCTCATTAAGTAGGCCTGAATTTTGTAAAAACATAAGTTGCAACCTTTGTTTTGATAAGAAAAAAGTGTTTATAGCAAATCTATCAGAGATAACTATAAAACTAAAGGATTCTAGTCATGATTATGGAAGAATCGTCATCTCTAACAATAGTAAATCCCCTTTAAATACAGAAAATGAGCAATTAATAATTGCATTTTCAGAACTATTAACGCAATCGCTTTCTGTTTTCTATAAAGTTCAACAAGATCAGCAGTTATTAATATTAAAAGAGAGAAATACAATTGCACGCGAACTGCATGATTCAATCGCTCAGTCCCTATCTTGTCTCAAGATTAAATTGAGTATTTTACAAATGGATTTATCACACTTAGATGAAGAACAGATATCGATAATTGGGGAAATGCGAGAAGAAGTAAATGTTGCTTATTGTCAACTTAGAGAACTTTTGACTACCTTTAGGTTGAAGTTAGATGGACTAGGTTTTTTACCTGCACTAGAAAACACGGTTAAGGAATATAACCAAAAAATAGGAACGAAAATAAATTTAAATTATGAAATTCCAGCCAATAAAATATCCGCTCATCATTCAATACATTTAATTCAAATCATTCGTGAGCTATTAAATAATATTTATAAACATGCACACGCTTCAGATGTAACGCTAGATTTATCAATGAAAGGTAATGACGTCTCCTTAATTATTCTCGACGATGGTTGTGGATTCTCTACTTCACAAGAAAACTCTCGTTATGGCCTAAAAATTATTGGTGACAGAGCACAGTCTCTATCAGGAAAATGGGATATCATCTCCTCTCCTGGCAAAGGAACTGAATTCTATCTAACTTTTCCTATATATTCACGAGTATAATATGATTAAAGAACTCACATTTACCAATGCTGATGCATCCACAATACTTTTGATCGATGATCACCCAATGTTGAGAAGTGGTATTAAGCAATTACTTAATACTAGAAAACACCTAACCGTTGTTGCAGAAGCAAGTAATGGACTTCAAGGGGTGGAGTATGCAATTGACTACGAACCAGACTTAATCCTATTAGATATCAATATGCCAGAGTTAGATGGATTGAAAACGTTAAAATTACTTCGAGATAAACACATCACAAGCAAGATTATTATTTTTACCGTTTCAAATTACGATGAAGATGTGTCTAAGGCAATTAAATTAGGTGCAGACGGGTATCTTTTAAAAGATATGGAACCAGAAGAACTACTAGCCTCCATTGAAAATGCATGTCTAGGAAAAACAGTCATTAGCCCAGAGTTAACATCTATTTTAGTAGGGAATCTAAGAGAAAAGAAGCAAGAAAAACTAACCAATGTAACTATTGATGTTCTTAGTACTCGGGAACAAGATATTCTGAAAAACATTGCTATTGGTTTATCCAACAAAATGATTGCCAATAAACTTTTTATCTCCGAAAGCACAGTAAAAGTTCATGTAAAAAGCATCTTGAAAAAATTACAATTACGCTCTCGAGTTGAAGCAGCAGTTTGGGTACATCAAGAAAAAATTAGGTTCGAATAATTAGATATTTCTGCCTAAACATGTAGATTAAGCAGAAATTAATTTTCGGTGTTAATTAATGTTTGAATAATATATTGTTTTCTAATGCAATATGCGTGAGAATATCACTTTCAAATTGTTCTAACAATGAATATAGTTTTATCCATGACTGACATGCATCTTCATGAACTTCTAAATAGTTCACCAAAGTCATTAATTCACTCAATGCCTGAATATGATCATCATGGTCTTGCTCCATGACGAAAATAGGACCATCAGGATAGATCCCTTGACTGATCATCGGAAACAAGATTTGTTCTTCTTTCTCCATATGACTGCATAGATCATTCGCAATCCCTTCTAAGCATTCGCTCAAACCAATAGGACATTGAGGATGGTCATAGTGTGCTGTTTCAACACGTTTTGCTAACTCTATCGCTTGATTCAACTGGTCTCTGTGTTTTATGTGAAAGTTAGCAATGATATATTTTATCAACTCTTGATGAGGGATATCACAAAATTTCAGCAACTCTTTATTGTCTCGACTCAAGTTATTTAATTTATCAATCATGTCAGAATACTTAGCAATATCATCGATTACTAAAATTTCATTTAATGTTTTTCTTAAGTTTATATAAGCATTGATGTTGTTCGACTTTAATATTTTCATTGAACCTGGAATGTTTTTTATAATATCACACAGAGTAATGCTGTTTACGTTCATATCAGTTATCTCCTTTCATAACACTATTATTCTACTCTAAAGATACCTAACCTCTTAGTCGTAAAATACAATTATTTTAAATTTACCACCAAATGATTATGACAATATTGAAAAATAACATTCCATATATATAAATCTCATACGATAATTTCATTTGGAAATCAATATTATTTTATATAAATATTAAGTAACTCATGTTCTTTTAAATTATAATTATTAAAATGTAAACGCTTTATTAACATTTAATAATCGAATAGAATTCCGTTTTTAACTTTTACTTTGATTCCTATGTCGCATTTTGACCGCTTACTCAACCTTTCATACATTGCAATACCTGTGCTCCTTACATCAGCTATCATTGCGGTACTTGCAAACTACGGGCATACCACTTCCGCAACCCCTTTGTTGATTGCATCAATAGGGGCTTCCGTCACGATCATTTTTGTGATACCTAGCAGTCCAATGGGAAAAACATGGCCCTTGATCGGTGGACATTTCACGGCGGCGTTGGTGGGTATTGGTTTATCGACGGCATTCGATAATGTCATAGTCTTGATAACACTATCAATAACCAGCACTATCATCATTATGATTGTACTAAAATGTGTTCACCCACCAGGCGTAGCAACTGCGCTTGTCCCTGTGCTGAGTAATACATCTCAACCAGATCTCAACTTCTTACTCGATCCCGTTTTATTGAACGTGCTTCCCCTAGCCTTATCTGGTATCACGTATCGTAGATGGATCACTATGAGATCTTCGAACACAACTGAAAAGTCATCAATGAACTCAAAGTCTGCGCATGAAAAGTCATCACTCTACTTTGATGAATTACATGAAGTTTTGGAAACGAGAAATGAATGGTTAGACATTGATGAAAAAACGCTCGACGAAATTTTTAAACAAACCCACCTGCTCGCTTTAGAGCACAAAAGTCAAAAATTGACCTGCAAACATGTAATGACAGAAAACATTCTGGCACTCACAGAACATGATTCAGTCTACGAAGGTCTCAACACACTTCAAAAAAATAAATTTAGCGCAATTCCTATTATAAACTCCGATAAGGAAATTGTAGGTATTTTTTCATTAGTCGATTTTTTACTTTATGTCGAAAAAAGAAAAATAAATTCATTCGTAGGTTTATACCTCTTAGCGAAGAAAAAAACGTCTAAGACTATTGGCCAATATATGAAAAGAAATCCGATTTCTATGCATGAAGATCAACATGTAGCTCGTCTTATTCCATATTTGACCTCGGGGTTTCACCATATACCGATTACAAATGACCATAACCAATTAATCGGAATGGTCACACAGTCAGATCTAATTGAATTCTTATACAACTTAAAACAATAAATTAAACGATTAATAGATTTATTTCCTATGAAATGGTTGGTTGATTTAATAGTTTAAAACCAACCAATTTCACTCAAGCAGTTTTGAACATACTCAGTTTTTCAACAACATTTTCTGTTACCTTTGTTAAATTAATACCCTGTTTTATAAGGGCCTCACAGTCAATAGCGTTCGAACTAGACAATTGTTTCAACTCATCAACTTTAGCATTTGCTTCACCAACTAGTTGACTTACCGTATGAATGTTAACTTCTTGTTCGCTTTCATTATGTTCAATAAATGACAGTACAGATCCAATGCTTTCATTGGCGATGCGAATTTCAGTTTGGCTTTTAATCGTATTTTCAGATAGAAGAGTTATCGTCGAAGTTTGCGACGACATTTGCGCTCCAGCCATTTTTACAGTCGTTGATATCTCAGAAACTATCGAGTTAATTTCATGCAAGCTCTCTTGCGTTGATTGCGCCAATCTTCTGACTTCATCTGCTACAACCGCAAAACCTCGACCTTGATTTCCAGCACGGGCCGCTTCAATTGCAGCATTCAATGCTAGTAAATTCGTTTGGTCAGCTAATTTTGCAATAACTGAAACGACATTTTCTATCGATAGTGTTTGCGCGGAAAGCTGATTGAAACTCTTCTGTAACTGGTGGTTACTTTCTAAGTATTGATCGAGGCCTTGGACAAGGTTGTCCATCATCCCAACAGAATGCTCAAGCTTCGCGTGTGTACTCTTTACTTGCATCTGGGTTTCTTCAGCCTTCACTTTAAGAGCGATTGAAGTGTTATCAAGCTTTTCAAGCTGTTCATTTAGCGAACTCACACTAGCATCCTGCCTTAAAATTCGATCCGAGATATTTGTCGATTTATATTTCAATTGCGTAGAAATCTCATCTGACGCCATCGCTTGTTGCTGTATTTCTTCAAGCGCCAACTTAACATTGCGTCTGAATGTGTTGATTACATTCAACACATTCGTAATTTCACTGTTATATTGGCTGTTAACGTTGCATGGTGTTGATAAATCTTTCCTTTCAAAGTTTTTCATATACATAGTTACATTCTTTAGAGAATCAACGCCCCAAATTTTTTCATCTATATCGTGTATAATTAAAAAAATAACAACGATGCCTTGAAGTATCTGAGAAGTAATATTTTCAGTAAGAAATAATGCATTCATTACAAGAATAATAACACCTAACCAATGCACAAATCGCATGCGAATAAATAGTGAACGCATCAATTTTCCTTATTTTAAGACTAATCATAGATATTTATTTTCATTTGAGGCAACTAATGTTGCCCCAAGATATATAGATAAAACTATTTAAGCTGTGACTGATACATTGGCTGATTGGTTTTATTTGAATTGGACCAAAAATTAATATTGAATTGGGCATCATCACTCAACTCAATACGATGCCAATATTGCGGTGGACTTGTCGCAAATTGGCCCGCATTAATGACAACAACCACTTCAGGTTCTGTGGCATTCGCATCGGTAAAGCCATAGTAAGTCACTTGTCCCTCCATCACACACAATTGACCGAACACACCTTCCGCTGTGTTATGGTGAGATAGTAACGCTTTCGGCACATTATCATTTGTGAAGAATGGTGTTGAGCGTTGAATCGTCCATTCTTTTGGAATACGTAGGTGCGACATAATACCCTCTTTGTTTAACTTTTATTGAACGATGTTTCTATCGACCAGATGATTTTGACAATTCGCGAAGCAGTGGGAATGCCTGCGTGACTTGTTCGCTCGTAACGACAAAACCAACGAGATGACCGTTATCATCTTTCGCTTTCGCCACAATACCAGGGGCAGAGATACTCACCTCCCAATTCTCAACACCGTTTACGGTCCCCGCGAGTTGAATTGGGTAACTAGGTGTTTTGACCTTGACCATCATGGGAGGTAACACCAGCTCGGCGTCTTGCCCCAATAGTTGTTTGCCTAGTACGTTGGCGCTTAGCACAATGGGTTGTAGGTATGGCATCATTCGCTCTTGGATTTCTGCGCAATCTCCCAACGCAAAGACATTACGAATTGAAGTCTGCAAACAACTATCGACGACAATCCCTTTGTTAACTCTAATAGCCGCTTCTTTAGCCAACTGTGTATTGGCACACAAGCCAGCCGCTGATATCACGATATCGGTTTCAACTGTGCGCCCAGAGCTTAATGTTGCCGTTGAGCCATTTTCTGAACGGTCTACAGCGAGGACGCTAGTTTCTAACGCCAGTTGAACGCCTTGCTGCTTAAGCTGTCTTTCTATTGGCAATGCTATGAACTCAGGGATTAAGTTTGCCAATAAGCGTGTATTTGGCTCGATAACTGTTACGTTTTTACCACTGGTTGCAAGATCCATAGCGATTTCAACACCAATTAACCCGCCACCGATTATCAAAACCCGCTTTGCTCGGCTAATCTGTGTCTCAGCCGCCTGGTACTCTTGTAACGAGTTCAACGTCAATACGTCTCTTACTCCATCACCATTCATTGATGGTACGAATGCTTTGGCTCCCGTAGCAAACACCAGCTTTCCATAGGGGTAAACTTGCCCATTTGCAGTCACCTGCTGCGCGTCAACATCCACCTTTTCAACCTTGGTGTTTGCAAACAGCTCGATGTTATGCTCTTTTGCAAACACGTCACCAGATTTGACAACTAAATCCAAGGCTGTTTGTTTTCGACTAAAGACATGACTCAAATCTGGCTTGTTGTATTCGGTACCATCTTCAGCAGTAAAAACCTGAATTGGAATATGTGCGTCCACTCGACGCACTGTTTTAACTAGCTGGTAAGCAGCAAAACCACTACCAATGATTACTATAGGTGTCTGCATACTGCCTCCTTACGCTTTATGTTCAACAAAGACATCTTTGCCCAAGTGACATTCTGGACATAGGAAGTAATCGGGTATGTCAGACCATACTGTTCCTGGCTCAACACCTTGGTTTGGCTCACCGAGTGAAGGATCATATACCCAGTTACATACTGTGCATATCATGCATTGACACCCTTCCGGGTGTAGCTGTTCCTGTTGGACACCAAGCTGAACTTCTTCGACTTTTCGCGGATTCACTTGAGGAGCCTGAGATGCGGGTTCGAGAGCTGTCGAATGTACTTTTGTAGATCTTGATAGTGAGTTGTTGACCCATAATTTAGCAATCGCCTGACCATGTTCACGACATTCGCGCATTGCTTTTCCATCTGGTCGCCATTTAGTTTTCAAACTTATCGCAGTTTCGAATCCTGCATCGGTTAACCGTGCATGTATACGATCAACTGCACCGCCATTCCAACCGTAACTACCAAAAGCGGCAGCTTTTTTCGCTTTAAAACGAAGCCCCGTGATTTCCTCTAGCATACCTGCCACTTTTGGCATCATGACGTTGTTCATGGTTGAAGACCCGACCAAAATACCTTTAGAGCGGAAGACGTTAGCTAGAATTTCATTCTTATCATGCTTAGAGACGTTGAAAACCTTAACGGCAACGCCAGAATCAACATCATGAATACCCTGTGCAATCGCATCCGCCATCATTCGAGTATTATTTGACATCGAATCGTAGAAAATCGTAATGCGATCCTCTTGATAGTTGTCCGCCCATTCTAAATATTGCTCAATAATTTGAGCAGGATTATCTCTCCACACAATACCATGTGATGTAGCAATCATATCGACAGGCAGATTAAAACTGAGTACCTCTTTAATCTTTGCAGTTACTAAGCTGCTAAACGGTGTCAAGATATTGGAGTAATAACGTAAACACTGATCCATCAACTCATTTTGATCGACTTCATCATTGAATAATCGTTCATCACAATAATGTTGGCCGAATGCATCATTACTAAATAACACCGCGTCCCCCGTCAGATAAGTCATCATACTGTCAGGCCAGTGAAGCATGGGCGCCTCAACAAAAACGAGTTGTTTTCCGTTACCAATATCAATGCTGTCACCCGTTTTTACCGTTTTGAAATTCCACTCAGGATGATGGTGATGTCCAACAATTGAATCTATTGCGGCTTCAGTACAATAAATGGGGGTGTTAGGAATTTTCTCCATTAATGCAGATAAGGCACCTGAGTGATCTTCTTCCGCATGGTTTACAACGATAAAATCAATGGACTTAAGATCAATTTCCATCTCAAGATTTTGAAGAAATTGATGACTGAATCGATGATCAACGGTATCAATTAATACCGTTTTTTCTTCTCTAATAAGGTAGCTGTTGTAGCTTGTACCTTTAGTCATTTTGTATTCTGTACCATGAAAATCTTGCACTTCCCAATCGCGTTGACCTACCCAGTGAATATTGTTTTTAACATGAATTGTCATTGTCACTACCTTAACGTGAATTTAAGTTAATTTATCTCTGATACATTAGATAATGCACAAGGCATGCCAATAACAATATTTCTTTAATTATCAATACTTTAAAAATAATACTTCACATAATTAGTGTCACTATGACAATGTTGACAGCTGTCATTACGACATTACAATTGTCATATTGACAATCATAGGTATTCAATATGACTACACTAATCGCCCAATGGCTTCACATTACACAAGATCTGAATTCAGCTCTTACTCGACAAGCTCGCTTTGACACCTTGCTCACCACAATACGAGAAGTCTTAAAATGCGATTCTTCTGCTCTACTTCTTTATGAAGATCAACATTTTAAACCACTAGCCATCAACGGTTTAGCAAAAGAAGTATTGGGCCGCCGTTTCTCTATCAATGAACATCCAAGATTAGAAGCGATTGCCCGCGCGGGCGATATTGTGCGTTTTCCATCAGATAGTAACTTACCCGATCCCTACGACGGCTTGATCCCTAATCATGATGACAAATTACACATCCATTCATGTATCGGGTTACCCTTGTTAATAGACGATCATCTCATTGGCGCAATCACCATTGATGCTTTTGATCCCTTCCAGTTTGATTCACTTCTAAATCATGAGCTACGTTTTATCAGTGCGTTGGCCGCTGGCGGGCTTCATACCGCATTGCTTCTAGAACAATTGGAAACACAAACTAGCTTGCCGAGAGAATCATATACTGAAAAACGTACATTGAATGACGACATTATTGGTGAATCGCCAGAGATGAAGTCATTGCAACAACAAATTAATGCCGTTGCCGATACTGAACTGTCTGTATTAATCATGGGCGAAACAGGGGTAGGAAAAGAATTGGTCGCCAATGCCATCCACTATCGTTCTAACCGCGCAAATAAAACATTGGTCTACTTAAATTGTGCAGCGCTACCTGAATCCGTAGCAGAAAGTGAATTGTTTGGACATATAAAAGGGGCGTTCACTGGCGCAATCAGCAATCGCAAAGGTAAATTCGAACAGGCCGACGGTGGTACTTTATTTTTAGATGAGGTTGGTGAGCTGTCACTTGAATTACAAGCAAAACTGTTGCGAGCTTTGCAGTACGGGGACATTCAACGAGTCGGAGATGATCGGCATATTCGTGTCAATACTCGTATTGTGGCAGCCACAAACCGAATTTTGCATGATGAAGTTACGGCAGGACGTTTTAGATCCGATTTGTATCATCGTTTAAGCGTCTTCCCAATTCGTGTTCCGCCACTACGTGAACGTGAGGAGGACGTAATATTGTTAGCTGGTTTCTTCGCAGAACAGCTACGAGGCAAATTGGGACTAAATAGTATTCGCTTTTCATCAGATCTTATTCAAGCATTGAAACAATATTCGTGGCCAGGGAACGTGCGAGAGCTGGAGCATATGATCAAGCGTGCAGGTGTATTGTCCAAAGCTCGCACACACTCATCGGACATCGAATTGTTAGTATCAGACTTTGATATCGAGACGTCATCGTCTTCAAATTCAGTTGTAATGAACACAACCAACATTTCGCCGATTAGTGAATCAGGTATGGGGCTTAAAGAAGCAACGGATAGGTATCAAAAAAAAATCATTGTTCAAACGCTCAATCATAACCAAGGCAACTGGGCAGCGACGGCTCGACAATTGGAACTGGATAGTGGAAACCTACACCGCCTAGCGAGAAGATTGGGTATCAAGTAATGACGGAGACACTGTCACTAGTTGGGTAATATGAACAAGGATGCTTTGTGGCAATGTAAGAAATAGTAATGCTGGAAATAAAACATCATTGGATACTTGCGAACCTAAAATGTCATTGTTGTTATCGAAAATAACGTATGATTTAACCAAATCAATAAACAATTATGAAAAATTTAATGTTGGTCTCTTGCAACCAATTCAGAATAACGCACTAAATATACCAATAAATACACATAAAAACCTATTGATATCGACGTCGTTAGGTTTTTGTGTAAGATACAACTTCCACGACCGTTTGCCATGAATCCCGTTTTAATTCTACCTTGCCTGTGTAGCAGTGAGCTAGCGGGCAGTTGGGGTAAAGTACTTCGTCAATTTCTAACCTGCCTGTACGGCAGTAAACAGAAATTCATATACAGCTAAGCTGCCTGTACGGCAGTGAACGATTTAAGAACGTTTGTCGTGCGCTTTAGAATTTTCTAAGCTGCCTGTACGGCAGTGAACAGGCACTCATTAACACCAGGTAAACAGGTTTATTTCTAAGCTGCCTCTACGGCAGTGAACCGGAGTCAACCGACCCAACATTACATACTGCATTTCTAAGCTGCCTGTACGGCAGTGAACTTTCAATCACCGTCACCACTTCTTTTGATTGCTTTTTAAGCTGCCTGTACGGCAGTGAACCATTGGGTTTTGATGTAGTCCTGCAGGTATTTTTTCTAAGCTGCCTGTACGGCAGTGAACATGAGCAAGGGCTATTCCTGCTTGGTCATCACTTTCTAAGCTGCCTGTACGGCAGTGAACTCGGTCGCAGGCTTGCTCCCTTATCCCTGCGGTTTCTAAGCTGCCTGTACGGCAGTGAACAAACGAATCAAGTCCGTCGCCAGCGACGAAAATTTCTAAGCTGCCTGTACGGCAGTGAACTTAAACACGATCGGAACTTAATTCAATGGTCATTTCTAAGCTGCCTGTACGGCAGTGAACATCGATACGCTTGGCAACCGTTATGTTGGGCTTTTCTAAGCTGCCTGTACGGCAGTGAACTCGCGAAAATCGGTTTTGCGGCAGACATTGAATTTCTAAGCTGCCTGTACGGCAGTGAACGTGGTAATTCAGAACCGTGACGGAACCGTAAATTTCTAAGCTGCCTGTACGGCAGTGAACGGATCGCACCAGCCATATCTTCCGGTGTGCCTTTTCTAAGCTGCCTGTACGGCAGTGAACTCGTAATCCGGTTCACGTCGTTCGACTTCATATTTCTAAGCTGCCTGTACGGCAGTGAACGATGTAAAATGTGTGGTTAACCCGATCAATATTTTCTAAGCTGCCTGTACGGCAGTGAACACGTCGTGCCACCAGTTGAAACGCCTCGTCTTTTTCTAAGCTGCCTGTACGGCAGTGAACCAAACACTGGCGCGCTACGCTTGCGAATACAATTTCTAAGCTGCCTGTACGGCAGTGAACTGTTATTGATTGTTTCTTCGTCCGGTACTGGCTTTCTAAGCTGCCTGTACGGCAGTGAACGGCTACGCATGGATATGTGGAAAAAACAAAGTTTTCTAAGCTGCCTGTACGGCAGTGAACTTAATCTGAGCCAGTTCCACAGAAGCACGTTTTTTCTAAGCTGCCTGTACGGCAGTGAACATTTGACGAGGTAAAATAAAAGCCCCTATTGGTTTCTAAGCTGCCTGTACGGCAGTGAACAATAAAATAATTCTATAAAAGAATGCTGCAACAAGTAGTTAGGATGAAAAATGCATTTTTGCCCTGTTAAAAACCACCATTTGCAACCATTTGTATTTAAAGCATATTTTTAAATAGCAAAAATAAAGGGTAAAAAATACCCTTTTTCGTTCAATTTAAAAGTGCGGTACGGTAGCCAATGCTGATTGGCCATTCGCTTTGCTACTCAAACCATAGCAATCGAAGCCCCCATCTTGTGATGTACTTTGCTGCTGCATCTGAATAAACAGCGGAAACTTGCTATTTTTTTCTGGTGAGCGTTGCTTGGTTTGCTGGCTATGCAAGTAAATAAACGGCAAAGAGCACAATGCTGTCGGCTTGCTTTGTCGCAAATCCGCTAGACATTCCACCAGCGGTTTGCCAGATTTTGCTGCCCATAGTTCGGCTTTTTGCTGCATATCCCGTTCTATTCGTTCGGGCGATTTCACCTGCTTGCGTACAAAGCTTACGTAAGTTACATCGTTTGGTACGGGTTTGATCCCTTTGATGTGCACATAGTCTTCTAGCCGAGTTAGCCAGCGGTGGATAGCTAACTTTTCCAATGTCGCTTGCTCTTTTGCAAAGAGACGCAGCTTTGCGCCGAGCGGAAACTTTGCTTGACGATAATCAGGAAAACCGACCGCAACCAGAGATTGGTTGCTGGCCACTTTGTGCTCCACCAAAGCAATGTGCACTTGTTGAAAAACGTTTTGCCAAAGAAAACCCAAGGCAATGTCGGCGTCTGGCAATAACGTGATCTCTTGGTAGTAGTTCATCACTGCCACCTATTTGTCACTTTCGCCAAACACACCACCACGCACCAATACCGCCATGACGTAATGCTCATCTTCTTCACGGGGCAAGCTTTCACCACGCGCCCATTTATCAAAGAAAGTGTAAAAATCTTGCTTATCTTTCGGGGTGCGGAACGCCTTTCCTAAATTGGTGACAGCGCCATAGGGTTCAATCGCAATGGCTCCCGCACTTTGCTCCTCAGATGCGTAATCTGGGTACCAAGTATCAATGGAACGCAGTGCGTTACCAATTTTTTGTGAGTGCATCGCAGCATGCTCATTAACCGCATACAGGATTTTACTTTTCTTGGTTTTGCTGTTGCCTTTATCCAGCACTAACTCTTCACTGGGGTAAACTTCTTGGGCTTTACCGACCTTAGCGTAGCAGTCAATTTGCAACATCAAATGATCTGTTTCGCTGGCCAGTGCCTGAGCAATTCTGTCGGCCAAACTATTGATCTGTGAATCGTTATGATCAAAATGTTTAGTACTGAATTGCTTAGCATTAAAAGTCCACGCCTGCTCAGCCTCTTTGTTCAATGCCTTGACTTGTACTTCAATCTCTTCTGCGCCAACGCGGTTGCGCCATAAGAAACGGGCATTAGCAAGGTTGGTGGCATAGCGTTTCGCCAATTCAAAACAGCCATATTGGGTAATGTACTTTGAAACCGCAGTGCTGTAGCTCTGTTTGAATAGCGCATTGTTACACGCAGAAGGTTGGGCAAGCCCCCCTAATACTTTGAGAGTGAAATGTAGCTTCAAAGTATCGTGATCCTGCCCCAAGGCACAGGCATCTACCCGCTGTAAATTTGCTTTTTCAACTTCCGCATTCAGCTTAGCGGGATCGTTTTTCACTGCGGATTTTAAACGGTTGGAAATGGTGCCGCGCACTGATTTTTCTTGCAAGGCTAATGGAGTGGCTTGCGCTTTGGTTTCCCACTGACATCCAAAGAGGTAGCCGTCAGATGGGACTAATTTTTTTTCAAATGCGAGTACTGATGCGGTGTCGTTATTTTTAGCCATGAGGTTGTTCCTTATTGATGTTCGTTGATAGCGTTAACTTGCTGACAAAGGTAAAGACCGTTTTCCAAATCAGGGTTGTATTGCCAAAGGATGTCATCGAGATGTTTGATTTTGTGCGCCATGACAAATTCACCCAGTGTGACCACACTTTCGGCAAAGCGATGTGGCACTGATGGATCGCGCTGATTTTTAGCCGTACCTAATGGTGAAATGCCCTGAAATCCAGTGGCAATCGGCACAATCCAGCCACTCGTCTTGCGCTGGCTATGCCAAACAACACTTTGGTCTTCAAGCTGCTCACAATGGTGGTGTACGGTGAGGTAACCCAGCAGCGCATCTAAGGCGTCAGCGCCTTGTTTCATTGCTTCAAGCATTAAATCGCGGCGTTCAATCAGCACATAACCTGGCATTAATTGGCGTAGGACTTGAGCAGTATCCTGTTCCGTAATCACAGATTTAATTGAGGGCTTCCCAATGGAAAGAACGTCGCCCCCTGCGACTTTCATCGTCGCGATCACTGCTTGTAACTGCTCGGTAAACTCTGGCTGCTGAACTTGCTCTTCATTGCCACTCCACTCAATGACAAGGGACACATCTAAATGACAGCGTGCTTCCTCGATAAATGCCGAGCGTGAACCATCCTTATCAAGTGGATTGCCAGTACCGATAATTGAATGAACAAAGTCACCTTCGCCTTTATGAGTCTGTACATCACACCTGTGGCTCACTACAGCAGCACTATGCAGCATGAGATCGGATAACCCTGCTTGGCTGAGCTTGCGCTCTAAGGCATGTACAAAGCCTAGCCATGCCGTCATGGCCGGAAAGCCAATGGTAAACGGGCTTGAAAGTGCATTGGCGTTGTGAATTTTAAGATGCGGTAAAATCAATACATTCATCGCAAGTTCTCCTTATTGCTGGCCACCACCTTTTCAATCGCCAACAGCTCTTGATCAGCCAGAGTAATGGGGCTTGTGATCACTTTGCTGCGGCTGTAGTGGTTGATTAAGCCACGGGCAATGTGGCGAGTGATTTTATCGAGCCACTCATCTTCTTGATGACGCAGATCAGCAAACTCCGGATAAAGCCAAATTTTTTGCTCCAAAGGCAACGCACTCGATAATTCACCGGAATACGCTTCAAGAAACAGGCGTACTTGCCACATTTTTTCAATCACCAAATCAACGTATTGCTGAATGCGATAGTCACGGCCATCGCGGAGATTGACGTTGTTGTAGTCGGTTTGAAAGAGTCGATGCAGCGCTTCAAGCACCTCTTTGGCTTGCCAAGCGGTAAAACTCTCTTTGAAAAAATCCGTTCTCGGCAGACGAATATCGCGAGGTGTTAACTCCGGTGGAATAGAGGCTAGTAAATGTGCTTTACCTGCAAATTTATTGTTTAACACACTTATATTTGCGGGTTTAGTTCCACCAAATCCTATCGTGGTTAGGCCAAAGGTTTCTTGGTAACCAACGGGATGAAACCGATTTACTTTCTTACGCTCTCTTGCCTCGTTCGCTTCATTACTAAATCGAAGGGCATCAAGTCGTTGTCGGAGCTCAAATAAGTGCCCTGAATGGGTCAATAAAGAAAGTAAGTGGTACTGCTGATCTGCGACCGGAAAATAAACCTGCTTGATTTTTGAGTTCGTAGATATTCCTTCACTTGTACTTTTAATAGCTAAGAAGCTTGACCGGAGTTGTTCATAGTCAACACCTTTAACTGTTAAAAGCGCTCTAGCTACTTTAGTTTCAGACTCGATGTGTTTAAGAACACTCATACCATCAGAAAGAGTAACGCGAAGAAAATCTTCAGCGGCCAACGCGCCAGCGTCTCCAACTGAATCAGTCAAATCAAATCTCACATTGCCAGATCTGACAAAACCATCATTACGTTGATTTCCTTCAAATAATACAGGAGATACAAATGTGCCATCCTTAATATTTGTTTTTCCAACACCTGTACTTGGATGGCTAAATTTACTTGGATGAGTAGTTAACGCCCTACTACCTATTCTACGCGCCGCATCAGGCAACCAATTGTCTAATAGAAAGTTTTGCTCACACTCCTGTTGTTTTTCCAATACTTCTGTATCAGACATTGCTGCACTGATGTTTTTCTTTAGCCATGCTTCTTTACGCTCCGCAAAAAAGGCAGCTATTGCTGGATCTAACACGCGACTCCCCTCCATTATTTAACCTTAACCAACCCTAGTTGGTCGTTGTAGCTGTATTGCTGATTACCTTCACGGTAGACAAAACTGATTTCGCCATAGCGCACTGAGGTGGCTAACTCCTGCTCAGCGCTAGCGCTGTATAAACTGACTAGCTCGCTGTAATCACGCTGTAGCCAGAGCTTCTGTTGCTGCATTGGTGGAAGCAGCAGGTGTTTAATATTTAACACTTCATCGATTGAAGGCATCTCCTCGTCAGGCAAACAAAACCCGATACTACGCGCTTTTTTGACTAAATAGATTTGCACTGTAGGTTCACTTTTACGAAAGCGTTTGAAGTATTGCGGCAGTGCGGTAAGCCACCAGTAGCCGTGAATATGACCATGCAGATGCTCGTGCCAACATGACTGCGGCGCACTGTTGCGACGATTACGGCTGTATCTATCCTGACGACTAGTATTGGCTTGCTGTGGTTTGCCAATTTGATCGGGGCCAAGGGTTTTCGCGGTGGCAAAGTGCTCTAAATCCGCTAAGTTGTTGCGCGGTTCTAGCACGGCTCGCTTTTGAATACGGACAATGGCATTAACCGCTTGCAGTAGCGACTTTTCATCCACCAACTCAGATAAATCATGAGTGGCGAGCTGGGTGGTGCTGTCTGTTTCATAACCGGGATGATTAAATACTCGCTCAGCGCCGCCCCTGAAGCCTTTGACGTTGTATTGCAACAAGCCAATATTGGGCTCCTGAATCTCGCCATCGCGATGCCTGCGCACCCGACCTGCCATTTGAATAATCGAACGAAAAGATGAGGGTTCAATCACCGCCCAGTCAAAGTCATGATCACGCCCCACTTCTTCAACTGGGGTGGCAACCAAAATAAAAATCAGGTTTTTCGCTTGGCAAGTCGTTAGGTGATCACGAATAACGGGATGAGCAAACGCTTCGGGTAATTCTCCCGTTTTCTCTTTGCGCTTGAGTACTTCATCCAAATGCTTTTCTTGCTCATGGCGCAGCAACAGCACCTGCTGGCTGTGATAAGCCATGCAGCGCACCTCGGTATCGGCTGGCCAATCACAACTGAGTAGATATTGGGTTAATTCGACGCAAGGTTGAATATTGGCCACCCGAACCACACCAAACGACACCCTGCTTTGGCTTTCTGGCTCTAAGGTGTTGTGGTGCTGGTGTTTAGCCAAAATAGCTTGTTTGACTATCTCGAAATACTGTTGTTCTAGCGGCTGATCGTTTTGTTTAATACATGGAATGATATCGGCCTTTCTCTTCGCGACCTGCTGTTTTAGCTTATCTACGCGTTTAGACACAAAGCGTTGCTGGAAAGCCTCATAAGCAGCTAAATCAGCATCATCGCAGCCCACCATCTGAACATCGGCGCTAAATTCATCGACATAAACACAATTAACAGTGCTGACCCGATCACGGCTGGCAGCAAAGACTTTCCATCCTTGACGATAGGCATTGTATAAACCCAATGCTAAATCCGGCGGTATGGTGGCCGAGGAAATCATCACTTTGCGCCCCAGCATGCCTGCCAAATGCACTAATCGGCCAATCGCAATCAGATCGTCGCCGGTAAAGTCGTCAATTTCATCAATCACCAAGTCTGATGACATTAAACGTAAACAGGGCAGAATATAGCGTCCACCACGCTTGGTTTCAGTCGCGGCCATGATGTGATCGATGGTGCAAACCAGTACTGGGGCATACAGAAGTTTTCGGTCTTTTTCTTTGGTTAAAACGGTCGTGAGTTCTTCTTCAGGCAGCACACCTTGCCAATCCAGAACATCGTTTTCATCTTGAAGACTCTCCAAAGACTCAGAACCAGCATCCGCTTGTTCAGGTTCAATGTCGTCTTTTTCAACCGCCTTACCCGATTTATGCAACTCCGAAATGGCTTTAGAGCCAATCAGTACTGCTAAATCGCTCTCTTGCAGTTTGAGTCTTTCCTTATATTCGTCTCCGGTTTGCAAAGTGAGTATGCGCAAACCCAGTGCCAAGATAAATCGTAGGCTTTCACCCTCTTCAGATAACGCCTGCATAATTTTGGCGTTGGCGATGGTTTTGCCACAACCGGTACTGGCCATGTTCACCACAAAATAGCCTTGGCTTTTATCTTCCGTGTGTTCACGCCACTCATTGATTTTGCGTACCGCTTTGTCTTGCCAACGGAATGCTTTAGGCGTGTTGGCCTTAGGTGCCAGCTCGCCAAGCTCGGTGGCTTTGAGCGGTTCGGTTTCAAAAAACGGCAATAACTTCACTGTGTTCACCGCGACTTTAGCGACATTCACTAAGTGCTCATCCAGCTTTTGTTTACGTGCTTTGGTGCTGGGATCGGTGTTGGCATACAGATCTATCGACGTTTTCCATTGATGATCATTAGGCTGTGAAGAGTAATAGTGGTCACCTAACATCAGGCACAACCGAGCATGGTGTAGAATCCCTCGCCAACTACCATCATTGATTGCCTGATCGAGTAAAGGTAGATGATGCAATAGATCCTTGGCACGACGTTTAAGTTCGGCAAGCCAAATCGAGGAATTAGAAAGCAGCCCCAACGGAAATTCAAAACATTTCGGCAGCAGTGCGTTGTACTCATCAAAGCGGTTTTCATAACCCCATGCCGGGGTAATTCTGGCAAGTAAGTCCGAAAGCGACGAGTTATCGACTTCTCGTTGTCTATCACACAAGTCTTTCTCTTTGGGTAGAGGCAGGCGGTGATGAGAAACGATCAGCCAAGCGATCAAAGCCGTCGCTGTCGGTAATTCGGCAAGTGCCTTCTCTTTTTGTAACACGTTGGTGTTAAAGCAAGTTTCATCAATGCCTTTATCAATCAATGAATTTAGCCAAACCTCATCAAGACGTTCATGATTTTGATTAGAGATCCATTGTTGAAACAGCAAACAAGATATCCACTCATGGCGTAGCGGGTCACCTTTATGCTTGTTTTTAATTTCTGGATTTAACTTTTCCTGAAAAAGTAAAGAGGCTTTACCCCAATCGTGCAGCAAAGCGGCCATTCCGGTTATCGCTTTAATCAGGGGTAAATATTTCCAATCATTTTCAAATTCACTGTTCAACAGGTCTTTCTCTGTACTGTTTACTGGCACATATCCCTCTGCATTAAATTTCTTCTTGTTCCCCACCACCCACAAAAACTGGCTGCGCGAACGGGAGCGGATCCAGTGGCAACTCACCGCAGTGCTGCGGCTGGCGGTTTGGCGAAGCATTTTTTTCACCGTGAGTAACCCTTCTTCGGTGATGAGGGTTTGCCAAGTGTTATCACCAATGCGGTTGGCGAAGGCATCGAGTACACGGCGGGTTTTCTTGAGGGCGTTTTTCTCGCATTGACTGACAAAGGTGACCATCATAATTGGTGTGCCTCGCGCTCTTCTTCCTCTTTGCCTTGCAGTGCGACGTGTTTCACTGTGTCGAACATGAAGTCGAGCGCTTTGTGTTCGATAAAGGCTTGCAGAATTTGTTGGCGAAACTCTTGTTCGCTGGCGTTCTCTTTGGCGCAAACAAAAGCCCACGGCAGCACAATCGCATCTTTGATTAAGTCCGCGACATCAAATACCAAGGCACCACGGCGGGTTTTGCCATGCATGACGGCAAAGCCGTGCGGAATACCAAGCACCCACAAGCAGCTTGCCGCAAGCCCGTAGGCTAAATAGTTGCCGTGATTGAGAAAATCGTTGGCTTTGTCTGTGCATTTTTTATCCGGCTGATGCTGGCGCGTAAAACCTTGTTTGCCTGTGTTATTGGCGGCGTATTTGTACAGGGCTTTGGTCAGGTGCGCTTCAGTGAGCAGCAGATCGGCTGGTTTACTCGCGGCTTCAGTACGTTGGTGGAAGGTATCAAGGGATTGGTTTATTACTTCATCTTGCAGATTAAATTTCTCAAGCGTTAACTCTCGGTCTGATCGCCAAACGCGTTGCAAGTAATCAATCCGTGCGTTTTGAAATTGTTTGGCGGCGGCCAAGCGCTTTTCATCATCAAACCAGAATGAGAGCCAGCCTTGTAAGTATTCTGTCGGGCGGTATTCGCTCTGCGGCGTGAACCATTCCACCTCGCAAGCCATGTGCAGTGGCGTACCGCCGCCGCCACAAAACCCGACCAATACGCCAGCCTGTGTGAGCATGCGCATGGCGGCTTGAGTAATTGAAGTACCGTTGCCAAGCATGAGTACGGTGGTGTTGGCAATCGGAATATTGAAGTAGAGGTTTTCTTTGTCGGCTTCGGTCAAGTAGAGCACGCGGCCATCTTTTTGCATCACGCGGCAATATTCCAAGTAATACATATTGGCGCGCTTTGAGTACAGGATGACTTTAAGATCAGAGGGTGAGAGATCGTCCATTTTTTGCTCCATGCTTAGCGTTCATGCATCTACTTTATGCATCTGTTTCCTAAGCTCAATCCTGCGCATTTATTCAGGTAAAGTAACTTTGCCTAAGCGTGGTTTGGCTGAGTGTTAACGTTCAAATAACCAAGGTTTGACGTCGCGTGGATTAACCAAAATCAGTTGTTGGGCTTCTGGCGTGCCTTCGAGATAGTGGGTTTTGACTTGCATCTCTTTGAGCAGGTAATCAACCAATGCGGCGCGTGTGGTTATACGCAGTTGTCCGTTTTCCATTTGGTAATCGTGGGCGATGACTTCTTTTTGCTCGTCATTTAAACGTGGATCAGGGGCGAAAATTAAATCCACCTGCGTATTCCAAACCCGATCATCCTCTTTGGTATGCTCAGAAGCATCGAGCAACTCAGCATCACCACGGCAGCGACTTAAGACCAAATCGCGGTAGTCCTGTGATTTTTCACAGTAACCACGGACATGCCAACGTAAACCAGTTTTGACAAAGGTATGGGGGTGAAAAATTCTTCCCTCCCATTCGGGATTGGACAATGAAACATACCCAAGCTCAACACGTTTTTGCTGGCGAATCGCCTCCGTTAACGCTGCAATAACCTGTGGCGCAACATAGCGCTGTGGAACTGAGCAGTATTCACCCAGCGCGGTATTAATTGATGACTGAGGCGCATAAAACTGACCTGAGCTTAACCACTGTAAATAACGCTCTAGTGAGTTTTTGGGGGCTTCGGATAGATATTGAGTGCTAAATTGATAAGGACCTGAAGCCATCTTCTTTAATCGTTCAGGATAATCTTTTTGGTAGGCTCGAATATCCTGATAGGCTTGTTGACGGGTAATCGAAAATTGATCGACCAGATCTTTGTTGCGAATATAGCCTTGCCACAAGGCAAGCATTTCCAAAAACCGATGCCGTTCTTGAAGAGTGTGTATGGCCAAATTAACTATATCCATCGATCAATAAGGAGTAAAAGCTAACATAATCAGTAAGATTAATTCGTGATAACTGATATATTACATATCGAAGCTCGTAATTTTTATAAACAAAAAACAAATTCTATAGTGAAAAAGCTTATTAAGCTTCCTCGCGGATTCCAACACATTCAACTGCTCTGACCTGCCCTCTTTCCCCAAGAAAGTTCTATAGTTATGTATAACGCTAGGTTTTGGCAATCGAACCTAGCGTTTTTATGTAGTGGTTGTAGTGGTCAACAAAGATCACCTTACTTTGGACTTCCCAAAAGAAAACGTAAGGCGATCTATTGATATTATTACAGTTTATTAATTCAATTGCCCCTCATCCAAAGTAGTAGCAACCCAAACTAAAGGAGCATTCCAGTTAATCGTGATCTCATTGAACGACCACGCATTAATGCTGTCTCTATAGCAGGTTTGGGCCACACACAGCCCCTTCATTGGAGCAGCCACAGGATCGCTGTAACTTGTTGAGTTTGGTCCACCCACTAGCGCACCTGGTGCGGGAGCTGGTGAGTTTTCATCAGCGGCATGCGCCCAAAAACGGTGATGAGGGCTCTTAGCTGCATTGGAACCGTAACCCGTGATGTAAGAGATGTTCATTGGGTTAGCGCCAAGTAAGTAATCCATCGCATTTGCAGCCGCTTTCACATACTTAATATCGCCAGTGAAATCATTCGCATAAATTAAGAAGATAGCTCGGTTTAAAAAACTTGAGTTCGAGCCCCATGGGTACTCTTCTACCGTGTAAGGAATGTGGTAGCCCTCATTCTCAATCTGACCCACAAAGTTATCAGAGGTGGCGATTAGGTTGTTTCTTGCTACTTTAATCTGATCGTCACCCAGTCCGTTAGGAACTACCGCCAAGCTTATCGTCGCTAAAGGCGCTGTGTACCCCCAGAACATTTCACCATCAGCTTCAATGTTGCCTTTTGGTGTCTCTAGATAATGAGGAGAAGCTTTCAGTGCTTTAAGGTACTTGCTATCACCTGTGGTGATATAAAGTTCACTTGCAGCCCAGTAGAACTCGTCTGAAAGCTCTTTATCATCATAAGGACCTGATCCAGTGAAGTTATCATAGGCAAGAATATAAGGATTTTTGCTCGCAGCTTCCCAAGCTTTTTGCGCTGCATTCAAACAGCTTTTCGAAAAATTAGGATCAATCTCTTTCCAAATTCGGGCACATTGAGCACCAATCGCAGACAAGTTCAACGTTGCCGCTGTCGTTGGGTAACCCACATATCGCTTCTGGGTGTCCATATGCGGTGGCAATGGCATCCCTGTCCAAGCTTCATCAGCGACTTTATGAAAAGCCATACCTTTTGCGTCAATCTTAGTCAGTTTAAGTGTTTTATCCCCAGACTGGTCGCCAACAGGAACTGTGACGGGTTTGTCACTTTGGATCTGCATCGCTAACATGAACTCGATATTCCAACGGGCTTCAGAGAGCAAAGGATTCACACCGTTTCCAGCTTCAGGGATTTTCACCTTCCCTTCGGCAAAAGGAATAGGTGCGTTATCTAACCATTTACCTCTTTCAAACAGGTTCAACAGAGTCCAGGTTGAGATACCGCTGTTCACTGTGTACTTACCGTGGTCACCTGCGTCATACCAGCCACCGGTTACATCAACCGAAAAATCACAACCTGGCCATTTATTGCCCCAGCTGTCCGTCTTATCAAAACAGGTAACCACATCGCTCATATGGCCGCCCGGACGCGCCAAATCGTCACGCTGTACTAAGGCTTTATCGATATCGATACCACTGCGGTTTTGATAGAAATAAGACAACGCATCGTACTTCAACTGGTTGTAGATATGTTTGTTGATGCTGAATGGGAAGCTCTCGTCTTCGCCAACTTTCACTTTCAAACCACTCATATCCGATTTGTAGTTTGATAAGTCAATACGGTGGATAAACTCACCTGAAGCCTTATTTAGACCAAAAACTTCCGTGCTACCCATATCGATATTGATATTACTGCTGTTGGTTAACACCCACTTTAAGGGCTCTTTAGATTCATTAGCGACAAATACAAACTTATCGGCTTGAGGAAGATAACCAACTTGGTTGGCGCGAACAGAGTTTATTTTAAGGTTTTCAACATATTTCTCACCCACGACTGAAACGTTGCTGACGCATACTTTTCCCTTTTTCTGTGCTCCCATTTGGAACTGGAACTCAGTTTTAACATCGCTTTCAACAGCATGATTGAACCTAAACTTATAACTCTTCTTCTTCGGTGAGACTTTTGTCTCATCAACAAAATAATTGGTATAAGGAGGACCTTCATGCTGAATAAGGGTTCTCATCTGAGTATTCACGGTTGCATACGCATCAAATGAAACCTGATAGTCTGCGTTATTGGCTAAACCAATGCCGCCTTGGCCTAAAATTACATTCCACGAGTTTTCACCCGGGTTTCTAATTTCGACGCACGCTTCGCCATTATTGATTTTTACATCTGCACCAGCATTCCACCAGCCATCCATACTACCGTCAAATTTACCGTTAATAAGCTGCTCATTTGCATAAACAGAACACGATGAAAGAATCAGTATGGTTGCCAGTGAGAGTTTGAATTTGTGCATAGTTACTCCTAGACATATGAATTACAACACTGTGAAAGTAAGCGATTTCATAGCGAATAATTTGATGTCTGTGCACAAAAAAAATGCTCTAAAAATGCCTATTTTTACCTTCGTGATACTACTAACACTTGCCTCTGAGCGTATGAATCTGTTTCAAGAAAATCTCATCGATAAATCGACTTGGTAGACTGACGAACGATAAGATCAATCGGAGGTAATCTCACTTCGTGTCGCTCTCCGGAAAGCAAATTCAGCATAGATCTCGCACATAAAGCACCAATTTCTTCTATTGGCTGGCGCAAGGTGGTCAATGCCGGTGTGAAATATTGTGAAACGGGTAAATCATCAAACCCAATCACCGAGACATCTTCTGGTACTTTATAACCATGGTCAGTCAGCGCTTTGATCGCGCCATAAGCCGTTAGATCATTGGCTGCAAACAGTGCTGAGAAATGCACTTTTGATTCGATTAATTCCACAGTCATTTGATAGCCGGTTTCTGATCTAAAATCGCCCTGCTTAATCAGCTTAGGATTAGGTTTGATATTCGATTCAAGCAAAGCTTTTTTATAGCCTTTAAGACGAGCTCTTGAGTCTGGTTGACTCTCTAGCCCTTTAATATGAACGATGTTCATATGACCGAGTTGTAACAAGTGCAAAGTAGCAATATAGCCACCCATCACGTTGTCCAAATTGAGTGAACGGATGTTTTCTCCCTCGATGTTGTAGCCCACAGCTACCACAGGGATTGATTCCGCGGTTTTCAAAATCATGTGTTCACTTAGGCTACCAGTCACGATGATGAGACCGTCAACTGAACACTTCATTAAGTACTCAAGCGCATTCATCTCCAGCTTGTTCTGCCAATGTCCGGTTGCCAGAACTAAAGAATAGCCCTGTGCCAACAGGACTCGTTCCATATCATTGAGAATGCTACTGGTGTACGGGCTGTCAGGATGCTGTACCAGGACACCAATCGTCATAGAACGGCGACTTTTATCCTGCTGCATCTGGAAGTTTGGCTTGTAGCCAAGAGTAGTGATGGCTTGTTCGATCTTATGACTCTTCTCTTCCGCAACAAAGGTCGTTCGGTTCAAAAAGCGTGAAACGGTGCTGGGTGATACACCCGCCAATTTTGCTACATCATAAACAGTTGGAGCTTTATTCTTTTTGTTGGTCATAAGACTTACCCCCTCGTTCTTTTTTATAAGTATATGAAGCATAAGGTGGGATTGGCTTTTACACTCAATCCCACAGATTCTACCTTTGAACTACCTAATCACTCTATCTATAGAGATAGGCGTAGATCATTCCAGGACGGAAATAACGTCCGGCTGTGTATTTCAAACCGGTACTCAACAACCAAGTGTGGAGATCACGATAGTCGACGTTTGACGGTAGTTTGGACAAACTCAGCGCAAACTCCTCAATATTTTGAGTCAGCTCAGGATTCACCCGACCATCAGCAAACAAGTGGCCAACCTTCTGTAATTGCAGTAACAACTCACTCGCCACCTCTGACTTCAGGTCAAAGCGTTGTGCAATGTCTTTGCCGCTTACAGTAACAGAGCAGTTAAACCCTTCTGGAGCTGCAAAAGGAATTTTTGCCATGCTGTAAAGTGCCTGATATACCGTGTCCATCAAACATTCTGCTTGCTCTTGTTTACCCGCAAGACGCAGTGCAGTCGCAACACTAAACTGAACGCCAATCCAAACATCTTGCGCCTGAAACGCATCGTGAGGTCTACCATCTGCCAGCGTCATATTCGCAACCCCCAATTTAGGGCTGTTGCTAACAAAGTTGGTTTGATAGATAAAATCTAGCGTACGTTCAATGCGCGATGAATCAAACAAGCCCGGTAAATCGACCTGTTTCAGATAGCTGTCCGCCAATAGTGCGTCACCAAAACTGTTGTCGGAATCCGCTTCTAATTTGGCAAACTCAGCACTGAATGCTTGCGGCGCTAGGTCGATCAGTCGTTGTTTCTTAGCCAAACGTTGGTCGCGCTTGCTGACACTACTGTCTACGTCGTAAGCATCTAAATAAGCGTTGACCAAGCTAGCATCATGTACAGTATTACCCGTCAGCGTTAAGCCAAGTTTTTCAAGTGATTCAAACCCGTTTCCAGTTAAATGCTTAGCCTGTATTGGTGTAATGAAGAAATGGTAGTAGCCTTTTTGCTCATCCCAAAGCCCGCGCTCTAATGTTTCAAGAGCTTCCTTAGAACGTTGTGTATACCCCTGAGCCAGCTCTTTCTCACCAACTAACAAAGCCAGTTCACTCGCGGCACGCAACCCTGCTACCCATAAGCCACCACAGTAGATTGAAACACCATGAGAAGCAAGATTGTCAAAGGTGTCATCAGTGCCGCGGGTCAAAGGCAGAGTATCTCCATCTTCAATAAGATTGGTCAGATAATCGATACTCTCTTTCACGGATGACCAACAACTTTCAACCACTTCTCGGTTGCCCGTTTTTTGCCAGTGGCGATACACCATCAGAATGAATTTAGGCGCTAAGTCTTTCCACTCTTTGACGTTATGCCAACTGTAAGCGTCTGGCTCAATATCAAAAGGACTGCCCAGATCGTGAATGACCGCCCCACGTTCAGCTCTGCTTCCCTGATATTTCTCGTCCACCAGCTCTGCATAAGGCTTATCTTCATATTCCCAGTAGCGTCGCAGCTTTTCGTCACTGTTTAAGATAGCTTTGGCAAAGTGTTTCATTACGCAGCCATCAAGCTCTGGAAGCAGATAGAGCAGAGAAAATGAACCGTAGAAATACACATCCAGTGAGTTAAAAAATGGGTAATCAACACACTCTTTCACCAGAAGTACGTTTTCCTTATCCCATACCGTAGATTCCGCTAGGAAGGACAAGCTGTTCATCGCCATGGTGGCGAAACGAAGCGCACTGTCATTATCAACAAAGGTTTGGCTGGCATTATCAAGGAACTCGAGCTGTTGGCTGATAATGTTTTGTTCGATCTCGCTCAGTCTCGGTAAAGTCTGGTTGAGAATAGATTGCGCTCGCGATTGAGCATCAAAGTAACGGGCATAAGCTTTTTCACTTTCCCAACCATCCAATAAGATTTTGCTGTGATCCATCACTTGAGCAAATCGAAGTGCAATCGTCTCACCAGGTTTAAGAGTTACTTGCACACAGACCAAAGCACTTAATGGCTCTCGACCACTATAGATACCACGATCAAAATGCGCATTGGTACGGCCTGTTTTTAATGCTCGCTCAACTTGTTGGTCCGCTTTGCTGCAGTAGACCTGAGGTTTGACGGTCACTGTTACTTGTTCAGCCGCTACCCCATCAAGTTGGGTATGCACGCCATACAAGACCTCACCAGAGATATCGCCATCATAAGGTGAGTTCGATGTCATACTCACGCCATGGAACTCAAAACCAGCACCAGAGATAGTTACTGGCTGATGTTGTTGGCTAATGGCATTTTGAACTAAGTGACAACAAGAATCCTGAACACCTTCACGTGCTTTCTTATAGGTTGAACCAATCAAATTGCGTAACGGTTGAACCAAGGTGACAAGCTGAGTTTTGTCACTACGGTTACTCATCTCGAAGTGGTTCCAGTGCATCGGCAAGCTACAAAGCATTTGGTCGTTTTTCACAATAGGTGAAATGACCTGACGCGTTAGCGCAACAGACTCAAGCCCTTGATATTCGTACTCTGCGATCGGATAAAGAGCACGGTACTCTATGTCGCTTGGATCAATAGATTCAACGCTTGAACCATTATTAGCCGTCAGCGACAGAGCTCGTGCCGAGTTGTTTACCAATAAACCATTGAAGAAATCGATCACAACAAGCAACTGGGTTTCAAGACTAGAAGGATCGTTGGTGATCGCTTGTTGGGTTTTATCGGAAAATTCAATCTGCCAACGTTCAAAGTTGGATTTATTATTTAGATAGAACAAGCCTGAACGCAAACAATCCTTTATTCCAGAAAGAATATAACTTTTATTATCGGCATGATGAATATCAAAAGAAAAATCCGCAGGATAATATTTCAAAAACAGTAACAACTCACCAACATTTGGTATATCCAAATTATCCAGAGAGTGTTCATCCATCACAGAAAAATAAAAATCATTAAAGTGAATACTTTCATACTCACAGTCAACAAATATACCTGGAATAAAGCTAAAGTTTGGGGTGTTACCTTGCGGGGTTAAGGTAAATGTCGACCCTATACCACCCACAGCCATCCCTGTATTGGCAGGAGTTGTTGAGATCGGGGTATACCAAGGCTGAAGAAACTCAACGGCATTCCCTTTACTGCATAATGCACCAGCTTGACCTGAATACGATGTATATGGAATTTTATTTATCATAATTTCAAATCCAATATTGAATATTTAAACTCATCCTTTAATATCTAAAAAAAGGAGAATATTTATGTTTAAATTAATTAAAAACAATTTTGGGGAACTCAATTCCACAACCATATTAAACTCTGAACTTGGAATTAAAGTCGATATTATTCAAGACTTCGGTGCTATCATTAATCAATATCGAGTTAACCACAGTCCATTTTCATTTATTGTGGGATACCAAGACAGCCATGATTTAATTCAATCTCATCCTTTCTTTTCGCGTAGCGCAAAGCTCTTCCCCTTTCCAAATCGCCTAAAAGCAGGCCAATACCGCTATAGACAACGTGATTACACACTGGCAGCCAACTTTCCATGGTCTGAGCATGCAGTACACGGTTTGCTCTATAACCAACCTTTTAAACTGGTCGCGCATGAAGCCAATAGTGAATACGCCGAAGCCACATTTCGCTTTGAAACCACTAAATTAGCGGATGGGTATCCCTTCGCGTTTCGCCTTGATGTCCGTTATCGGATTGATTATCAAGGAACCTTAAGCTGCAATACGACTATTACCAACTTAGGTACCGAACATTTCCCATTTGGAGACGCATGGCACCCCTACTTTTCTCTCGGTTGTGACCTCAAACATTGTCAACTCACTATGGCGGCTCATACCGAGCTCGAACACCAACACGATTTACCTACCGGGCAATATCTCTCTAGCAACGTCTTCTCTACCCCAACTTCATTGGAAGGCGTTAACCTCAATAACTGCTACCAGTTCAGTGACTCATCAGAGCAAACTCTTGAACTGATACGTGATGATAAGAGCGCTTCTTTGCAGTTCAACCAAGGCAAGGGCTACTCGTTCGTGCAACTCTACACGCCTCCTTCGGAGCCTAGTATTGCGATTGAGCCAATGACCTGCCCTGCTGATGCATTCAATAATCACATTGGTCTACTGGAGCTGGCTCCAGAGGAAACCGTTCAATTTGAGTGGCAGTGCCAAGCCACATTTGTCTAGTTCTATTGACGAGTTCAAAAAGTGGGGAGCGCAATGCTCCCCCTCATTCACTAGCCGAGTCTTACCTCTACTTGATGTTCACCTTCAGTAAACACTGGCACTTTGTTCCCTGCTAGGACTTCACCATTCACGCGCAACTCCGCCACACCTTTACTTACTTTGTCTGGGTTGGTTACGTGAATATAGTAGGTAGCACCACGGAACTGGCGTGTAACGCGAAACTCTTTCCAATCAGATGGAATACAAGGATCAACAATCAAACCATCAATGTCAGGACGCACGCCCAAAATCCATTGTGTTCCGGCAACATAAGTCCACGAAGATGTGCCCGACAACCAAGCGTTTCGGCCAAGACCAAACTGCGGATGCTCATCACCAAGGATGTTTTGCGGGTAGCAGTAAGGTTCTGATTCAAAGATATCAATCACATCATTCTTTGATGCTGGGTTAATTTGGCGATAGTACTCGTAGGCACGATCACCGTTACCCATTTTCGCTTCAGCAATCATCACCCACGGGTTTGAGTGGAGGAAAATACCGCCATTTTCTTTCGCGCCCGGAGGGTAAGTTGAAACACCACCAAGGTTCGGGTTAAAGCCATTGTAACCAGGGGTTGAAAGCTTAATACCGTTTGCCGTATTGAGTTTGGTGTATACCGAGTTAAGCGCCTGAGTCGCGCGATCTTGCTCAGCAAAGCCTGCAATCACTGGCCAGCTTTGACCATTGGTATAGATTTGGCCCTGCGCGTTGGTATGAGAACCGACAGGTTGTCCCTGCTCGTCAAAGTAACGAACAAACCACTCACCATCCCAGCCACATTGGTTAACGATGGCCTTCATCTGCTCATACTGTGCCTGATATTGCGCGGCACGGTCATCTTCACCACGCAAGCGGCAGAGATCGAGCATATCGAGTAGCGCTTTACCGTACATGCTGGCAACCATTAGAGACTCAGCACCTGTTGGCAAGTTCACCGTATCGTTCCAGTCAGCGAAACCAAGCAGTGGCAAGCCATGTTGACCAGTATTACCACGAGTGAATTCAATCGCGCGGCATAAGTGTTCCCACACGCTCGCCGATTCAAGCGGTTTGCCTTGCTTATCTTTTTGATAGAACGGAATTAGCTTATCGAGAAACGCTGCATTACCTGTTTCTTTGACGTACTGCGTTACTGCATAAACAATCCACAAGTGGTCATCGCCGTAGTAATCAGGGCGATCTTCTTCTTCACGAGAGTCACCTGCGTTCGCTTCCATCGTAGATGGGAAGAACTGGTGCATCGCTGAACCATCAACGTTTTGTACCGAAAGCAGACGCTCGATAAATTCGCGCGCTTCTTCAGGCATATGAGTAATTACACCAAGAGTGTCTTGCGAAGAGTCTCGGAAACCAATGCCGCGAGCACCGTAGCCAAGCTGATACAAAGACAAATAGCGTGACCAGTTTTTCGTTGTATGACACTGACGCGGGTTGTGAATGTTCAGCATTGAGTTCATTGCTGGATCAGGCGTTTCAACCTGAACTGCCGCAAGATAGTTGTCCCAATGAGTAGCCAGAGCGTCAAACGCCTTATCCACTTCTTGATGATCACGATACTTCGCAAGCATAGATTCAGCTTGTGCTAGGCTCGGCATTTGCGTTAGCTGTACAACGGTACGCTCGTTCTGCTGTGGTGCTAACCAACCTAAACGCAAGTTTAATGCGCCAATGTTGTCACCACGCAGACATTCACTATTACCCAGGTCAGCAGTAAACAGTTTTTCAGGCGCAGCCCAGCTGCCATAACCCATATTGCCAAGGAACTTCTGGCGGTCACCATCAAAAGAAGTCGCAGGGCGATCCGCCGTCATCAGGTTTACCGCGTAGTCGCGTTTCATAAAGGCATACTGCTCTAGAACTGTATGTCCAGACGCTTGTTGATGCGCTTTCAAAGTCATGGTTTGAGGCACCCAGTCTGCGTTAACCAGTTGTTTTAACGCGTCAAAATGGGTGAACTCAAACACAGGCACAACATCTACATGTAGCTCTTCATCACTTATGTTAGTGACTTTGATGTCTTCAAGTAGCACAGGAGCATCTTTAGGCACAAACAAAGTAACTTCACATCGAACGCCATAGCCTTCTGAAATGATTTTTGTGTAAGAAAGACCAGTGTGGTTTTCGAACTTTTCCAGCGGGTTTAATGTTGGCGTGTAAAAAGGTGAAAATACTTCAACGTTACCTTCATGGTTAGTCACTTTCAGATAAACAGTAGAGCCTTTGAAGTCTGAGTTTGGCAGTTGAGCAATGTATTTGGTGATGCGGTTCAGCGCAGGGTCACCTTTACATAAAACAACACCACCGTTACTGTCAACCAAACCACCAAACTCCAGTGTACCTACATAGTTACACCACTTAATCGGTGTACAAGGAGTGGTGGCGATATATTCTTTATTGTTATCGTCAAAATATCCGAATTTCATATCACTATCCTTAGCTCCCATACGCGTGGGAGCTAACTATTAAATTGATTCTTGGGTTTTGTATTTAGGCTGGTTATTAGTGAGCCAGTGATTTTTCACTCAACGCGTCAAACAAGTGAATAGCATCCAGGTCAACGTAAAGCGTCTGTTCTTTGCTCTCTACTTCTGCTGCTTGTGTTTCTACAGTCAAAGGTTGACCGCTCACTTCTGTTCTCAGCAAAATGCTCGCTCCTAGTAACTCTTTGTCTTTAATCGTTACCGGAATTGGCAACACACGATCATGATCGACTTGCTCTGGACGTAAGTGGATATCGGTTGGTCGAATACCAAAGTGCAGCGCAAGGTTCTTAGAAGCATGCGCTTTAAAGCGCTCAGGGAGTGGAATCTTCACATCACCCAAAAGAATAAAGTATTCATTCTGCTCACTAATCAATTTTGCATCTAGCATGTTCATTGACGGGTTACCGATGAACTGAGCAACAAACTTGTTTGCAGGACGTTTAAACACTTCCGTTGGAGTACCAACCTGTGCCACATAACCATCTTTCAGAATCACGATACGATCAGCCAATGTCATCGCTTCGATCTGGTCATGCGTTACATAGATAGTGGTTGTTTTCAGCTCACGGTGTAGTTGTTTGATCTCTTCACGCATCACACCACGTAGCTTGGCATCAAGGTTAGACAACGGCTCATCAAACAAAAACACTTTCGGCGTACGTACCATCGCGCGGCCCATCGCAACACGCTGACGTTGACCACCAGAAAGTTCTTTCGGTTTACGGTCCAGTAGCGCTTCTAGCTCCAGCATTTTGGCTGCTTTGCGAACTTCTACGTCGATGTCAGCTTTATTCATTCCTTTAAGCTTGAGAGCAAAGGCAATGTTCTCATACACCGTCATATGTGGGTAAAGAGCGTAGCTTTGGAACACCATCGCCAAATCGCGATCTTTAGCGTCAATCTTGTTCATCAACTTATCGTCAACATAGATTTCGCCAGAAGAGATGTCTTCAAGCCCCGCAAGCATACGTAGCGTTGTTGATTTACCACAACCAGAAGGACCAAGAAAAACCACGAATTCGCCATTATTTACTGTGAAATCAAAATGCTTAACTACGTCCACATTTCCAAAAGACTTTTTAATTTTACGAAATTCTACTTTAGCCATCACTTGTTCTCCTCGGCGCGCTCTAGAAGCATATTGCGGTACGCAACAGCGCTCTGCTTCAATGTTCTTTTCTGGGTTACATAGTCAACATGGACGATGCCGAAACGCTGTTCATAACCAAATGCCCATTCGAAGTTGTCCATTAGACTCCAAGCAAAATAACCATCGACACGAACACCAGCACGGATAGCTTGATCAACAGCTTCTAGGTGAGACTGGAAATAAGCAACACGTTGAGTATCAACCACAACACCATCACGTGACTCGTCATTACATGCGGCACCATTTTCGGTGATGTAAAGCGGTGGTAAGTTGTCATAGCGCTCTTTAAAGCGGACAAGAAGATCTGTAAGCCCTTGCGGATATACTTCCCAGCCAATGTAAGTGTATTCAGCACCTTCTGGTTTCACGTTTTCAATGTCACCATGCTCGTTATAATGAGCTACACCTCGGCTGTAGTAGTTGATACCGATATAATCCACAGGTGCGGAGATAATCTCTAGATCACCTTTTAGTACCATTGGCATGTTCGCTGCGTGGCGTTCTTTCACCAGAGCCGGATACTCACCCTTGAGTACAGGATCGACAAACCAGTGGTAGTTTTCTGCTTCACAGTAATCAGCCGCGCTTTGATCTTGCTGTGTTAATGGATAACAAGGGGAAGCGTTAAAGACGACTCCATGTTGTGATTCTGGTGCATTTTTACGCAGTATCGGCATCGCTAGACCATGACCTAACATCAGATGGTGAGAAGCTAAGAAACCTTCTTTATCACCTTCAATGCCAGGCGCATGTTCCCCCCAACGGTAGCCTAGGAAAGCCGCAACAAAAGGCTCATTTAGAGTGGAGTAGACATCGATCTTATTACCAAAGTGCGCACTGACTACGTCCGCATACTCAGCAAATTTGTACGCAGTTTCACGGTTCAGCCAACCACCTTTGTCTTCCAGATATTGAGGAAGGTCCCAATGGTAAAGCGTCACATAAACTTTCAAACCGCGAGCATGACACTCATCGATGATCTGCTCATAGAACTTAAGACCTTCAGGATTAACAACGCCGTCTTGAGGCAGGATTCTTGGCCATGCCATTGATAAGCGGTACGCATCCACACCTAGATCTGCAATCATTTCGATATCTTGCTTCCACAAGTGATAGTGGTCACAAGCAACATCTCCGCTGTCACCTTTATCTACTTTACCTGGCATCTTACAAAACGTATCCCAAATAGAAGGAGAACGACCACCTTCATTAATACCGCCTTCGATCTGATAAGAAGACGTCGCGACACCGAAAACAAAATCTTGAGTAAGTAATGCCGAATCCTTCGGCAGTTGATATTTATTTATTGTCATTTTTTTAACCTTTTACTGCACCGGACGTTAAGCCACTAATCATCTGTTTAGATGCAAAGAGATAAGTCACAACCAGAGGAAGAATCGAGATAGTAGTGCCCAACATTACTGCTCCCCAAGGAGTATTAGGAATACCTTGTACACTTCGTAGTGCTTGCGTAATCACGTAGTTTTCTGGTGAGTTCAGTACCACTAAAGGTTGCATAAACATATTCCAGAAGAAGACGAACTGAACGATGGCCAGAGTGGCAAGGGCTGGTTTCATCAAGGGTAATACCACGCTCCAATACGTTCTGAACTCACCCGCACCATCCAGTTTTGCCGCTTCCAGAAGCTCTTTTGGAATCGAAGCCACTGCGTGCTGACGCATCAGGAAAATACCAAATGGAGTGGTAGTAAATGGAAGCCATACCGAAATATGGTTATCCAGCAAGCCTAGGAATTTAACGATCATGAAATACGGGATCAGGCTTAACACTGGCGGAATCATCATCGAACCAACCAACATGCCAAACAGAATGTTTTTGCCACGGAACTTAAATACCGCAAAGGCATATCCGCCCATACTACAGAACAGCAACGAAATGGTTGTTCCTAGGAACGCAACGTAAATAGAGTTGAACATCGCCTGCCAAAACGGCATGATCTGTTGCAGTTTGGCGTAGTTAATAGCAAGGCTGTCACCAATAGCAAAACTGATTCCTGTACCGAAGATCTCCCCACGGTCACGCGTCGAAAGCAGAGCTGACCAAATGAATGGAAAGACAGTGATAACGGCTGACACAATCAGGACAAGAGCCAAAACAACCATCAAGATCTTAGTGAAACTTTCAAGCGCTCGGTCACTAGGCTTAATCGAAGCCAACAACGACGAGTTTGATGTAACAGATTGAGTCGTCATGTTATTGCTCCCCCAAACCTTTTTTACCGAAGAAGAAGAATTGAACCATGGTACAAGCGGCAATCAGCGCAAACAGCAACCAAGAGATAGCTGACGCCGTCCCCATTTCAAGCCATTCCCAGCCCACTTTGTACAAATACATAGAGATAGTAAGACCAGCCTGACCAGTACCGCCGCCGCCGCGCGTCAACACGAACGGTTCTTCAAACAACTGTAAGTTACCAATGATGGTCATAGTGACAGCGAAGAAAACAAACGGGCGAATCATAGGTAGTGAAATGTTCCAGAAGCGACGTAGTGCGTTAGCACCGTCCATACGGGCAGCTTCAAGAATATCTTTTGGAATCGTCATTAAGCCTGTGGTGTACAGTACGATGTTGAAACCTGTGTACTTCCAGAACACCATGATAGCGATAGATGGCTTAATCAAAGTTGCATCATCCAACCAGCGAATTGGCTGGAAATCATTCACCCACGCAAATGCCCAACCAAACAGTGAACTGTCTGCCAGCGCCATCAAAGTCTGGTTGATGATGCCTGAGTTTGGTGAATACATGTTGAAGAAGATCAGTGATGCAGCAACCGTAGAAGTGATGTACGGAAGAAAATACGCTGATGTTAACCAATGACGGATTTTATCCCCCATCGAAACAAGAATGTACGCAACCGGAATGGCAATTAAGTGCTGAGCTAGGCCAGATGTAATCGCTAACCAAAAGGTATTTTGCAGAGAACGCCATAGCCATGGGTCTGTGAGAGCAATTTGGTAGTTTTCAACGCCCACATATTCCATCGCCGCTAACCCTTCCACAGGGTTCCACGAGTGAAATGACAAGAAAACAGAAAAAAGTAACGGAAAAATTCCAAATACAGAAAAAATAACTAAAAACGGCAACAGAAACGAATACGGTGTAAGCGCTTTCAAATTCAGGCGAGAAAAAAGGCTTTCGCCGCCTGATGTTTTCGCTGAGTTACCTGTAGATTGATTCATAGTAACAACCTCTTACCTAGGGAGGCGTAAGTAACGCCTCCCAAAATTAACACAAGCTTTACTTTGGCTTACATATTTCGTGTACGACGTTTAATCAAGCGCTCAGCTTCTTGAAGCGCAGTCTTGATATCTTTGCCTTCGTCTAACACTTCCATCAGTGCATTTTCTAGAACGATAGAACGCGCCACGTGGTCACCTTTCGCTGGCGCAACAGGCTTGATATTCTTCGCCACTTCAGCAAACAACAAACGCGCTTTCTGACCACCTAAGAATGGTATTTCTTCTTCGAACATAGGGTCATCGTAAGTGGTTACGTTGGCAGGGAAAGCTGCGATAGTTTCAAAGTGTTTAAGCTGTACATCACGACGAGTTGTCATGTATTCAATTAGCTTCCACGCTTCATCTTGTTTAGTTGATTGGGTAGGGATAGAAAGGAAAGAGCCACCCCAACTGCCGTAGATACCATCAGGTAGGTGAGATACACCCCATTTGCCTGCAGTTCCCGGAGCAATCCAGTTGTTTAAGTGGCCAAGTAGCCAAGCACCAGATAGCTGAGTTGCGAACGTACCGTTACGGAAGCCTTCATACCACTCGTTTGACCAAGCCAGAATTTTGCCATCTAAGCCTTTGTCACGAATTTTCTTCGCAACTTCAAACGCGTGCACAAAACGCTCAGAAGTGACCACTGGGTTACCTTCTTTATCGAAGTACAGACCTTCGCCTTCAGGTACAGTAGTAAAAATAATGGCTTGCGCGACGTCAGATGCTGAAGCAATCAATTGAATGTTTTTCGCTTTTAGCTTTTCACCAGCCGCAATATATGAATCCCAGTCTTTGATCGCTTCATTCAAGTCGATCCCTGCATCTTTAAAGATATCTGTACGGTAGTACATTACACCTGGGCCAAGGTCGACAGGCATACCGTAAACTGAGCCATCAGCACCTTTACCTTGTGCCCAAGCATACGGAGCGAAGCGTTCAGCATATTTATCAGCACCGTATTTTTCAGACAAGTTAACTAAACCACCAGACGCTACAAACGGGCCGATTTTCTCTACATCCACAACGATCACGTCACCAGCACCTGACCCCGTTGCAAGGTTAGTCGTTAGCTTAGTGTGGTGGTCACCATGGTTGTTCATCAGATAATCAACCTTAATGCCCGTTTCTTTCTCAAAGTCAGGTAGCAGTACTTTCAAGCTGCTATCAAAATCAGGGAAACCATCAAAACGGATCTGGTTATCAGCTGCGGTTGCCGTTGTCGCAACTCCCAGTGCAATCGCACTCGAAAGTGCTAAGGTATTAAACTTCATGCTTTATCCTTAATGTAGTTATAGGGTTCTCGTTATATCCTTGACTGAATCTCGCACTACTAACGCAGGGTTGAGTTTGAAATTCACATCTTGCTTATTCTTGTTAAGCTTTTGCAGAGTGAGCTGCACAGCCTCAATGCTCATCTGCTCAATTGGAAAATTAATCGTGCTTAAAGAGGGAGTGAGATAACGAGCAAAAATGTTATCGTCAAAGCCCACAAGTGAAATATCACCAGGAATGGAATAACCGGCTTCCCGTAACACCTCAAATGCTCCAAACGCCATGTGATCATTTGACGCAAAAATCGCAGTGAACCGACAGTCCCTTTTCAGCAATTTCTTCGTTGCGATAACACCTGTTTCTTCCGTAAAGCCTGCTTCAGACACCAGTGCTTCGTTATACTCCAACCCTGCATCTTCCAAGGCTCTTCGATAACCTTGTAAGCGTCCTCGAGCATCAGATTTGTCTAAAGGCCCGGTAATACAAGCGATCTTGGTATGGCCTTTCTGCAACAGATATTGTGTCGCGAGTTTTCCCCCCAGCTCGTTATCAATATCAATACAGCTTCGGGACATCTCTGGAACAAAGCGGTTCACCAAAACCACTGGAATGCCCTGCTCTTCCAAAGAGATTAAGTAATCATCACTCAGATGATGAACATGGAGAATCAATGCATCGACTCTGCGCCCTAGCAGAAACTCCACAGACTCGCGTTGTCCATGTTCCTTATTGGAACCAGCGGTCACGATGGCATGGTAACCAAAGCGACGTAGGTTCTCTTCCAAGCAATGAAGCATGCCCGAATAAAAGCCATTTAGTTCCGGAACGACAATTCCCACGCTGCCAGTACGACTCGATGCTAAAGCCTGAGCGATAGAGTTAGGACGGTAGCCCAGTTCTTTAATCGCTTTTTCGACTTTTAGCTTTTTATCGTGACTCACACGACTAGTACCATTAATCACTCTGGATACTGTCGCCTGAGATACCCCCGCATGCTCAGAGACGTGTTTAATTGTTGCCACCGATACCTCAATACTACTTTTGTTGAAAACGCTTACAAGCTAAGTATTCCGTAGTTAGTGGGTGTAATGAGTGAGTATGGTCACACTAATTTTTTGGAAAAAATAGAGCTTTCATAAAAGTAGAGAGCTCTTACAATTTCACCCTCACCCATGAAACAGTTTCATGAAACTGAATTTTCCTGTTGAACTTTAGTAGCTATTAATATTCTTATTGAAAACATCAAAATATCTAAAACGACAACATTTAATTCTTATTTATACGACTTATTTATTTCTTTCTTTCGGTCGCAAAACAAAACTTTCCGTCAATTCAAATTGAATTTCAGCCAATCGTTCGAGTTTTTCACCATGATCTGCCACTTGGGTTGAACGCTGTAAATTCTGCTCGGATAACGAATGAATATGACTGACATTTTTCGTCACTTCGCTGGCAACGGATTGGTGAACAATTGTTGCAGAAGCGATTTGTTGACTGCGATAAGATACTTGATTAAGCAGTTCATGCAGCTTCACAAAGCGCCCATTAACCTGCTTGGCTTGCTGCATGCTTTGGGTCATGCCAGCAAGGCAATTGGAAATCTGCTTGCCAGCCATCTCCGTTTGTCGCTGCAAGCGCTCAATTTTATTTTGAATTTCCTTCGCGCTATGGGTAGTTTGAGCCGCAAGAATCCTGACCTCATCCGCAACCACTGAAAATCCTCGCCCATATTCACCTGCGCGAGCCGCTTCTATCGCAGCATTCAACGCGAGTAAGTTGGTCTGTTCAGAGATACCAGAAATGGTATCCAAAATAGATCCAATGCTGATACTCTCTTGTTCCAGAGCTTGATTCGTTGTCGTGACTTGATTTAATTCTTGAGAAAGTCGCTCCAACATAACCACATTCTCAGTCATATCCGTTTGCGCCTTACTAGAGTGCTTAACCGCTTCAGTCACTAAGCTAAGTGTGTGCTCAGTCGACTGTGCAATATCCGTCACTGAACATTCAATTTCTTCCATCGCGGAAGCCACTGATACAGTTTGCGAAGTTTGCTCGTAAATAGCGTCATTGAGCTCAGTACTGATACCTTGATTAGTTAATGACGTGCTGTTGAGCTGTGAACTTGACTGACGTATGCGTTCAATAATCAGCGATAGATGACGAACAACGAGGTTGACCTTTTCCGCCACTTGTCCAAATTCATTATTTACCGAATACTCCACTTCCTGAGTCAAATCTTTAGCTGCAATTCGATTTAAAGCATTCAGCAAAAGTCCGGTCGCTTTACGCACCATATTGGTAAAACTCAGCACCAGACATGCGGTAACAAAAATGGATGCCAGTGAGATAGCAATAAACAGCGAACGAGTCTCGCTCGATGCTTGTCTTGCTTCATCATAAAGTTGGTTGGCGATTTGGTTTGCATAACGGGAAAGGTTATCGACGTTCGCCAACTGAGCATCAATTTTTTGCTCTAACTCAGAGCGTAATTCTGCGAGATCCTCAGCTTGTTCAACTACATCAACATGCATCTTGACAGCGCCTGTTGGTTGGAAAGTGAGTTGTTTAAGTATGGATAGTGGTGTTTCAAGCGAAGAGTAAAGCCCAGAGTGTTTTTTGAACAGTAGTTGTTCGCTCTCTTCAAGGTATCGCTGGCGATTGGTCAGGCGACGCGCAACGGAGCGGAGTTCCGTCATATCTTGCAACTTGAACACTTCATTAGCTTCGTTGTTTAACAAACCAACTTGGTTGGTGAGTCCATCCAAAGCTTTTAGCGTCTCTTCCGAATCTGCGCTGCTGCGTGCGAGTTGTAGCGCATTTCCCAACTGAGTAATGAGTGATTGGAACTGAGACTGTAACACATAGCTCTGGTCTAACTGATCTAAGTAACTGGCATGTGCGTCAATAACAGCATTCAAAACAATTAATACCTGCTCACCCTGCACTGTGATTGGCTCTACGTAATCGTACAAGTCTGGGCGTTGCTGTGTTTGAGCAACAAACCAACGAAGCTGAGTATTATAAGTCTCGATATTGGCTTGAATTGACTCAACAAAGGGCGGCAGTTCATCCAGATATTGCGCCGATAAATACGGAGTCAAACTGCGGTTAATGTTAAGAAAATCAATGGTAAGCTGCGCTGAGCGAAGCATCAGCGGCGTTGCATCTTGAGTGATAGATTCCATCTTAGCCGTAACGTTCTGGTTACTACTGACAGATAGCCATGCAGACCCGATCATAATTGCGATAACGCACACACAACCAAGATAGAGACGAGAAACTAACGATTGAAAGGGCATACTCCACCTACTAATAAACAATTCACTACATGCTGTTCTTTGCAAGATAAAAAATGGGCACACATTGGTGCCCAAAGTTGGAGTTAAATTGGTTGGTAAACCAAGCCCCAATAATCTGCCTTTGGGGCTAAAACATAGATAGACAGTAAACTATGAGTGGATTACCACCATGCTTCGAACATTGCACCTACTGCAACGGTATCGACAGTTGTTGAAGTAGAAGAACCTGCTTCAGTCGTTTCAACATCACCCACAGTGGTGTAGAAACGTAGCATTGGACGGCTCCAAGGTAGGCCACCAAGTGAAACGTTTTGAGAGAGTGTTAGTTTCCAACCATTCACTTCTTTGCCGTCATCCCAATCTTCCATCGCATAACCCGCTTCTAGCCAAGTTGAATGCACTTCATCCCATTGATACTGAGGACGAATGATACCTGCGTATTCGTTCTTCTCATCGGCGTCAGTACCAGCAATATTTTTGTATGACACTAAGTAATCAATGATGAATTGATCCGATGCTTTAGCGTTACCTTCCAAACTCGCATATACCACTTGTTTGTCGCCCGCTAGATCAAATGTAGAATCATCAGCACCGTCAGCGTATTTCATAACCAATTTATTTGAACTACCAAGAGATAGTACGGCGCCAACCTGCCACGCTGTTTCTTTGGATTTTTCAGCGCCAGCTTGGTCAGAGGCGAAGCCATAGTTGGCATATAGATCTAGAGTGCCAAATCCTGCATTAATACCATGAAGTTTTGACGTGATCGCGTAGACACCAGTATCGTTGTTCAAGCTCCCCCCATCAGAGTCGACTTTTCCTACAAACCCCATATCCAACTTAATACCACCAAGGTTTAAGTTATTGAAGCCTGCACCTTGACCGTCATGGGTTAGTAAAAAGTAGTCATTCAGGCCTTGTTGTAAACGACCGTGGAAATCGCGCCCTGCCCACATGTAAAGCTCAGGCTGACTTTCAAATACGTTAGTCACACCAGCGTAGGCTTTTTTCAAGCTCACACCACCATCAGAACCCCAGTCACGATGAGCCCACTCGTCGAACATCACAACTACATCCCATTTAGCACCATTATCAGCTTGGAATATTTTACCCAACTGAAACTCACCACCGTTTGATTCGTTACCTAGGCGTCCCAGTGATTTACCGGTACTACCTACTACCACATAACGGCTGTCGCTATCTGAATAATGTGCGCCGTAGCGAGCATAACCAGAGAAGATAATTCCTTGAGGTACTTTTGTATCTGGCGTCAATACAGCTTGTTGTTGATCATTTACATAATCAATTTCAACAACCTTAGCTTCCAGCTCTTGAATACGCTTCTCTAAAGCTGAAATATCGGTATCTGCCGCGAACACAGAGGCAGAGGATAAAATAGATGCCACAGCAAAAGTTATTGGTAAAACTTTAAAGTTCTTCATGTTATTTCCCTATTAGATTTAGGTTTGTTCTAATTCAGGAAAATAATAAGTAATGAAAGGTTTGAAAATATTTGCCGACTTCACACCCGCACATCGAAATAATTAACATGAAACAGTCGTGAAGAATTTTAGATAGGGATATTAAATGGAATTCAATTAGTTAAGAATGAATTTCCTAGTTCACCAACAATGAAATCGCTTTCATTTCATGAGGTTTAGCGAATTTAGTCACGAAAAATTCGTGCTCTTTGTGCTTAAAAAACAAACTGCCCGTGAAAAGTTTCAATATTATGAAAACTTTCACGGGCAACTTTCTTCCACCGTTATATGAAAACAGCTTTATGTTACAGAAGTTTGAACCTGACCCAAGATGATGAACGCCATCTCACCAACATAATGATGCCACGCACCCATTCATCTAAAGCTATCGCCAACCAAGCACCAATGACCCCAAAGCCCCAATGAATGCCTAAAAGGTAAGAGAAACACACACCGACACCCCACATGCACAGTATGCCTATTTGTACTGGGAAACGAACATCCCCTGTCCCTTTCAAAGCAGAGATAAAAACAAGGTTAAACACCCGTCCTGCTTCAAGAATGATCGACCCCATCATTAATGTCCCTGTGAGATACAAGATCTCCGGTTGATGAGTAAACAGAGGCAATATCGAATCTCTAAGCAAATAAATAGAGCTGGCAGCAGAAATAGAGACAACAAAACTCACCAAGAAATAGATCTGCACCCGCTTAAGAATACTCTCTATCCAGCCTTTGCCTATGTAGTAACCCGTCTGAATCTGGGTTGCTTGACCTATCGCTAAAGCGAAGGCAAACGAGAAACGCGCGATATTTTGCGCATAGGTAAAAGCAGCAAGCGAAGCGGTTCCCATTTGCACAACAAAGTAGACAATTGCAATCTGTGCCATGTTATAGGACAACACTTCACCCGCATTCATTCCGCCTATTTTAAGAATTTTTTTGTATACCCCAGCAGGAACGTTCTTTAATGAGCCCATCGGCAATGAAATAGGACTGTATTTCAATATAAAGCCGAGAGTCACCGTTCCAACAATCTGACTCACAACCGTCGCTATCGCCACACCTTCAACCCCATAAACAGGCAACCCGAACGGTTGATAAAGCGCTATATAGTTACCAACCACATTCAGCAAACCACTGACCATGTTCACCACCATAGGTGAGCGAGAATAGCCATAACTGCGCAGAATGGTGGTAAAGACGATACCGATCGTCACGTTAAAAGTCATTGCGCCGCTGATGATAAGATATTCTTGGGCATAAAGTTCAACTTGAGGTTCGAGACCATAAAAAGAAATAAGATGCACAGCACCCAGCACCGCGGCAATACTCAGCAGAAAACCGACAACGACGGAAAGCGCAATACTGGCTACGCCCACATTAGTCGCATCTTGAGTTCGCTCCGCTCCATTGTATTGAGCAATAAGAATGCCGGTGCCGCTGCTGACAAATGTAGAAACAATGATCAGGAAAAAGGTTAGCTGAGTGATGACCCCAACCGCTGAAACCGCTTTATCTGAATAACCAGAAAGCATAAATACATCACTGGTACCGAGTGCGGTCCTCAGCAAAATTTCCACCAATATTGGCCACGTTAAAGCAACAATAGACATACGTTGATGAAATTTTTCATTTTTGGGCATTATTTTGACCTTAAAAGGGATAGTAACGCTGTCCCAGAGTGGGCTAACAGGGTGTCATCACTGGCTAGATAAAAGAGTGGTTAATTCTATATTTTTGCCCGAACGGGATATGCAAGTATGGGTTTGATATTTTTTGGCGTTTAAGTCTATGATAGGCAACAGGCAAATTCTACCAAAAACGCGACCAATAAAAGGAAAATAACGACATGGAGACCACTTATCATCTAAAACACCATCAGCGGTACCCACACCTGAAGTTTGCTTATCTGGATTGTCATCACTACCATGATTTTGGCTTACACAGTCATGATTACTCTGAACTGTTTTTAGTGATCAGTGGTAAAGGCAACCACTTAGTATCGTCGCACATTTACCCGCTCAATCCCGGAGATATATTCGTAATAAACGGGGATATTGAACATGCTTTTCAGGATGTCGATAAGCTAAGAATCATTAACTTAATGTTTGAAGCCGATGCCCCACTTTTTGAGACACCTTCACTCAGAAGGCTCTCTGGTTATCAAGCGATGTTCAAAGTTGAGCCGGTTGCGCGTCAAACCAGTAAGTACCGCTCACAGCTAACCTTAAACGTCGAACAGTTTTCTATCGTTGAACAGCTCATTCAGACAATCGGGCAAGAATATGACCGAGCTGAGAACGGTTTTGAGACCATGCTGACCAGTTTAATGCAGCAACTGGCGGTTACCCTGGCGCGAATGTACCAACAACAAACGCAAGACCTTCCTCAAACCACCATGGCTTTAGGCAGAGCGCTTATATTTATTGAACAAAATTTTACCGACAGCAATATGCATAGTCACGATATCGCCCAAGCCGCATTTATTAGCCAGCGACAGCTCGAAAGGTTGTTTAAACAGTTTCTCAATACATCGCCGAATCAGTATTTAAGAGAGATGCAGCTCAAGTACGCGCACACCTTACTGACCAATGACAACCCGATGCCGATTCAGCAAGTGGCAGAGCAATCCGGTTTTAGCGACAGTAATTATTTTTCCAAATGCTTTAAGAAAAAATTCACCTTAAGCCCACGCCAATTTATAGACAGGAAAAAGCCTAAACTGGATCTATAGATGGCACCGAAAGTTTCTATCAGGGAGTGGACACGTTAAAGTTCATTATTTAAGCTACCAGTGTTGTTATCAACACGATCATCAACTATGGTAATCATAGCTTTTGTAAGCTCTGCAATATAGAAGGGCGGCGATGAAAATCATGGACAGTTTCCGAGATAAGAATATTGGACTTTCTGAATTTTAGAACTAGTCCTTGTATTGCTTTACACCTCAGACCAAATTATTTCACTATCGCGCCAACACACAACCAGACATCCATTCATCCACTTCGCTTTCTAACCAAGCCACTGCCCTGTCACCCAAGCTCACTGATTGCGGAAACTCTCCGTCATTCATCTTTCGGTAAATCGCTGAACGGCTCAGTGCTGTCTTTTCCATCACTTCTTTTAGCTTTAAAAATCTCATGGGACGTTCTCCTATGTCTGTGGTCCTCATGGGATAAAGCGCTGGCGTAAAAAAAGACGGTGATGTGTGAAGCCTTGGCGCGCCAAGGCTTAATCAAAAATTTTTCAGGTCTATGTCATTGATGTGTATCCCATTAATGAACCTCACTCGGAGCCTGATATGACCGATTACACAAAAGAGCAGCGCTATCAAGAAAACCAGATTCTTGAACATGCCGCTGAGATACTTGCCCACCGTTACGTGCGCGGTGATGCGCTCACCAATCCAGATGCCACTAAGGAGCACATCCGTTGTAAACTGGGGGCCTATGAGCGGGAGGTGTTTGCCTTACTGCTACTGGATAACCAAAACCGACTGATTGAGTTTAAAGAGCTGTTTCACGGCACCATTGATGCGGCCAGTGTCTATCCGCGTGAAGTGGTAAAAGTGGTATTAGAAGCAAATGCCGCGGCGGTAATATTGGCTCACAATCACCCATCCGGGGATTCAACGCCGTCACAAGCCGACAGACGTATAACCGAAAGGCTCAAAGACGCTTTAACGCTGGTGGATGTACGAGTGCTGGACCACATTGTGGTGGGGAAAGACAGTGTCTCTTTTGCTGAAAGGGGCTGGTTATGATTGAGCTCCATTCTGGTGATATACATCTTGCTCCTTCTCTGCACGCTGCCTTAGAGAAATTGTTGCGCCTCTATTCCATACCCGATACGGCGGAGCGTATTGTGCTTAACGGTCGCCAAACGGCTTACTACTCACATCGACAAGGACTGCACCCCATTGAAGTGCAATTTAAACGTGAATCCCCATCCAAAGCCTGGCAGGTCGTGTGCATGACCAGTTTTTCCTATCCCGAAGAAAGCAGTATCCTGGTTGAACCTGAACTCTATTTCCATCTGCTCAATCGCTGGTGCTATCAGCCCAATGCGGGGGCGGCCGATTTATCTCACCCTGAGGTACTTGAACTGCTCATGGTGTGGATGAACGCTTTGGCTCGTCATCTTTCACGCAACGTGTTTGATGAGCTGGAGCTCTCTGTGGTGCGTCAGTTTTAGTTCAGCACCGGTTGATCTCTCTTTCCCTTTTCTTTTTCGACTTCATCCTGACCTAAGGAGGTCTTGCTATGTCTTCATTAACTTTCACATCTTCTCTCTTACCGATTTCAGACAAACTGCATGCCCTACTGAGTGAGCAACTCACCAAACAGTTAGTCAATGATGACACCGGCACTCTCGCGGCCAGTCGTGACCTGGTATTCAACTTTCGCGATAAAAGCTATAGCGCTGAAGACGGTGGGTTTCATCCGGTTGAGATTGCAATTTGCCACACCGCGAGTGGCGATTGGAGCATTGAGTACATCACCGATTTTGCCTACATCGGAAATTACTACCCCGAGCTTGAACGAAGCTTAGATTTTGATTTTCGTGTCGGTGAGTTCTTTGTCGCTCATCGAGGTTGGTTACCCATGCAAGGCCGCCGAGATGCCAAAGAGCTGTACCAGTTATGGGAAAGTAACTTTCTGGCTTACGTCGATATGGACGCCTTTGATGACCTCTCTGTCACACCTTGTTGACCAGGAGTGTCGACACGCCTTCGTTACCAGTCATCCCTCACAGGTCGAACGCCACTAAGCATATTTATATTAATTATCAACAACTTACAACAACCTACAAACCATTTACATTATCATTCACCCTTTCCCTTTAACCCGCAGTGCGTTGTCGCACGCAAACCTCGAGAGTCACCCCATGACCATAAAATCCAATGTCAAGGCACATCTGATACGTGCCTGTTGTCACGCCGTCTTTCTAGGCGGCCGGTACCTCAATCACCACTATCAACGCCTCCATCGTGAAGCCTCAGAGCGGAGTGACCACGACTTGTTTGACTGGGTTGAGGCGAATCCCCCTCATCACCTTAAGTACTGGGTCGCCGCAGCAGAGCTACTGAAACGGGGGTACACCGTCTCCAATATTCGCCTGTCAGGTTGATGGCGTACACCTGCGGCATCTGATGTCGCACCCCACTCTAGCATGGTGCCTATTCTGCTTTCTCAACGGAGTCAAAGGCATGGCCCCGAACAAAACCACGACCGTCGACCAATTGTTGATTGTTCTTGAGCTCTATCATCGCATTCCGATAGGTCGAAAAATCACGGCAAGTGAGTTGCACCAACAATTGCGCGATGTGGGGATACATCGTGATATCCGAACCGTTCAACGTAATCTCGAATTGGTCGTCAAGTTTTTCGATGTCGACAAAGATGACCGAGACAAACCGTATGGTTACCGAAGACGCTTAGGCTCACGAGTCCCACCAAGCCCAAGAGCATCAATATTGCTGGAAACGGCGTTTGCTCACCTAAAAGCGGTGCTACCTGAAACGTATCATGCCGCCATCGATGACACCCAGCCACACTGGTTGCCCCCTTTTAACCCGCGTCCCAAAGTGGACATTCGTTATCCCAGACCTCGGACTATCCCGTCAGGCTACGATGCGAGCGTCTTTGAAAAGGTTTGCCTGGCCCTTTATTACCAGAGAGCCATACGTCTGGTCCTCAACGACAACACCGACCTCCCTGTGGTTCACCCTTTGGGACTCATCTTGGAGGACGATGAGTTGCTGTTGGTTTACCAATACCAAGGCACGCGATGTACGGTGTCTCTCCCTGAGATAGACGCCATCCACGTCAGTACCTATACCTTCGACTATCCGGACAACTTCTCCTTAACGGAAGTCGTGACTGACCCCGCCCAAAAATCTTCATGAACATGATGCTTATCCATCCGGCACCTCATGTCGCACCCGTGAGTATGCTCTCTGTGTTTCAACTTTTGGCTTATTGGTCTCCTATGAGTCAAACCAAAGCGTTGACGCCTCGCAGAGCAAAACAAGGCAGGTCCTTTGTTAACTCCAGCCTGCCAAGAGAAGGCAGACTCACGGTTTTGCTCAATGTGGCGACCTTCGCCGCGGGCTTAACTCTCGTGTCAGGGGAAAGGTGAACACCTTTCCCCTGTTTTGGTTTCACACCCCGACTTTGACTCAACTGAGGAGTTCATTATGAACCTAAATACATCCCTATTTTCACTGGCTTTCGCTTTCTCAAGCACGGTATTCGCCCATCCTGTCATTGACAGTTTGTCGGTCGAGCTCATTAAAAAGAACGTCTCTTCGGAGATTATCGAGCAACGTATTGAGCAGTGGCATCGCGCAGAGCTCAACCAAATTGACACCAAAGCTTCGGTCATCTCTGACCGAGCACCAATCGAAGAGCGCCGCGCCATGGTCGAGCGCCAAATAGAGCAAACGTATCGCGCTCTCAAAGCGCAGTTTGATATTCAATAACCTCTCAAAAGCCAGGTGGATGCGCCTGGCTTTTTTTGCCCTTTTTTTTTAACGGCCTTTCTCTTGTTATGACCCCACTCAATACAAGGTGCATCACATGGCTAAGAAATCCAAACCCTATCACGTCTATGTCGGACGAACCTTCCACCATCTACCGTTGGAGTACGACCCGCAAGGGTTGTTGTACGAAGCGTTAGGCTTACTGCACAAAGCCGTACAATCCACACTCTCTGCAGAAGGTAAAACCAGTATCGTGCGGTATGAGCTGACGATACCCACGGATTACGCGCACTCTATTGCTGACACCATGAAATTATTTGGCGAAAAACTCAAAGCCACGGTTGATGAAGACTTGAGCGCTAAGAAAACACGATTAAGTCGCACCCCATTTGTGCATACGATGACCATCATGTGGTCCCAACAACCCACTTTGATTGTTCATCGCCGAGTGGATGTGGCGATACTGATGAACGCCGAAGCGTTTGAACGCTTCACTTTTGACTTTAAAAAAGGGGGCCAGGAAATGCGGGCCGCCGTGAAACGTTGCTGGGAAGAGGCACTCGCGTCGCACTGTGACCATCAACCCACAGTCAGTCTGCATACTCCTTTGAACTCGTACCACACATTGGACACCTCTTGGCGTGACCACACCGATAGATTGCGTGTGGCCTTTTTTTGTCTCAGCAAAATGGCCCGCATGACTCATCGCGTGCGAGACCGAGTCCAAATTCGAACAACATTTGGAGGGCTGCGAGTATAATCCCTTTCCTTAAACACTCCCAATCCGTTAGGATAAGTCGTTAGAGGTCATACCTTCACCTCTAGCGACTATACCATTTCCACCTTACTCAGCTTCCGTCCACAGCCCTTTGGCGAGTTGGTAAGCAAAATCCAGTTCCGGTGATGAGCGGCGCTTACACACATCAACCAACTTGCGACTGCGCTCTTCATCCACCTGTTGCCAGAGCTGACGATTCGCTACTGGCTTCTTATCTGACTTACGCCAGCCTCTTCTCTTCCAATCATCCAACCATTCGTTATACCCACGTACACAGAATTCACTGCTGCTGTAGATGACATCGCCATCGATGGCGTAGCGTAAACCTTCAATGCAAGCGATAAGCTCCAACTCAGCGCTGTCGGTGGGCCTATCGATAAGCAGTCTGTGGCTGCCAGACAATGTCTGCGTATCATCGTATACCGCAATACCGATAGCGCCTTGGTCTTTATAAACCGATACGCCGATGTAAATAGAACAGCGAGCTTGAGTCATGAGATGTACCTTCTTCATTTAATGAGTCACAGGATTGCGCCTCTTCAACAGATAAGTTCTCATGGTAAAAAAAGAAGGTACCGATACATTACGCTGAGATATTCAATAAGAGGGATTATCGTAGAGAATAGCCAAAGCGACGGCGTCTATCTCCACTCTTTTTGGTATCGGTTTTTGCAAAATAACTGAGACGTTTAAATACCTGATTAAACATATCATCGAAGTTATTGGCTTTACGATCTAACCAATAACGACAATTGTCTGGAAAATGCGCCAATCCTCCACCTTCATCAATATCTAAATCGAGCGCACTGCACCATGCTCTTTTAATCCGATAAGCTAGATTGTCAGTATTAACTAGACTCCCCAAATAAGCGTAGACATCTTTGTTCAAAAATAGAGCCACATGGTAATGGTCATTAATCGATAGTTTATTTTCTCTGGCCCATAGATAACGAATTTTGCAATCCGCCACTCGCTTGCCATGTTTTCGTCTTCTTTTTATATCTGCATCAATTTGAGAAGATAAGGAGCCAATAAAACGTTTCATCACTTGGTCAACGTCATATTTAATCGAATATGGAAATTTAAGGTCAACTCGAATAACTGTGGTCCTTGGATAGTCACTGATTGCTTTATCCATCACATCATCAATTCTATCTAAGTACTCTTTGAACATCTCTAAGGTTTTATTACATTTACCCTTACAAAGTTCTCTTCCCAAGTAAGTCGATTTAACAATAGTTGTAAGGTGTTTGGGTTGTTTCATTCTCTATACCTCTTAGTTATCTAGGTATAGGAAAGTGATGAGACGGTTAAATAATACAATATATACTACTAATACCGTATTCATTTCGGCTTAGGCTTTGCATTTACTAGGCTTTCAAATGTCATCTGAGCCCTACGTGATATAAAGTTTTGCCCTCTGAAATCCAAAACCAGACAAACACGGTGACATTACTACTCTTGGACTACTCTGACATTAAGAGCCATCAAGCCATGATTCCTGCACAGTATAGGTGTAATTTAAATTCGCCTTATCATCATGATTAATATATTGAACATTTCTTCTAATGAAGGCTTCTGAAGGCGTAATTTTCTGACTGACAATGTCTATTCCGTAATGCTTTTCACCTACAGAGAAAGATAACCAGATATTACAAGAAGGATACCCTCCCTTTTCCACGTTATAGTGTTCGAAGCCATACAACAAAACACTCGCAGATTTCAAGTGAGTAAAATCGTCTCGTAGCTGAATCATTTTGGCTAAAGATTTCGCCAAGCTTATCGATAAGTTAAGTAAAAATTTTTGCCAAAATCTCCAAGTAACATCAAGAGCGTTTAGGTCTTCATGTCCACTTAAGAACTTCTGGGTGAAGATAGCTTTTTCCGACAAGACACTCTGAAATCGTTCATCGTGCTCAATGTTAGAGAACAACGGAGTGGAGTCTTGTATCAAATTACCCCAATAGTTACTCAAGATAAATGCCGTCAAGATTTCAACTTTAGTCAATATTGCAGAAGTAAGATAAATCCCCCTAACAAAAGGCACACCATCAAGTTTCGTTAAGTCAAATCCATCGACACAATACATCCCACGTTCAGAGTCTTTAAACTTTTCTTTAACGAACTGATCCAGAAAAATCTTTTTCAGAACAAAGAACGATAGTTTAAACGGTAATTCAAAATCGAATTCATAACGTAACGAGCACTCTTTCATTCTTTTATACGTCAAATACTGATCAGGAACCTCATAAGTTAAGGTACTAACGTTTTTTAATACGGCACCATCAACTCTAGGTACTAATGCTAAACTTTTAGCTATTAACCCAAGATCGATTAGATAGCGTTTGCTGAACTTGCCAAAATAGGTCGAAGAAACACCTCCATGGGCCTCTTTTTTTATAAAACCGATACTTCTTAACGTTTCAATCTGGGTTTTTAAGCGGCTTTCGCTGATATCTCCCATCAAATAACGAAGTTTACTTTCAGAAAGCAACAACGATGCTCTGTTTTCATGAAAGATGTTCTGTTGGACAAGACCAAACTCATCGGAGTGAAGGACAAAAATCGCCATTAAGAGCAGATTGGAAGGTCTCAACTTGGTTTTTAAGGATTTTTCTAGCTTTTCTCGATCATCTTTGGCATCCCTAGAAAAAAAACCATAAAGTGCCACTCGAATATACTCAGGTTCGTTTCCCTGTAACTTCGATATGTATCTATCCCTAAAAATACACGAGCGCTTACCGTGCCTGTCTCTTTCAATTTCACAAATATTGTTTAACTCTAAGTATCCTATCACCTCACGAACAACTTTATGGCTCACACCAAAGTCTGAACGCAATCGAGCAACGGACATATCAGTTGTTCGCTGCGCCTGATCGTTTCCCTCTTCCAGTTGTGCAAATAGAACTGCCAACAGTAAGTACCTTCCCTCTGGAGACAGGCCCTTTATACCTGACAAATACCTTACTAACCTCATAAACGAATCAACCCTAAATACCCTATCTAATATTTAATTCAGCACTTAATTTAAAACAAGTTTTATCACAGTTTAAAGTAATTTAAAATTAAGTTTGTAATGAAGTACCAAACAAGGTTATAACTTATTTATTTTAGAATGATTCAATATAGGGCATGACATTATGAGCAACAAGTTGCTTAAGGATAGAATGAAATGGTTTAATCCAGAAAATGAAGAAATGGCGGAATGGTTGAGAAGTTATGCCAAACGCCATGATTGGATCGGTAACTATTCAAGAAAGGAAGAGGATAACAATAATATAATTAAATATGAATCTAACGTAGAATTCGCGAGAAACTTTCTCGGCAGCTGGACAAACAAATATTCGATAAATGATGATGACAAGTACAAAGTCAATTTGCTGAAAAGCGCATGGAGAAGCCATACAAAACGAGAACAGACATCTACATTTTTGCTTACAAAAAATGCACAGAAAGCTCTCAGTTACCTATCTAAACGATTAGATATGCCTAAAGCTAAAATCGTAAATGCTCTTCTAGTCGAAGCAATACATAAGATCAAAAAGAACAAAAACAAGAAGTTTGAAGCATATCTTCAAACTCCTAATTTTGAAAAAGAAACAACTAGTGTAGAAAAACTATTCACAGCGCTTACCAACATTGATGAAATGAGAATTGAACTAGATATATTGAAAGAGGAATGCGCTAGACTTCAAAAGGAAAATGAAGAGCTGATATCTCAAAAAAAACATTCTAATATTTAAAGAATTTTATTTTAGCAACCAATATAAAAATTAAACAATAACAACTTATTAAAAATAAAATAATTAAAACACAAGATCAACTTACGCTAGCTCTCAGGACGTCTTTTTTCTTACCTGCAATAAAAAATCTGTGAGTTAGAGTTTCACGGTGCCTCAAGACGTTCACCACATCTTTGACTTTTAGTGAATAGCCACCGACTTGATAGACACCGCTTAGCCAAAATTGCACTCATCTCCAAGGTATTCATGGTTATCCACTGCCGTTATTTCCTTGGGTAGTTGAACCCTATTGATCATACGACTATCAGGCATGGCGTTTGATTAAGAGTCAAATCATCACGGAGTAGAGAGGCTAGTATCCCTTTGAGGCGAGTCTCTTCAGACGCCCCAACCTATACACTAGAAGTGATTTGCGTCTATATCGGGCGAGGCATTAAAACAATCATCCAGATGAGCCCCAAAGACAGAGAGCACGATACTATGCCAATAAACAAATGAACGTAGACGGAGAAGAAAGTCTTCTCCCTCGCTTGCTCAGGACATTCAATCGGAACACGCAAGACAACCTCATCTCCGACATTTCGCCCTGAAAGCCGAAGGGCATTCGACCCGTACCCCACTAGTGTTTCCGTTCGGTAGACTGTTTCCTCCCACGTATACTCAATGATCGGTGTGTAATAGTACTCTCGATCAGTGATTGACTCTCCAGCCTGCTCGTATCTAACGGACTCCTCAAATTCGACGATGATCCCCGTCGTTTCTCCATACCGCCAAGACAGCTCCTCTCTAAATCGACGAACTGCCCCAAACCCAGTGAGTCCGATCGCAATGGCAAACCAGAGCGCGATAATAAGTCCACCTTGTTCATTAAAAATGATCGCCGACACAATCGAGAGAGGCATAGAAAGTAAAAATAAGGAAACGAGTATGTTTTTTATCACTTTACTACCCAATCATCACATCCGAAGATGCGGAGGCTATAGCGCCCCCGCAATCAATGGCATCACCTAAGCGAGCCGCTGGCTTCCCATCGATAAACACACCCGATGAGCCGCCAGACACCGCTCTGGGATGATTCCCGTGAGGCGTTTTGTCACAGGGACAACCATGGTCTTGCAACGGGTCTCCTTGTCGAATCGCCGGTTGGTAATTAATCATGACACCTGAACTCCCTGCCGTTATGGGCGTTGGCGGAAAACAATCATGTTCAGAGCCGATGTCACCCAATCTTGCTGCACCTGGCATAGTGCCTCCTATCGAGAAACGACAACCCGGCCGTCGATCATTGAAAAATAAGGCGTTGGAGATGTCACCAAGTCATTTTTGGTTGAACCAATACGCAATGGCGAATGACCACGCTTATCTTTCAACCGCACAAGGCGTCCATCCATGCGCGATTCGAGTGTATATTCGCTCCAGTCTCTACGAGGTCTGACAGCGGCGTCATCCCATTCCTTAAATGTAGGCTCAAATGCAACGCCTTTATAAAACTCATCAGCCGATGAGAAATATCCATCCGCTTTCGCGTGCTCTCGCATCGACAGAGAATACGCCATCTTCAGTCCTTCGAAATCACGCGCTTCCATTAACTTGATGAGGTCTGTATACGCACGATACAACAGCTTCATTTGCTCTGGGTTGTCCTCACGAATCGGTGTCGCATCCACCCAACGCCAACGAGGAACGGTTTTGATGTTAAAGGAGCGAGAAAACTGGGTTGTATAGCCGATAACAGTGCCATCCATATTTTCTAGTGGTGTTTGATGATTAGCTGGGTAAGTGGGGGACGTTTTCGCTGTCGGCTTTCCCTCGTCGACAGTGATGTGCAGTGACGATAGTTCCACCTTCTTGCCATCGGGGAATGCCCCGAATAGCGTCATTTCGCATTGGTCACTGTCCTTGTAGGTGTAATCGTCATCATAGACACCAATTGGCGCAACAGAGATATCCAGGCTATTTTCACCCGGTTGCAAGTAGGCGGTCGGATTAAAGCCCGACGAGAACGTACCGCTGCTCGTTTTCAAATTGTCCAACATCTGCATTTTATTAAACAAGCCCAGGCAATACACCGTTTCCGCTTGGATGTTCGTGGTGTAAATCACATCGGGTTTCTGGTCTTCGTTCTCTATTTGGATGTCCACGGTGGACATGCGTTCTCTGGCACTCATTAATTCGTTATCTCCTGAACATGCTGCCAATACGACAAGGCATGCTGCAATAAAGGTCTTCTTCATTCTTTCCTCTTTTTTATCCGATGACCGTAACCCGGTAAGGCGACGCCTGTTTCGTTTGCGCATCAACCCATTGCCATTTTTGTTTTTTGACATTGGTTTCGGATTTTGCCTTGTTTTTATTTTCTAAGCCGCCCCAACCAGAATCTCCGTTCGATGACTCTTCTTCCTTCCCTTTGTTCCAAGTGAAAGAGTTATCAATCGTAACCTCGGCCCAGATGCCGTCATGGAAAAACACCAGCTCAACCTGAGCATTCTTGTCTTTCGTCTCAGTGGTTAATGCCAGTAGCCCTTCAGCTTTAATGCGACTTTTCAGCTTAAACGCCCCTACCATGATCCACACATTGGCTCCAGCCCGGACGTTCAGGTTGCCTGTGATAGGAACTTTAGCGGTACTCTCAAAGCGATACATGGGGTCTTGTCTGCCAGCATAGTGAATCTGACCTTCAGCATTCAATGTGGCACTCAGCAGGATGTCAAACTCAGCCCCTGCATACGCGCCTTTCCCACCCGCCTCCACTTTTTTCTCAAGCTCAGCCGCTTTCTCCCGCATGATCTTGATGATGTCGCCCGCCTTAAAGTATTTCGCAGCAGCCATCAGCATATCGAGCTTCATTTCAATGCCGATAATCGGTGCTAACTTTATCGTCACGTCCCCTGACACGCCCAATCCATTATCTATCATTTCAAGGCGTTGTTCTCCCTCAATGCTGAGAGATGGCGGCAGGATTTGGTAGTCAAAAGCTTTGATTTCGTCTTTTCCCTTTCCGGGCTCATCGGTGTAAATGCCCGACTGAATCTGCTCTACGATGCCACTCGCCGCCCGGATGAGGTTCATCTGTTTCTTAATCTTATCAAACTCTGCGGTCAGCTCTCGTTTGCTCGGTTTCCCCGGAATGTTAGAGTCCGTGTGCTCGTACCCCAACCCATATTGCGTTTCCTGACTGCCTTCATGAATGATGAGACTGCCCGAAATAGCAAAACCTTTCTGGATGTCTTCGGTAGGAATACTCAAGCTATCCAGTTGCGCGGCACTTTCTTTGTGCTGATAGGCCTGATAGCGTTCTTTATCTGAGATGGATTTACGAACCCGCTTTCCCGCTAGCGTCAGCTTCGACTTGATGGTGACGGTCGGATAAACATCAACAAAACTATCCGCTGGGCTAACACCCAGTAAATAAGACACTGGCGGAGATAACCACACCGTTGTTGGTTGCTGTGGTTTTCCTGCGCATTGAGTCAGGCAAATTTGATAGCGGGTACTGGGTACTCTAGTGGTTTTCTTCTCCGACAACAGATTTTGAATTGCACCCAGCAGATCCATCCTCTGACTGGGTTCTGGATTGTAAGTTAACACGTGCTGTTGGCAGGCTGTTGCGGACAATGCCTCAGAAAATTTTTTATGATCAGTAATATAGCCAGATGGGCAGGTTGATAGATCGCTACAGCAATCTCCAACCACCGACACAGAAATAGTGGCACCTTTACCCTTATCCACAACCCCTATGTCCCGGCGATTAAATTTTCCACCTTTGTATTGCATGCTGCCCGCTTCACTGTCCACCTGGTAGCTGGTTAAACACGGTAGTGCCTGATTGCAATGACACGATTCGCCAGGTAAATGCTTACAAGACATGTTGACTCCTTACTTGATGCAGCAGGCTGTTGACACGAAAATCCGATGAAAGGTCCGTTTGAGACAAGGATACTTGCCAGTCACTAGGGAAGAGTGCCCAGCTCATTACATTCTGCTCCTGGCATAATGCCGCAATACGTTTTATCGACTCAGGCTGAGCGATATCCCACTCGATGAGTTGATTGACTAACTGAGCACTGAACTCTGCAGAGTCATCGTTAAGCACCAAAGCGACATCGGCAATTAAGTTGAGACGACATCTATCGAGCACTGCATCATATTGACCTTGTGATATCGGAAACGGACTATAAATCTCATAGCCAAAGGGACGATACGGCGCTAATTGCTCGAATCCTGACTGTTCCTGCTGAGGAAAAAACGTTCTCACTGACTGTATTGGTCCGAGAAAGTGATTCAGTCGCAGTGGGTCGAATGCATTCAACAACGACCACAATATTCGCGGATCATAAAAGCGTAAAAACAAACGTTGAGAGTTTTCCTCAACGACCACATCCAACAATCTTCTCAAGTGCGCCCGCAGACTTTTCGGCGCCTCATCTGACTCAAAAATGAATCCCCAAGGCATCGCTTTGGGTTTGAGCCAATCGACCAGTTCAGCGTTAACACGGACTAGGTATGGTGCCACACGAGCAAATTCATCATCCACAGGCTCTGGGAAAAGACACCAACACTCGCACTCAAAACGGTCACAGACGGCTAATACATCCGGCTCGATGGCTCGATCAACGACAGCAAAAGTCTGGGACATCTTCATGACTTCGCTCCCGGGCAGTTGGCGACAAATGCACTGCCATTGGCTGCAGCAGTTTCTAAAACGTCAGGGCAGGTGGGCAGCGCAAGAGATCCCGGAGCCCCGCCGGATTTGATCAGTATTTTTGCTCCATCAATGGCAACGCCACTGCTGTCTATCACGACAAAACTCCCCCCGACTTGAAGGGTGATTTTATTTCCACTTTTGATCGTGATATCCCCATTAGCGTTGATACCGACAGCTCCCGCTATCTTTTTCGCCCAATCGCCTTGAACAGACTCATGCTCATCCCCTTGAATCTGGCAGAGATAGTCTCCCACCGTTGTCTGTTGCTGTTTCCCCTCCACTTTCAGTGAACGGTCTTGCGCAATCGTTCGCTGTTCATTGTGACCAATACTGACCACATGGTCGTAATTGACGCGAGTATCTGCGGAGTTTTCAACTTCAACTTGCAAGTTCTTTTGTGCTCGCAGATAAACCAGCTCTTGGTCTGCCTGATCGTCAAAGCTGAGTTCGTTGTATCCTTCTCCCTGATGGGTCTGGCTTCTGAGTACCGTTTTGGTCTTATGCTCAGGCAGAGCGTAAGCCGATTTGTTCGTTGCGTGATACGTGCGCCCGGTAATGATCGGCTGGTCTGGATCTCCGTTGAGGAAAGAGACAATCACCTCATGCCCAATACGTGGGATTGCCATCCCCCCGTATTGGTTGCCCGCCCATCCTTGTGAAACGCGCACCCAACATGAACTATGTTCATCCTGTTGACTGTCGCGATCCCAATGAAAATGCACCTTTACCCGCCCATGCTCATCGCAGAAGATTTCCTCGCCTTTTGGGCCGACCACCGTGGCGATCATGGGGCCATCAACTCTGGGGGACGATTCGGGTTCAGCCTTCCAGTGTTGATGGCCAGGAATGGCACACCACTGGTTTGAGTAAGTCGTCGCACCTTGTCCAGCTTCTTCTTCCAAAGCCTGTGGCTGCTCACCTTGATGGTTGACCGAGACCAATAACCAGTCTCGGTTGAAAGCTGAGTCCAAGTGATCACACAGCGTAAACTTGTAGCCAGCACGAAGTAGTGGCTCGTTACTCTGACCAGAAGCCACCTGAGATTCACGTCGTAGGTAGTTAATGCGGGCCCGAGTGAAGGCGCTACCATTAACATCATCCTTGTAACGCCCTGGCGCGTCGAAATGCGCATATCTTGCTTGCTGGTAGTCCATATCCGTTCCCTGAACGGCCTGACTGAACGAATAAGCTGGCTTCTTGAAGCTGTAGTCTTTTAATTGGACCTCACTGACTGCGGCCTCAGACTGATAGCGAAAACCTTTAATGTATGGTGTATCAACGGCGCCACCAGCCATCGCGTTGTAAGGTACCGGCTCGGTCAATGATGGATGCAGCGCGCTTGAATCACTAAAGGCAATAGTGTGCTTACCTTCTTCATGAACAAAACTGTAAACAATACCCTCTTCAGCGGCCAAACGATGAAGAAAGGCCAGATCTGTTTCACGGTACTGAACACAAAATTCACGCTGCGCGCAGTCTCGCTCTAAAGAAAAGGCGTAGTCCTGTATCCCCATTTCCTGCAGCAGAGTGGAAATGATCTCGGGGACTGTTTTGTATTGGAAAATACGGCTGTTATGACGAAGGGAAAGACGCTCAAGCGCGGGAACGAGAATCAATGAATAAAGAGTAAAATGATGACCAGTATCACCCTGAACAAAAGATCTGGCAACGCCGTGTACTCGTTGAACCAGCTTTTGGTCACGGTACATTCTGAGCTCTACATTTCTGTCGACTATCTGCTCCGCGGTGAGATTGGATTGGCGGCTTGCCAAGTCAATATGATAGCAAAAGCCGTAGCACGGACGATGATGAAAAGTACTGGAGGACAAGAATTCCTGCCCATCAAACTTTGTGACCACAAGGGCATCATCGCTCAGCCCTTCAACATGAATGGTGTACGCCAATGTCGCCATGGCGCTCCTCCTTTCTCAGATAAAAGACAAAAACCTTAAACACAAATCACCCGTCGGGATAACTTGGGATTAAGGTTTCAGGTGCTCACAGGATGATGAGCACCGAAATCACAGGAAGGCTTACGCTTCGATTGGTTTACGCCAATCATCTGAGCCTGAAGTACCCGCGTTCACGTGATCCCACGTGATTTTGCGGTAAGACATAGAGACCGTCAGGTTCTGAGTGAAATCAGATTTTGCTGGATCTTGGCAGTGCGGCATTTCACATTGGATATCGACGATAGACGCGTTTTCCAGCTTAGTCGTGAAGAAGTTTTCTTGTTTGCCTTCGATAGACGTGCGGTACCATTTCAGTTCAACGTTGGTCATCTTCTCGCCTGACGCCAGTGCGTTGTACAGCAGAGGAACGGCTTTGTTCAGAGAAACAGTGAACTTGAATGGTTTGTGAACACGCTGACCAGATGGTTGACCCGATTGTGGATCAGTAGGAACAGTCACTGTGTGATCGAATTGCTGAACCAGCATCTCGTCTTCGTGACCTTCAACGAATGAATCGCCGATAGAATCCGCAGTGCAGGCACCAGCGGTGATTAGGCCCTGAGTTTGACCTTCGATAGAGATATAACATGGAGTTGGCATCGTTTTTCCTTTAGTAAGTAAAGATATTCAACCAACTACTACAAGAAGAATGCCAAACTAGAAACCAAGCAAAATTCAGAAGACTGAAACAAAATATAGTCTTAAGGCACAAAAAACTTCCCACTATCAAGCAATAACTTGCCAGCCGGGCAACTTGTTGCTTGCGACGCATCGAAAAGTCAGATAAATGTCATCAACGATAGATCGCTAAAAACACTTAAGTATTTAAAGCATTTTATTTTAGTAACCATCTTAGTAACCAAATCAAAAAAACCGAAATAAAACATTAAAATTCAATTAATTACTAATCAAAATCAACTTAACGCCAGTCATAGAACTTCTTAAGCCAATTGAGACCAAAGGTAGCTTGGAAACAGTTAAGCGACTAGTTCAAAGACTAAATGAGGTGATGAACTATGCTGCTATCTGTGGCCTAGTCCAAGCCAACCCACCGACTGGTATTCGTGCTGCTTTAAAAAAGCCCAAAAAAGAAAATATGGCCGCATTGTCACCGACAGAGCCCCCAGAGCTCATGCCAGTATAAAGCGTACCACTCGTTGTTTAATTGAGTAGCCACTACAAACCAACTTGGTAGACACCTTTTAGTTAAACAAAATGACTAACAGAGAGATGCTTATTAGCCGCAAAAGATACCCAGAAGAATTTAAAATTGAAGTGGTAAAACAGATCACGGAAAAATTCATAGTGTGGCTGATGCCCCAACTTCTTAGGGACAACTACCGAAGCATGAGTCGTCGAGGCAATTCTTGGGATAATAAACCCTATGGAGAGACTATTTAGACGCCTAAGAACTGAACGGGTACGAGCAACAGGTTACTTGAACCAAACTCAAACGAAGAAAGATGTCAGCTATTATTTGATGAACTACTATAATCGGCAATGGTTTCATCAAGAAAATGATGAGCTGCCGCCAGTCAATACCGAAAATCGACTTGAATCTGTGTCCGGAATTTGTTGACCATAGATGAAGTCGTCAAACGGGCTTACCCTAATGTGAAGATTCCCGCATTATGATAAAAATGCTAAAATGAAACCCATCAAGCTGTAGTGATCGAGTTTTGTTAAAAATGGTCACACACAAAATCAATAAATTGATTTGGTACCCCACTCGATACCCCACCAGGCACAAAGAAAACATTTAAGGCAATAAATTCAAATGGTTAACAATAATATCCAATGGTTTCCAGGCCACATGCACAAAGCGCGCAAGGAGATCGAAGAAGCGATTCCTCAGGTTGATGTGATCATCGAAGTGCTCGATGCGCGTATCCCTTTCAGCAGCGAAAACCCCATGATTTCTCAACTGCGTGGTGAAAAGCCCGTGGTAAAAGTGCTGAACAAGCGCGACCTTGCCGATCCGGAATTGACCCAGCTTTGGATTGAGCATCTGGAAAAAGAAAAGGGTGTAAAAGCGATGGCCATCACCACGTCGAACACTCAAGAAGTGCACAAGATTCTTGAGCTGTGCCGTAAACTGGCTCCGCACCGTGAAGAGATTGGTAAAAACATTCGCACCATGATCATGGGCATTCCTAACGTGGGTAAATCGACCATCATCAATACGCTCGCTGGCCGCGTCATCGCGCAAACGGGCAACCAACCGGCGGTCACTCGTCGTCAGCAGCGCATCAATCTGCAAAACGGAATTGTGTTGTCAGACACTCCGGGAATCCTGTGGCCAAAAGTTGAAAACCCGCACAGTGGCTTTCGCTTAGCCGCGACGGGCGCAGTGAAAGATACAGCGATGGAATACGATGAAGTGGCGTTCTATACGGTGGAGTATCTGGCAGCACACTACCCAGAGAAGCTGAAAGAGCGTTACCAAATCGAAGAGACGCCAGAATCCGATGTTGAATGGATGGAAGCGATTGGCCGTAAACGTGGTGCCCTGCGCGCTGGTGCGCGTGTTGACTTACACAAAGCGTCTGAAATTCTGCTGCACGAACTTCGTCAGGGTATTATCGGTCAAATCACTCTGGAATTGCCTGAGATGATCACTCAAGAGCTGATCGAAGTGGAAATCGCAGAAGCCCGTAAAGCTGAAGAGAAAGCCAAAATCAAAGAAGAGCGTCGCAAGCGTTACCTACGCAACAAACGCTGACTTGTTGAATAGAAAAAGGGCGATGCGATATCGCCCTTTTTGTTACCTGATTTTTATTTACGGCTTTTCGATACCAGCAAGCTGCAGCAAAATATCTTCCAACTGAGCCCACGGCATCAGTTGCGAATCGATGACTTCGATGCGGGATTCAAAACCTTCCAGGCTCATTTCATTCACGGAAACTACGCCATTGGCCACATTAAAGGCATAACAGCCGCGTTCCGTATTCACCACAGCTTTGACGCGTTCTGCCGTTAATTCGCTGAATAGTGAGAACAAACCATCAAATGGGAATCGGTATTCCGCACCAAACAACCAACCACAACTAAAGTAGCCCTGACCTTTGTTTTCACGACGCAGGAACGGTTGTTTTGGATCGAGCTGGAATTGGGGTTCCATGGCCGCATGATGATGGTGATGTTCTTCAACACGATGTGATGCGCCGTTTTCCAAACGTTCAATATCCAGCACTTCCAACGGCAGATGACCTTGAGTCACCAACTTGTGAAACACTTTGGCAGGCGTTTGAACCGTCACCCAGTCGTTAAATGCATCGATATCGTCAGCAGTACACTCATCCACTTTATTCCCGATGATCACATCAGCACTGGCTAATTGGTCATTGAAGTTCTGATTGGTGGTGTATTTCTCATCACGCAGATTACGTGGGTCAACCAGCGCGATGGTGGCTTTCAAATCGACGTGATCTTGATACTGAACAGAAGTCAGTGTGGCAATGACCTGTTTCGGATGACCAAGGCCGGTCGGTTCAATGATTAAACGATCCGGCTTTTGACGCAACAATGCATTGATACCAACCGACATCGGTACACCAGCGGTACAACACATGCAGCCGCCAGGTACTTCTTTAATCAACGCACCATGCTCCGACATCATCGCGCCATCGATACCGATTTCGCCGAATTCATTGACCAGTAACGCCCATTTTTCATGCTGCGGTTTATTCTTGAGAAGATTGAGAATCGTTGTGGTTTTACCCACGCCGAGGAAGCCCGTAATGATATTGGTAGGAACTTTAGTTGTCATTGAGTCACTCCTTTTGCAGGAGTATACCGAGGAAAACGTACTAGAGTACACCCCGGAATTTCAAGGGGCATTAACAGCAAAAGGCGCACTACCCAGAGCGCGCCTCGTTCCTCGTAACTCAATCGTGAGTCTGCGAGTCGGAATATCTATAGATGCAATCCGACCATGTACGAGGGTATTTGATTTGAAATATGTTTGAATCCATCCAAATTGTCTGTAAGGCCCTCATATCCTCCATAAGAAATGTTCAAATCTGCCTTACAACTTAACTATGGTTCATTTTGCTCAGAAAACAAGTTTTGATAGTAAGTTTTTAACGCCGATCCCGAATTCGCCAGAACATTCCATAAATCAATCATATGTGAAATTCAATATTGCAACTTTGAAGCTATAGTTGGATGATGTGCAGGGTATAATTCTAGGCCATCCCCCGTATATCAACACTTGAGGCCCTTTTTAAATGTCTAAGAGAGAGAAATTTAAACACAGTTTACTTGCCAAAGTTCCCAAAGACGCCATCAACCAATTTCTCTCCAAAGATAAAACCCCGGTTTCCGTTCTGCTTCTGTCCCTTATTGTTGGCATTCTGGCCGGCCTTGTGGGCACTTATTTCGAACACGCGGTGCGTCTGGTTTCAGAAACCCGCACTGAGTGGCTGAAAAGTGAAATCGGCAGCATGTTACCTTTGTGGTTAGCGGCATTTATTATCAGTGCAGCCCTCGCCTTTATCGGCTATTTTCTTGTCCATCGGTTTGCCCCTGAAGCAGCCGGTTCAGGTATTCCTGAGATTGAAGGCGCGATGGATGGCATGCGCCCGGTTCGTTGGTGGCGAGTGCTGCCAGTAAAATTCTTCGGTGGTATGGGCGCGCTGGGTTCGGGTATGGTGCTTGGTCGTGAAGGCCCCACCGTTCAAATGGGCGGTGCCATCGGCCGAATGGTGACGGACATCTTCCGCATCAAAAATGATGACACCCGACATTCACTTCTTGCCTCCGGTGCTGCAGGCGGTTTGTCTGCCGCCTTTAACGCTCCGTTAGCCGGAATCATGTTTGTGATCGAGGAGATGCGCCCCCAGTTTCGCTACACCCTAATTTCTGTGCGCGCTGTGATTATCTCATCGGTTGCTGCCAATATTGTTTTCCGTATGGTTAACAGCCAGGAAGCGGTGATTACCATGCCGCAGTATCAGGCACCAAGCCTGCCAACACTGGGACTGTTCTTATTGCTGGGTATGCTGTTTGGCGTGTTCGGCGTCCTGTTCAATCATTTGGTCACCGTGGCCCAGGATATTTTCGTTAAGATCCATCGCAATGATCGTAAACGTTATCTGATCACTGGTTCTTTGCTGGGTGGCTGTTTTGGTTTAACCCTGCTCTACATTCCTGAGCTGACTGGTGGCGGTATTTCGTTAATTCCAACCATCACCAATGGTGGATACAGCGCTAACATTTTGCTGTTGCTGTTTGTCGGCCGCGTGCTGACCACGCTGCTCTGTTTTGGCTCGGGAGCCCCTGGCGGTATTTTCGCACCGATGCTGGCACTGGGTACTCTGTTTGGTTACGCATTTGGCCTCATCGCGAAAAGCCTGCTGCCAGAAATGGATATCGAACCTGGCATGTTTGCGATTGCAGGCATGGGGGCATTATTTGCAGCCACGGTACGGGCTCCAATTACAGGCATTCTGCTGGTCATTGAAATGACCAACAACTATTACCTCATTCTGCCACTGATCATCACCAGCCTTGGCGCCGTGGTGTTTGCGCAGATGTTTGGTGGTCAGCCGATCTACAGTCAGTTGCTACATCGAACGCTGAAAAACGAAAAACTTCGTCAACAGGATCTGCCGCAGCAGGAGTAGTTTTGTTTATCAATTTGTGACTGTAACACGCAGAATTGTTACACAAATTTATCCAATTCTTGATAGAATCGCCGCGCACTTAACATTGAGTACGCGGCGATTGTTTTTTAACACATTCTCGCCCTGTTCGGTGCCGTTAGACGTCAATAAAAGGGAGTTTGGTGTTGAACTGGAAAAGACTGATTCAGGTACAAAGTGTTCCGCCTTCGCAGGCAGCACTGGCATTGGGTGTGATTGGCCTTGGTCAGGCTTGGGCACTCTATGTTCCGGAAATCGGTTTAGCCCTTCGTCCTTACTTAGTCGTCGCTGGCGCTATTTTGCTGCTTCCGGTACTCGCACGTTACCTCACCAGTTATTCCACCTTTATCAACGATATCCGTCATCCGTTGTCGGGGAGCCTGATGGCGCCGATGAGTATGGCGTTGCTCATCCTGTGTGACTATCTGGCTGTCATCTCCCCCACCATTGCGTATCCGATTTGGGCCATAGCCCTTTTGCTGCACTTCACCATGATGATGCTGTTCTTCAGCTTTCAATTGCTCGATTTTAAAATGTCGAACATTGTACCGAGCTGGTTTCTTTACCCCGTCGGTTTGATCAGTAGTTCACTGGCTGGCACTCAGTTTGGCCACACGCTGTTTTCGGAAACCCTGGTTACCGTATGCATCGCTATCTATTTCTTCATGTTACCGCTGGTGCTGTACCGCTTGGTCTTTGAGGGTATGCTACCAAGACGAGCCCGACCGACCTTGGCCATTATGGCCGCCCCGATTAACCTCACCCTTGCCAGCTATCTGGTGAATTTCCCACACCCTGACCCAATCCTGACCGGCGCGCTGGCTGGCATTGCCATTACCATGACGCTGCTGATTTATCTCTGCTATATCCGCCTGCTGCGATTAAAGTTCCAGCCATCTATTGCCGCGGTGACGTTCCCTTCCGTAATCAGTGCAATTGCCATGCATCGCCTGACCAGCTTCTTTCAGGATCAGTTCCCACATTGGCACTGGCTGCACAGTTTCGGTTTGTTCGAATTAAGTGTCGCAACCGGATTAGTCATCTGGGTGTCTTACGGGTACGTCAAAATGTACTGGCCTGAGATATTCCCAAAAGCTCAATAATATTGAATCTTTAGATTTATTTAATATTACGCGTTGCACGCGTTTATTTGTATCGCACTCGCCGAGTGTAATGTTTATGGCGGAATAGCAAACTCAATATAACTCAGTTTGCTGTTGCTTCCAAAATATTCAAATTTGGCGAATGCATTTTTACTCAACATCATCCATATATCCTTTGTCAGCTGGCATTAAATTTTAATTAGAAGGATATTTTCACCATGAAAACTGATGCCAAAAATAATCGGTTACCTGAGTTTATTCAGGACCGTTTAAATTTCTTCGTTCGCGATTTAATTCAAAGTAATAACAACGGTAAACATCTGGTATTAGGTAAACGCCCTTCACAAGGCGATATTGTTTTACAAAGCAACGATTACCTCAGTCTGGCTAACCATCCGTTGATTCGTGCGCGTTTGAAAAAGGCCATCGACGATACTCATGACAGCGTCTTTATGTCGGCGATTTTCCTGCAGGATGATGAGTCGAAACCAAGCCTGGAACATCAACTGGCAGAGTTCGCTCACTTTGACTCCTGCCTGCTGTCGCAATCGGGCTGGAATGCCAATACCGCTTTGCTGCAAACCATCTGCGCGCCAGGAAGTAATGTCTATATCGACTTCTTTGCTCATATGTCTATGTGGGAAGGCGCTCGTTACGCGAATGCCACTATTCATCCGTTTATGCACAACAACTGCGACCATTTACTTAAGCAGATAAAACGCCATGGCCCGGGAATTATCGTCGTCGATTCAATCTACAGCACCATTGGCACCATTGCGCCGCTAGCTGAATTAGTCGCGATCGCTAAAGAGACCGGCAGCGCTATTCTCGTTGATGAATCGCACTCTCTTGGCACCCACGGTAAGAATGGCGCAGGTTTACTGGCAGAGTTAGGTTTATCTGATCAAGTGGATTTTATGACTGCGAGCCTGGCAAAAACGTTTGCTTATCGGGCGGGAGTTATCTGGGCAAATAATAACGTCAATCAGTGCGTTCCATTCGTGGGTTATCCGGCGATATTCAGCTCAACAATTTTGCCTTATGAAATTGCAGCTCTCGAAGCAACGCTGGATGTGATTAAATCCGCCGATGAACGACGTGAGCGTTTATTTCATAATACACATATATTGTCTAAGGGATTAAATAGCCTTGGTATTAATATTCGCAGTCAATCGCAAATAATAGCGTTAGAAACTGGAGATGAAAGAAATACAGAAAAAGTCCGCGATTATTTAGAAGATAACGGTATTTTTGGCGCAGTATTTTGCCGACCAGCCACATCGAAAACTAAGAATATTATTCGCTTGTCATTAACCAGTTCTGTCACTGCTGAACAGATCGACCGTATTTTATCGGTCTGCCAAAATGCGGTAAACAGAAGCGACCTTTACTTTAAATAACCACGGGAGACCTAGCTCTGGACCTCCGTTCAGAGCTAGATCCAGTTTGCCAGTTTACCAAGTAGTTTGTCTTTATCAGCGGGTTTAACGATGTAGTCGTTCATGCCCGATTTATGAATTTTTTCGATCGTCATCGGGCTGTTATCGCCCGTATGCCCGACAATAGGAATGTGGCGGTACGGCTTGTCCGAATCACGAATAACCCGTGTTGCTTCTATGCCATCGATAAACGGCATTTCGATATCCATCAGGATCAAATCGAAATCGCTGCTCTCGACCGCATCCAACGCCTGTTGACCATCATTTGCCTGTACCACTTCATAACCCTGCTTTTCTAGCATCAACGCGGTGAAGGTACGCAACGACTGGTTATCATCCACCACCAGAATACGGCGTTCATACGTCTGTTTCTTCTGCGGAATCACGTTGCGATCCTGAACCAGTTCCGCGACATCAAAGAACAGCTTGTCCAGTTCTTTGTCCGTATCCCGTAACATCTGACGAATGTCCAGCGGCGTTACGCGTAAATGGCGCTCAATATTGATCGGATATTCCCGCTGTTTATCAAACAGGTAGACAATTTGCGCTTCAGTAAAGTGCAGTTTACTTTCCAGTTCGACCACCGATTGCCAGTGATCTTCAATCTGTTCGAGATCCAGCACAATGGCATCATATTCGAATTCATACTCTTCGCGTACCAGAGCTTCCTGCAACGTCACAAGGTGCAGACGGAATCCCTGATAAAACGATGTCTCACTTAAATGGCGACTCATTAATCCTTGTGTTCCAATATACAGAACGGATTTATTTTTCATCAGATCCAGTTTGATGTGTGAGACTTCCTGCGACTCATACAGAGGGAAACTCAGAGTAAATTCGGTCCATTCCCCCAGCACCGACGCACACGCAATGTTACCGCCAAAAGATTTCATCACTTTGCGGCAGAAGGGTAATCCAAGTCCGTAGCTGCCATTTTTACCGAAGGTATAAAAATCTTTAAAAATATCGTCGATGCGATCCGGCGCAATGCCTACGCCATTATCTTTGACCACGATGAGGTTCTGATTGCCCTGGGTTTTCAGGGTCACATCAATATGGAATTGCTCGCTGTTCTGATAATAGAAGGCGTTTTTCAGCAAATTATACAGTGCAAATTTCAACAGCGTATCACTGCCGAAATAGTCGAAGTCGTCCTCGACCACTAAAGTCACCGATTGACGATCAATCGCACGCTTATAGGAGAACGAATGCAACGCGTAGTCAACGACTTCGCGCGCCGACTGCTTCCTGAACGTGGAACGCGATACTCGGTTCTCATCGATCGAGGTCAGTAACAGATCGATGGTTTCATTACCGGTGTGAATAACGTCGTCGGCATTATCGAGAATCTCATGCAGCAACGTCAGATCTTGCTCATCAATATGCGCGCCACGTGAGATGTTATTTTGAGCCGGAAGAATGGAGCGCAATACATCAACCGATGACTTCAATGCACTCAGCGGGTTACGCATTTCATGCGCGATGCCCGCTCCGAACGATTTGGCAATGGAGACTTTTGATTCGTGAGAGCTCTGGTTCCTGAAATAAAACAGGTTACCAAACACATAGGTGAATAGGAAAATCGGTACGTACGGCCACAAAATATACTGTTGCGGCTCATAGTGCTGAATCCAATACACCGCACCGTAGGCTGCCAATATGGATATCGCGGCCTGGAGCAGCATAACTTTGGTCTCATGCACCAGCAGAATGTGCAGGAATATTGATGCCATAAAGGACATCGCCCATACGGTCGACCAGTCATTCATCAGCATCATATAAGCGAAGAAGAATGGCAGGCAGAAACCTATCATAAACAGGTAATAATACGGCAGATACCGCTGCCATAATTTGGGCACGGAATTACGAAACGCGATGCCACCGAACAAACACGAACAAAAGCTTCGTAGCAGCAACGATTCGTATGGCTGTGGAAAGACGTACTGCCAAATATAGTAGTAGAGTGGAAAACCAATAAAGCCCATCCACCCCACGAGGGTGAGGTTAGGCTCAGCATACTGGTAAATTTTCTTTACTACTTCCATGTGCTCTTACCAAACTCTGATTTAATCATTATTAGACGAGTTACTATTTTATCTGCTGTTCAACAAACAGTGACGGCTTCCATAATGCACTACTAATAACACGTAGCACAAATGAAACCGGATGCCTACTACAACCAGTTATGCGACTAACTTAATCGAACTGCCACGGCCGCTGGTTTCAACGTCCAACCTCAATGAAATTTGCTCTTTCAGTTCTGTAACGTGAGAGATGATCCCAATGGTTCTTCCCCCTTGTTGCAAGTCGATGAGGGTTTGAATCGCCAAATCTAACGATTCAGGATCCAAACTGCCAAAACCTTCATCAATAAACAGGGTATCTAGCCTAATCCCCCCGCTGTATGACTGAACGACATCCGATAAGCCCAGCGCGAGAGACAGCGCTGCCATAAACGACTCACCACCCGATAGCGTCGCGACATCGCGCCACTTGCCGGTGTAGCCATCTTCAACCATCAGATCCAAACCAGATCCCGCGTTACCCTTCGCCCGCTCTTCTTTACGTTTGAGTAAGTAACGCCCTTTACTCATCATTTGCAGGCGTTGTGATGCCTGAATCAGAACATCATCCAGCAGCACGCCCAACACAAAGCGGTGTAAGCTCACTTTAGCCCCGGTACGACCGTTGGCGATGTCGCTTAATGTTCCATAGACCTGATACGCTTTATCCAGTTCCGCATTTTTTTCGTACAGACGAGCCAGTTTTTGTTCCACCTGAACCAAGCTGTCCATGCGTGAACGGTGCACGGCAAGTACGTTGAAGGCCGCGGTGACTGCAGACTGACGTTCCGCCAGTGCCGATTCTAAGTTTTCCATCTGTGGCAGAGTTTTATCCGCCAGAGATTGAACCAGACTTTCCAACTTACCTTTAAGCGTAGCCAGTCCTTCATCAAAACGACGAAGTTGTTCATCTAACGCAGCTAATGCCTGTTCATCCAGCTTGGCGGCCAGATACGCTTCGCGATCAGCAAACGGCGTTTCCGCCAACACCTGTTGCCACTGCTGCTGTACGCGTTTCACTTCACGACTCCATGATGTGTGTTGCTCCTGAGCACTGGCCAGCGCAGCTTGCGCGGACGACAGCTGATTTTGAGCAGCGTTCAGAGCAGCCCTTGCTTGCTGCTCCGCTTCCGTCAGCGCTTTAATCTGTTTCTGTACCTGACTGTAACGCTGACGCACTTCGTCCACATGAGTAAATTCAGAGGTAATATCGCGTTGCAGATCATTGACGCGTGTTTGCGCTTCCGCCACAGCGATTTCTGCGGTTTGACGGGCAGCCAGTTGATTGTCCAGCGTTTGCTTGGCGGCGTTGAAGCTAAATTCCAATTGCTGCAATTGCTGTTCAAGCTGAGCCGGATTGAGCGCCTGTAAGCGGGCAATTTCAGTGGTCAGTTGTGTTTGCTTCGCATGTAATTCAGCTAACTCGGGAATGCGTTTTTCTTTAATCGCGGTTTCAAGCAACTCAACATCCTGCTTGAGATGCTGATGCTCTGCTGTTAGAGCTTCATGACGCTTGAGTGCTTGTGTCTCAGTGTTCGCCGCTGTTTGCTGGTGATCACGCGCCTGCTGAACTTGTTCTTTCGTGACAACGTCACCAGAGAACTGCGCTAATTGAGGGTGCGAATAGCTGCCGCACACCGGGCAGGCATCACCTTCCTGTAACAGCTTGGCCAACTCCGCCGCTTGGTTGGTATGCCAGACGTATTCGAGTTGATCAGCCCTTTGCTTCGCCAGACGCGTCTTTTCTTGCGCTTCCTTATAAGCCTGCTCCGCTTGCTGATGCAGTTGCGCCTTGTCGTGCAGCTGTTGTGTCAGTTGTTGCAGACGTGTGCGTCGCTCAATATGTTCACTGATGATATTCAGGCTCGAACGTTGGCTATCCAAAGTAGCCAGTTGCAGCTGAGCCGCCTCTTTCTCTTTGCGTTTCACCTGAATTTGTTGGTCCAGTGTTTGCAGTGCCGACTCAGCTTGCTGAAAAGCGTGTTTAGCGCTGGTAAACAATTGTGACGCCGCCGCCAGTTGTTTTTGCTGTTCATCCAGTGCCGCAAACTTCTTACCTGTTGCTTCCAACTGATGAAGTTGGGCGGTTAAAGACTCAAGCTGGCTACAATTGCTTATCGCCGCCTGATACACCGTATCCGCTTCCGTGACTTGCTTTGTTGCAAGCGCCACGGCATCTGTTCTGGCAACCACCGCACTTTGAGCTTGGTTAAGTTGCTTTTCCGCCGCGTTCATTTCGTTGAACGGAGAGTCCAGACGAGCGGCCTGCAATGCTTGCTGCTTGCGAGCGCGGACAACGTCCATTTCACTCTGCTTGGCCACCTCAAGCTGCAACTCTTTGTCCAATGCTTCTTTTTGCGCAAACTTCTGTTGCAGCTCTATCGCTGCGCCGTGTTGCTGTTTCACCGTATCCAGCGACGTTTGTGCCGCTTGATACGATATTTCCGCCTCTTTCAAAACGGGCGCCAGCTTGCTTTTCTCGTCTTTCAACTCCTCTTCAGAGCTCACCGACACCACATCCAGCGCACCTTTAATCTGGTTATCAAATTCGTCTTTTTCTTTACGAATCCCTGCAGCGCGTTCAAACAGCGTACGTTCAATCTGGGTATAGATATGCGTTTGAAATAGCTGGCCGAAAATCTGTTCACGCTCTTTCGAGTTGGCGATCAACAGCTCACGGAATTTCCCCTGCGGTATCACCATCACTTGGCGGAACTGTTTTACATCCAAGCCAATCAAGTCAACCATCGCTTTGGCGACCGGACTTGGGCGGTTCGCCAGCAGTTTTTCCTCGCCTTCGACGATTTCACACAGTGTCGCGCTATGCGATTTCTTGGTCGTGCCTTCACCCCGTTTTTTCGGTACTTCCTGATCCGGGCTGCGGGTCACGTTGAACACCCGGCCATTCAGTTCAAACATGAACTGGATTTCAGTCAGCAAACCTTCTTCGGCGTAATCACAGCGCATCTGATCGCCCGTGCGTTCACTGCCCGTCGTTTCGCCATACATCGCATAACAGATCGCATCAAGAATCGAGCTTTTCCCCGCTCCCGTCGGACCATTAATTAAGAACAGTGGCGCATGACCGAGTTCGGTAAAATCCACCACTTCTTGGTACGCAAATGGACCAAAGGCTTGTAGAGTCAGTTTAATCGGACGCATAAATCAGTGTTGTTCCGTTTGTTTGAGTGACTGGATGACTTCGGCCATCGCCGACTCTTGTTGTTCGGACAGCGGCTCTTGCTTCGCCTCAAGGAAAAAGTCACGGAACATATCCATTTCACCACGGGCCAGACGCGCGCGTCCCATCTCCTGGTCGACGCCAATCAGCATGCCGGGCTTTTCGAGGTGCAAAACGTTCGGATAGACCTTACGTAACTTTTCCATTGGATCGAGAATGGCGTGTTTGTCATGCAGGCGCACCAAAAGATAGTCGTGAGCACTCGGATCGGTTTTGCCTTGTTCAAGCAGTTGATCCAACTCACCTTCGATAATACGCATGTCATGAGGTGCGCTCAGTGGAATGTGCTCTGCGGCAACAAAGCCTGCATCATTCAGCTCGACCAGTGTCATTCCTTTTTTCTGATGCTGCTCTGAGAAACTGTATTTCATCAGTGAGCCGGAGTAACGAATGTGTTCTTCACCCTTTTTTTGCGGCTGATGAAGATGGCCCAGTGCCACATAATCGAAATCAGCAAAGTGTTCGTGGTTAACACGATCTGAACCACCAATCGACAGAGGACGCTCTGAATCCGATTCCATCGCTCCATCGACAAAGCAATGACTGATCAATACGTGACGTTGTGACGTATCACGTTGCGCTTTAATACATTCACACAGAAACTGGTGCGCTTCATCGTGAGTAGTGACGCTGTTTTGGTAGTGATGGCGAACTTGTTCCGGGTCGTTGTAAGGCATCCCATAGAAAGCAACGTCGCCAGCCTGCTCAGATTTCAGTACCACAGGTGTCATCATCTGCTCAAAATCGCTGATGATATGTAATCCTGCGCCTTTCATTTGTTTCGCGGCAAAACCGAGACGCTTGGCACCATCATGATTACCGGGAATCATAATCATCGGAATATTGAGGTCCGTGCAAATCGAACTTACCACTTCATCAAGCAACTCAATCGCCACGGTTGGCGGAACGGAACGATCGTAAACATCCCCGGCGACGATAACCGCATCGACGGCGTTATTTTTCAAATAATCAATCAGTTGTTTAAGGACGTAACGTTGATCTTCCAGAAGGGACACATTGTGAAACTGGCGACCTAAGTGCCAATCAGAGGTGTGCAGAAACTTCATTCCTAGCCTGTTGAACGAATATCTATGAGTAATTTGTGCTTATGATACTCGTTTTAAATGGAATTGCGATGAATGAAAGGAAAAGATTGAACATAGATCGATCCCTGCGGCACTAGGTGCCACAGAGATCGACGCTAAGACAGAATGAATGATTATTCATTCTCCTTCGAATATTGTCGATTTAACGAGTTCGTACTTTCAAACGGCGCGGAACCAATTCGACCCCGGCCTGATAACGTTTCGCAGAAGCATTGAGCGCGAGAGCCAGCGCACTATCGGCGATCACTTCAAATTGCTGCGGCAAAGAATTCACTTTTATCGGCAAGAAATCCAGCAAACGATTATCACCGAACGTTGCCAGACGAATGGTTTGCATTAAATCCGGGTGCGCCAAGAGCACATCCAAAATCCCTTCCAGCAGCGTATATGACGTTGCGACAACGGCATCCGGGACGTCTCCGGCAGCGACCCATTGTTCAAACACCCGGCGGCCTTCATGGCGGTTAAAGTGTTCGCCATAACCCACTTTGGCTTGGATGTGATTGAGTTTGAGCGCAGATTCGAAACCTTGTTGACGCTCCTGCGAAATGTTCAGTTCAGGCAGCGCGCCAACCAAACCCACCGTTTTAACTGCGTTGCCCAATACTGAACTGGTGAGTTCAAAGGCCGCGCCAAAATCTTCGCTGATTACACAGGCAAAGTATTCGTCGTCCAACGGACGGTCAATCGCGATTACTGGCGTACCAGAGTTTTGCATTTTGAGGTAAAACTCGCTGGCATTTGGCATGGTGCTGGCGACAAACAGTGCGTCAATGCGGCGCGAAACCAGCGCATCCGCCACACTCATTTCGGTTTCCGGATCATCGTCTGAGCAGGCAATCAGAATCTGATATCCAGCCTGCCTTGAATTTTGCTCCAACAGTTTTGCGAGCCTGGCATAACTGGTGTTTTCCAGATCAGGAATAATCAGGCCGAATGAACGGCTGTTACCAGCTCGCAACGCCGAAGCGGCGTGGTCTGGTCGGTAGTTGTGAGCTTCGACTACCGCCATCACTTTTTGTTGTGTCTTCTCACTGATCCGATACTTATGTGCCTTTCCATTGATCACATAACTTGCGGTTGTCTTGGAAACACCCGCCAATTTGGCGATTTCATCTAGTGTCATATCCACTACTCGTGTTCTGTGCGTCGGATCATAGAAATAACCTTTCGATCCTTGATGATGTTGAATTATACGCTGAATCGATTCAGTATTGAAGCTGAAAGGATTCAGCAAAATCTCAAATTGATAGCGATGTCGAGTTTTTGGAGCTTAGCGCTTTTTTAAACTAAACATATAACAGCAAATGATTTCGCCAATTGGTGGTTTTGCTGAATTTTTTGAACTAAATGCTGAAACGATTCAGCTAAAATTATAAAGCAGGGTAACACCTGACGCCGCAATTGCCATGCGGTGACAACAAAACGCCATATCGATGGCGGAAAGGGGCCAAACATGCTGCAACTCACTACTAAAGACATTCAACTGGCGCAAGCACAGTCAAACAAGTTGGATGCAATCCGTTCTATCGCCGCTGATCTTGCTAACAAAGGGTTAGTCGATCAGGGCTACGTGGAAGGTATGCTGAACCGCGAAGCACAGAACTCAACGTTTCTGGGCAACGGTATTGCCATTCCTCACGGCACCACTGATACCCGTGATCTGGTAAAAGAAACCGGCGTTGCGGTTCACCACTTCCCTGCTGGCGTTGACTGGGGCGACGGTAACACCGTTTACGTGGCTATCGGTATCGCTGCAAAATCTGACGAACACTTAGGCATCCTGAAACAGCTGACTAAAGTGCTGTCTGCTGACGGTGTAGAAGAGAAACTGAAACAAGCGAAAGCCGCAAACGACATCATCGCGTTACTGAACGGCGACGTTCAGTTTGAAGCCGACTTCGACGCCTCTCTGATTCAACTGCTGTTCCCGGCAAGCGACATGGTACAGATGAGCGCAGTGGCTGGCGGCCTGCTGAAAAACACTGGCTGCGCAGAAGCGGAATTCGTCGCGGATTTGGTCACTAAAAAGCCAACGCACCTAGGTAAAGGTTTGTGGCTGGTGAGCAGCGACAAAGCGGTAAAACGCACTGGCATGTCATTTGTTTCGACAGCCAATGCGTGTGAATACGAAGGTGTGGCTGTTAAAGCGCTGATTGCGTTTGCTGCATGCAACAGTGCTCATCAAGCCTTCCTGAGCAAAATCTCAGACATCGTCTTTAACCAACAGCAAGAAAAACTGCTGAACACCTCTGCGGAAGCTCTGGTTTCCCTGTTCACTCAAGAAGAACAAGAGTCTCCTGCTGCTGGCGAAGGTAATGTTGCAATCTTCAAGATCAAAAACTCACACGGCCTGCACGCCCGCCCTGGCGCGATGCTGGTTGCGGAAGCGAAGAAATTCGAGTCCAACATCAAAGTGGCGAACCTTGATGGCGACGGCAAAATCGTAAACGCGAAGAGCCTGATGAAAGTGATTGCGCTCGGCGTAAAACACGGTCACCAACTGCAATTCACCGCAGAAGGCCCAGATGCCGCGCAAGCGCTGGAATCCATCGGTGCAGCGATCAACGCTGGTCTGGGTGAAGGTTAAGGAGCGCGACATGACTAAAAAAGTCGTCACCATCACACTCAACCCTGCGCTGGATCTCACTGGTAGCCTGAGCACGCTGAATGTGGGCTCAGTGAGCTTGGTGAAAGAGAGCAATCTTCACGCGGCAGGTAAAGGTGTCAACGTTGCCAAAGTACTGAGCGATCTTGGCGCAGAGGTTACGGTTACAGGTTTCCTTGGCCGAGACAATCAGGAAATGTTCTGCCAGCTGTTTGCTGAAATGGGGGCCAACGACCAATTCGTGCGCATCGACGGCGCGACCCGCATCAACGTCAAACTGGTTGAAGCGAACGGTGAAGTCAGCGACATCAATTTCCCGGGTATTCAGGTGCTTCCTGAAGACATCGCGGTATTTGAGCACACTCTGATGGCTCTGGCTGAGGAACACGAATACTTCGTCATGGCGGGCAGTCTGCCATCCGGAGTGTCACCTGAGCTGTGCGCTTCGTGGATTGAAAAGCTGCACGCGCTGGGCAAGAAGGTTCTGTTTGATAGCAGCCGCGACGCCTTGGCCGCAGGGCTGAACGCACAACCTTGGCTGATTAAGCCAAACGATGAAGAACTTTCTCAATTTGTGGGACGTGAACTTCACTCTCCGCAAGAGTGCCGCAGCGCTGCTGAACATCTGGCAGACAAAGGTATCGAGAATATTGTGGTTTCCATGGGTGCCGACGGCACCATGTGGTTAAACCAAGGTAAATGGCTTCACGCTAAGCCGCCACGCATGAGTGTTGTCAGTACCGTTGGTGCGGGCGATACCCTGGTGGCTGGTTTGTGCTGGGGTCATATGCAAGCCATGAATAAAGAAGAACTGATCACGTTTGCCACTGCCCTGTCTGCTCTTGCAGTTACGCAGGTAGGTGTTGGTGTACCAAGCGTTGAGCAATTAGTCACCCTACAAAAAGAAATCCAATTACAACCAGTTAGTGTTGCCACTAACAACTAAGGACAGAAGGTCGCATCTATGAATATTGCCATTATTACTGCGTGCCCTAGCGGCGTTGCAAATAGCATTATCGCTGCTGGTCTGCTTGAACAGGCAGCAAAATCCCTCAACTGGACAGCAGCTGTTGAATGCCATTCATCCGTGCTGGAAGGACACACACTTACCGACGCTGAAATCGCAGCTGCAGAGCTGGTGATTGTCGCGGCAAATACGCCCATCGACACAACTCGTTTCGTCGGTAAAAAAGTATATCAAAGCGAAATCTCAGCATGCACAAGCGATCCGGTTGCCTACCTGAAAGCCGCTGCAGAGCAAGCCTCTGAACTTTCCGCGTCAGCTGCGACTACGTACCAGGCGCCGGTTGCTGCAGTTTCGGAAGGCGTTAAGAAAATTGTCGCGATCACCGCATGCCCAACAGGCGTGGCGCACACTTTCATGGCGGCAGAAGCTCTGGAAGAAGAAGGTAAGCGTCGTGGTCACCAAATCAAAGTGGAAACACGCGGTTCTGTTGGCGCCAAAAACCAGCTGACTGAGCAAGAAATTGCTGAAGCGGATCTGGTGATCATTGCGGCAGACATCGAAGTACCACTGGACCGTTTCAACGGTAAGAAAATGTACCGTACCAAGACAGGTCCTGCGCTGAAGAAAACCTCAGAAGAGATGGATAAAGCGTTCGCCCAGGCAACTGTTTATCAACACTCTGGTTCCGCGAACTCTTCAGCAGCAACGGAAGAGAAAAAAGGCGTCTACAAACACCTGATGACAGGCGTATCACACATGCTGCCAGTAGTGGTTGCCGGTGGTTTGATCATCGCATTGTCATTCGTGTTCGGTATCGAAGCGTTTAAAGAAGAAGGCACACTGGCCGCTGCGCTGATGTCTATCGGCGGTGGGTCGGCCTTCGCACTGATGATTCCGGTTCTTGCAGGTTACATCGCGTTCTCCATCGCTGACCGTCCGGGGCTTGCACCGGGTTTGATCGGCGGTATGTTGGCAAGCTCTATCGGCTCAGGTTTCTTGGGTGGTATCGCTGCGGGTTTCATCGCGGGTTACTCAGCCAAGTTCATTGCCGATAAAGTTCAGTTGCCACAATCCATGGAAGCACTGAAACCGATTCTGATCATTCCTTTTGTGGCTAGCTTAGTAACTGGTCTGGTGATGATCTACGTGGTGGGCGGTCCGGTTGCGGGCATCATGTCAGCAATGACTGAATTCCTGAACAACATGGGCTCAGCAAACGCTGTTCTACTGGGTATTATCCTTGGCGCAATGATGTGTTTCGACCTGGGTGGTCCGGTAAACAAAGCGGCATACACCTTTGGTGTTGGCCTGTTGGCTTCACAAACTTACGCACCAATGGCTGCCATCATGGCCGCGGGTATGGTTCCGGCTCTGGGTATGGGGCTGGCTACATTCCTGGCTCGCGACAAGTTTGAACCAAGTGAGCGCGAAGCGGGTAAAGCGTCGTTTGTTCTGGGTCTGTGCTTTATCTCAGAAGGTGCTATCCCATTCGCCGCGAAAGATCCAATGCGCGTAATCCCATCATGTATGGTAGGCGGCGCGATTACTGGTGCACTTTCTATGCTGTTCGGTGCAAAACTGATGGCTCCACACGGCGGTCTGTTTGTACTGCTGATTCCAAATGCAATCACTCCTGTACTGATGTACTTGGTTGCGATTGCTGTGGGTACCGTTGTAACAGGTGCGGGCTACGCATTCCTGAAGTCTCGCGCTCAAGCGAAAGACGCCGTTACCGCTTAATGTTCCCGTATTGGAGCCAACTACCGATCTTGGCTCCCCTTAAAAGTCCCCTCGACTTTTGCCAGTGAGTGTTTCACTCACTGGCTTTTTTCCATTCAGCACACGCATAAAAAAAGCCAACATCTGTTGGCTTTTCATTTATCAGTTCAACCCGCTTATTTGTGCTTAGGCTGAACAAATTTGCGGCTAACATCCACGACAGCAACGTCTTTAAAGAAGCTGCGCCCCAACAGAAGCGGGTAAGTCAGATGGGTTCGGTCAGCGAGTGTAAACTCGGTTTTCTCTTTCAGGTCACCGATCTGAATCCAGGCCACCACGACCGCACGGCGCTGCGTGTCATCAGTGCTTGACTGGCGAATATGAACCCAACGTTCAACCGGAAGACTGGTTTCCTCGCTCTTGATGCCTTCGTGTTCAATGCGGAATTTCACCCAGTCCTTGCCATCGCGTTCAAACGGCACCACATCGACAGCACTGATAGACGAAGTGGTTGCACCGGTATCAATACGAGCCAAGAAGTTTTCTTTCAAACCCGGAACATAAACCCATTCCTTTTCGCCCAGAATGAGCTTGCCGTCAGAAGTTTTCGTCGCTTTCAGCACGACCACTTCTTTCTTCACCTCTTTTTTCGGCTCTTCGACTTTGGGTTCAGACTTGGTATCAGCCACATCCTTGGCGCTTTCGGTTGCTTCCTGCTTAGGTTGTTCAACTTGAGTGGTTTGTTCCTTTTGATCCACATTGGCCGATGGTTCAGTCGACGTCGTTGCACAAGCAACCAGACCACCACTGAGCATCAGAGGAACCAGGAGTTTCCATTGTTGTTTCATTCATTCACCTAATCAAACTACTAACGTTATGAGACTTTAACTATCGCATCCGCAACGTAAGGAATATCTTTCTCCGTCAGGCCTGCGATATTGATACGGCCATCAGCCACACCATAAATACCGAACTCTTCTTGCAAACGAGCCATTTGCTCTGGCGCAAACCCCAGGACCGTAAACATGCCCTTGTGGCTTTCGATAAAGTCGAATTGTGCCGTATTATGTTGATTTCTCAACTCTTTACACAAGGTTTGACGAAGGCTTAACAAACGTTGTTGCATTTCACTCAGCTCTTGCTTCCAAATAGCCGTAAGCTGTTCGTTTTGTAACACGGTTTTGACAAGCGCAGCGCCATGATCCGGCGGCATGGTGTAGGTGGAACGTGCGAGCGTCAGCATTTTGCCTCGCGCATTCGCGACATCATTGGCATTTTTGCCCAACACAATAGCGACGCCAGTGCGCTCTCGATACAGACCGAAATTCTTCGAACAAGACGATGTCACCAACATCTCTTCAACATTGCTTGCCATGTGGCGCAGCCCTTTCGCGTCTTCTTCCAAACCATCCCCAAAGCCTTGATAGGCAATGTCGACAAACGGAATAAAACCATTTTTCTGTGATAGTTCGGTAATTGCCTGCCAAGCTGCAAAATCGATGTCAGCTCCCGTTGGGTTATGACAACAACCGTGCAGCAGAACCACATCTTTCGGACCGGCATGCGCCAAATCGCTCAGCATGCGGTCGGTATCCACCATTTTGGTATCGCGACTGAAGTAAGCATAGTACTTGACCTTCAGGCCTGCTGCTTCCATCACGGGTTTGTGGTTCACATAGCTCGGATCCGTGATCCAGACGGTTGTCTCAGGCTGAGCGACACGCATCAGGTCGCCCAGCATACGCAGCGCGCCGCTGGCGCCCGGAGTTTGAATAGCCGTCACACGTTCATTGACCAGTGACTCGCCCAGCACCAGGTTCAGCATGCTGCGGTTAAACTCTTCGCAGCCAGCAAGGCCAACGTAAGATTTGGTTTTCTGTGTGGATACGACGATATCCTGTGCCTGTTGCACAGCGCGCATGATTGGCGTTTCGCCTTGGCTGTTTTTGTACACGCCGATGCCAAGATCCACTTTTTCAGAACGAGGATCATTTCGGTAAGCAACGGACAAAGAGAGAATTGGATCTAAAGCTGGTGTTGGTAAGTGGGAAAACATGAAAGTCACAACCCTTTGAAATTCAAGTATGACTTTCAGTAAACACCAGATACGCGAAAACCTAAAGCGATTTTTACAATTTGAAGCAATGGATGACTTGATTGCTGCTGCCCCGCCAGTCAAGGCTCGGGTCAGCGTGCTCTTTCTCGAACTTCCCGTCGATTAACACATCAATCAGTTCGACCACGTCACGCTGCGCGTCATTGAGTTCAGCCAGCAAATAGCCCGTCCAGAGCCAGATATCTTTGCCCGGGCACTCTGCCCTCACCCGCTGCACGAGTTTAAGCACCGATGTGACGTTTTGCGGATGTAACGGATCGCCACCAGACAGAGACAAACCGCGGCGGAAAATCCGGCTATCGTTGAGATCGCGAATGATTTGGTCTTCCATGTCCTGAGTAAACGGATGACCAGAGTCGAGTGGCCAGGTGCTTTGGTTATAGCAACCACGACACTGATGAACGCAGCCGGAAACGAACAGCGTACAGCGCGTTCCCGGCCCGTTGACCACATCAATCGGATAGTATTGATGATAATTCATAGCGTTAAAGGTGTTTGACTCGGCGTTTCACTTCTTCCTGTTTACCGAAGTTGAACGGCCGTGCATCCGGGCTGCCGAGATAACCACACACACGGCGGGTAACGGAAACTTTGCTTGAGTCATGGTTGCCGCACTTAGGACACACGAAGCCCTTACTGGTACAGTCAAACTCACCAGTGTAACCACACTCGTAACACTCATCAATCGGCGTATTGGTCCCGTAGTAAGGCACGCGGGTGTAGCTATAGTCCCAAACGTTTTCCAGAGCTTCGATATTACGTTGCATATTCGGGAACTCACCGTAGCAGATGAAGCCACCGCTTGAGATATGCGGGTACGGCAATTCAAAATCGATCTTGTCGTACGGGTTCACTTTCTTCTCAACATCCAGATGGAAACTGTTGGTGTAGTAGCCTTTGTCGGTAACCCCTGCAATCACGCCAAACTCTTTGGTATCGATGCGGCAGAAACGGCTGCACAAGTTTTCACTCGGGGTGCCATACAGGCTGAATGCGTAGCCTGTTTCTTCTTTCCAGCTGTCTACTGCGTCACGCAGTTTACGGATGATATTGACCGCATGTTCACGCAGTTCGCTGTCATCGTATACGTGCTTGTCCTGACCAAACAGAGCATTAATCGTTTCGTGTACACCGATGTAACCCAGTGAAATTGAAGCGCGACCGTTTTTGAAGATCTGCGCAATCGAATCATTGGCATTCAAACGCACACCACATGCTCCTTCCATGTACAGAATCGGCGCAACGCGCGCTTTCACATTTTCCAGGCGGCTGATGCGAGTTTCCAGTGCACGGCGAGCCAGTTTCAGTTTGTCATCCAGCAGCTCGTAGAACTTGTTGAGATCACCCTTCGCTTTAATTGCAATGCGAGGCAGGTTCAGGCTGACAACGCCAAGGTTGTTGCGCCCCTCATGGACCAACTCACCATTCTCTTCATAGGTATTGAGGAAACTGCGGCAACCCATCGGCGTTTTGAATGAACCGGTCACTTCCACCACTTTGTCGTAGTTCAGAATGTCCGGATACATGCGTTTCGACGCACAGTCGAGCGCCAACTGTTTGATGTCGTAGTTGGGATCGCCTGCTTTGTGGTTAAGACCATCTTTGATGGCAAACACCAGTTTAGGGAACACAGCCGTTTTACGGTTTTTACCCAAGCCTGCAATGCGATTTTTCAGAATCGATTTTTGGATCAAACGCGATTCCCAGCTGGTACCCAAACCAAAGCCGAAGGTCACAAACGGAGTCTGGCCATTGGCGGTATGCAGTGTGTTTACTTCGTATTCCAATGACTGGAACGCGTCATAACACTCTTTCTCTGTACGGGCGCTGGCAAACTCTTCCGGACTGTGAATATCCCACTCTTTCGCGATCTCCAGATGTTTCTGATAGCTGGCAGTGACATAAGGTGCCAGCACTTCATCGATACGGTTGATGGTCGTACCACCGTAAATGTGGCTCGCGACCTGAGCAATGATCTGTGCAGTCACTGCCGTCGCGGTTGAAATGGATTTTGGCGTATCGATTTCCGCGTTACCCATTTTAAAACCGTGGGTCAGCATGCCTTTCAAGTCGATCAGCATGCAGTTAAACATAGGGAAGAATGGTGCGTAATCGAGATCGTGATAGTGCAGGTCGCCCTCTTCGTGCGCCTGAACAATATCGCGCGGCAAAATGCGGGTCTTCGCATAGTGTTTTGCCACAATACCCGCCAACAAATCACGTTGAGTCGGGATCACTTTGCCATCTTTGTTGGCGTTTTCGTTCAGCAGATCTGCATTGCTTTCCTGAATCAGGCCTTCGATCTCCTGGGTCAGTTTGCTCTGCTTCTCACGCGCGATGTCGCGATCATGTCGGTATTCAATGTATGAACGAGCTAATGCTTTGTAAGGCCCTTGCATTAGCTCGTTCTCTACCAGTGTCTGAATTTCTGCGATATGAACTTCATCGTATTCTTTGAGTTTGAGTTCGACCGCGAGCGCAACATTTAGCGCGTATATGGCGATTTCACTGCTGACTTCGTCTGCGGCACTTTCGACCGCAGCCTGGATACGATCTCGGTTAAACGGGGCTTTTGAGCCGTCGCGTTTGATTACGATAGGTTTCACCTTGTCTCCTTACCCCAGCATATTCACAGAATTATCCACAAATACACTATATAGGGCTTACCTTTATCCAACTGACACTATATGTTGTGTCGTATTAGACGAGATGACATAGGAAAAAGTATTGATTTAGATCAAGCGATCAGGGCCTATGGACAAGAACAAATCGATCTTATAGCTTGAGATCTCAAAGCTGAAAGAAACCCTAGAAACACTTTATTTTGTGATAAAAATAATTGCTTTTTGTGGAACACTGACAGCACGTGCTCTGAACCGAATCAATAAGAAGAAATGCGATGAAACGAAATAAAATCACCGCGATTTTAACGTCAGTCATACTGCTCACACTTTCTCCATGGGTATCGGCCAATACCCTGACCGTGAGCAGTTGGAATATCGAATGGCTGACGCTGAATCCGTCTGCACCGAAAGATAAAGGTAAACGCTCCGAGCAGGACTTCACCGCGCTCAGGCAGCACTTTGCGAAGCTCAATAGTGATGTTCTGGCTTTTCAGGAAGTGGATAGCATCGACGCAGTGGAAAATGTGGTGGGGCCAGGCTATCACGTCGTGCTGTCTGATCGCTCGCAGCCGAATCATGCCGGGCACCAGTTCGGTGACATAAACCAATACACCGGATTTGCCGTACGAAACGGAATTCCGTTTCGCGATCCACCGGACATCGACTTGTACGACAAACGTAATCACAAGCTGCGGTTTGCGGCTTATATCGTGCTCTATCCGGATACACCAAACGCGCTGCATACGTTGTCGGTACATTTAAAAGCGGGTTGCTCCGGCAAGTTTCAATCAAACCAGTCGAGCTGCCAGACACTACTTAAGCAAGGTAAAGCGCTGAATGCTTGGATAAAGCAACGCGAGTCGAAGCAGGAAGCGTATCTGATCATGGGCGACTTCAATCACAACCTTGCGTATCGTGGTGACTGGTTGTGGCAAACCATGACGCAGGGCACGAAAGCTGAGCCGACACTTGCCAGCCGGCAAACCCAAGCGACCTGCAAAGTGCGCTCCCGCCAGCAAGCCAATAAGTTGCATCAGTTCCGTTCGTTGATTGATCACGTCATCATCAGCCCTAACCTCAAAGCGGACGAAGCCCGGCAGGTTAACTTTGATAGCCAACAGGTACTGAGCTACCAACTGAGCGATCATTGCCCGCTGAGCAGTCAAGTGAGCTGGTAGGCATAAAAAAGCCCCGCCATCTCTGGCGGGGCAAGACACAAGTTACTCAAATCTATCGTTATCGCTTATGCTTCATTGCTGAAGTTCAAAGCGTTTTTTCATCACCACATAGTATAGGACGGGAATAACCAACAAGGTTAATATTGTCGAAACAAAAATCCCGAAAATCAGACTGATAGCCAAACCGTTGAAGATCGGATCGTCCAGAATGAACATCGCGCCAATCATCGCCGCCAGAGCGGTCAACATGATGGGTTTTGCCCGCACCGCCGCGGATTGAATCACAGCTTCTGAAAACGCCACACCCTGCTCGACCTGTTGATTAATGAAATCCACCAGCAGAATCGAGTTACGCACAATGATGCCGGCCAAAGCAATCATGCCGATCATCGATGTCGCGGTGAACTGCGCGCCAAGCATGGCATGACCGGGCATCACACCAATAATGGTGAGCGGAATCGGCGCCATGATGATGAGCGGTACCAAATAGGATTTAAACTGTGCGACGACGAGCAGATAGATCAAAATCATACCTACCGCATAGGCAATCCCCATGTCACGGAATGTTTCGTAGGTAATGGTCCATTCCCCATCCCATAATACCGCCACGCCGCTCAGACCATCCGGTTGATGAATATAGTACTGTTCCAGATTCATCTGCTGATCAAGCGTAGAACCAATAGTGAACATGCCGTACAGCGGGCTATCAATGTCACCCGTCATATCGCCCACCACCATCACCATCGGCACCATGTTTTTGTGCACGATGTAATCTTCCATTCGGGTCTGTTTGACACTGACCAGTTCTGACAGCGCATAAGCCTGTCCGCTCTGGCTGGATACATTCATGTTCAGCACTTGTTCAAGACGCACTTTCGCTGTTTCACTCGCCTGGATCTGCACCGGAATCGGGTACTTATTGTGTTCACTGTGCAGATAGGTGACAGGCTTACCACCCACAGCCGTCGCTAACGCGTCCACAATGGCTGAGTAAGGGACAGCCAGGCGCGCCGCTTTGCTGCGGTCGATATTCACCTGCCACTTCTGATGCGATTCCGGCAGATACATATCGACATCGACAATATCCTGAGTCTCACGGAAGATTTGACGCACCTGGCGCGCCGCCTGATGGCGAATTTCCGGTGTCGGACCATACACTTCCGCCAGAATTGGTGACCATACAGGCGGGCCCGGCGGGACTTCGACCACTTTCACCTTACCGCCAAACTTCAAAGCAACTTTGTTCAGCACGGGGCGAATCGAACTGGCAATCTCATGGCTGTCGCGGTCACGCTCCTTACGTCCAACCAAATTGACTTGAATGTCACCCTGATTGGCTTGTTCGCGCATAAAGTAGTGGCGAACCAGTCCGTTGAAGTTGATCGGCGCCGCCGTACCTGCATAAATCTGGTAGCCAGTCACTTCAGGCACTTTATTCAGTTCCTGTCCCATATCAAACAGCACGCGCTGAGTATGCTCAAGTGATGTACCTTCCGGCATATCCAACACCACCTGAAACTCTGACTTGTTATCAAACGGCAGCATTTTCAGCACTACGGCTTCGAACACAGGCAACGAGACCGAACCTGCGATCAGTGCCAATACAGCAAGCAGCAGCATAAAGCGGTTACGAGTTTGGTGTTTGGCGGTGACAAACGGCGTCATAATGCGATGGAATACGGAATTCGCGGCTTTCCCTTCGCTGTCGTGTTGGGCGGGTTTCAACAGATGTCCGGCGAGCCATGGAGACACCACAAAAGCCACCGCCAGAGAAATGAGCATCCCCATCGACGCGTTGATCGGAATCGGGCTCATATACGGCCCCATTAAGCCGCTGACAAACGCCATCGGCAACAGAGCGGCGATCACCGTTAGCGTTGCCAGAATGGTCGGGCCACCCACTTCATCAACTGCAGGCGGAATCAACTCCGCCAGTTTGCGTTTACCCATCGACATATGACGGTGAATGTTCTCCACCACCACGATCGCATCATCAACCAATATCCCGATGGAAAAGATCAATGCGAACAGCGACACGCGGTTGAGGGTAAAGCCCCAGGCCCATGAAGCAAACAGGGTGTTCATCAACGTCACGATCACTGCCAGCCCCACCACAATCGCTTCGCGCCACCCCATAGTCAGCAAGACCAGAATCACGACAGCGGTGGTGGCAAATGCCAGCTTACCAATCAAGGTGTTACTTTTGTCTGCGGCGGTTTTACCGTAATCACGGGTGATTTCAACCTTGATGCCATGCGGAATCAGCTGGTTTTGCAGCTCAACCACACGAGTTTCCACCGCTTTGGCGACGTCTACCGCGTTTTCACCACTCTTCTTAGCAATCGCCAGAGTTACGGCCGGATAGATCCCGTTCTTATCACTGGTCCAGACATTCTGGGTTGCGGTGTTTACGCCCAGCCCAACGGCCGCGATATCTTCCAAGTAAACAGGCAGACCATTGTGCACGCCAACCACCAACTGTTTGACATCCTCAACATGCGTCAAAAACTGACCGATTTGCAGCGGCAAGGTCTGATTATCACTGGTCAGTTCCAACACCGTTGAACGAGCATTCGCAGACGGAATACTCTGATTGAGCTGATCGATAGTGATACCAAAACTGTTCATTTTCGCAGGATCCAGACGCACATCGACAATGGTGTTGTGCCCGCCCACGGTGTAGATGTCGCGCGTGCCTTTAATACGCTTGAGTTCCGTTTCCAACCCATGCGCGACCTGAGTGAGCTGTTGCTGGTCATAGTGACCAGATTGGTCAGACAACGTGATATTTACGATCGGGACATCTTCAATGCCTTTTGGCTTGATAATGGGTTCCCCGACGCCCACACCTTGCGGCATCCAGTCTTTGTTGGAATAGAGCTTGTTATAGATGCGCACCACCGCATCATTGCGCGATACGCCAACCTTAAAGATGGCGACGATCATGGCGCCATCGGGCTGGGAAAAGGAATAGATTTTATCGATACCCTGAATTTCAGAGACGATTTGCTCTGCTGGAGTTGTAACCAGACTCTCCACTTCTGCAGGTGTTGCTCCGGGAAACGGAATATAGACATCGGCGAACGTCACATCGATTTGAGGTTCTTCCTCTTTTGGCGTGATGATAACCGCAAACAATCCCATGAGCAGGCCAACCAACGCCAACAAAGGCGTCATGGCCGAATTTTGAAAGGCCGCAGCGATGCGACCCGAAATACCGAGTCGTTTGTCCATATCATTGCCCTTCTGCTGCTAATACCGTGGTTGCGATTACATCCCCGGGTTCTAAGCCCGACAGAACTTCAACGTAGTCTCCGTATGTTTGACCAAGGCGAATCGGATTCAGCATTCGCGCATCGTTGACGATGCGATAAACAGCGCTCAGTTCCGCGCGGCGAATGACCGCGGAGCTCGGCACCAACAGTACGTCCCGGCTGCTGTATTGAAAATCGGTTTTGACCCACATACCTGGTACCAACAGCGGCGTGTTGTCCGGCAACGATAAGCGAATTTTGAAATTGTGGGATTGGGGGTCGGCATAACTGAACAGGCTGTAATCGGTCGGCATCACCGCGTCACCGGATGGCGCGAGAACATGGAACTGCGCCTCCCGTTTCACTTTATCCTGATAACGCTGGGGAATGTCGGTTTCAACTCTGAGTTTTTCCAGTGAAAAACCGCTGATCAGCGGCGTTCCCGGCGCCACCGTTTCGCCCAGTTCAACATGGCGCTGCGTCACCACGCCGGCATACGGCGCCGTAATGTTGGTGTAGCCGAGCGACTCTTTAGCCTGCGCGACCGCTGCCTGGGCCGATTTCACCGACGCTGCTGCGCTGCGCGCGCGCGCTTCGGCGGAATCCATTTGATCGCGCGAGATCGCGCCTTTGGGAAACAACTGGCGATAGCGGTTGACCTGAGCCTGCGCTTCGCGGTTTTGTGCCAGCGCACTTGCCAGTTGCGCCTGCGCGGCGTCTAACGATGCCGATTGCTGAACATCACTGATTTCCAGCAAGACCTGACCTTGCGTAACGTGATCATTCACATCAACAAACACACCAATCACCCGACCGGAGGTTTGTGCGGCCACCGTGCCCTGATTAACAGGCTCCACGACCCCATCCAGCTGAATCACCTGCGGCATTGGCTCCGATTTGACGGTAAAGACATTGTTTACTGTTTCGGCATGCGCCAGACCCGATTGGCTCAGTGCTGCCATGATACTCAAAGTTAACCATTTCATCGTGCCAATCTCCTTGGACATTCAGCTGCTTAAAGCATAGTGATGTTAAGCGGTCTGTGTTTGACTCTCTCGGTTATTTTTAACGCAGATCAATAAGTTGGTCGTACCTAAGCCAACCATCATTGATGCGAAAAAGATCCAAACTCCCGGATTACCCAGCGCAAGGCTTGATAAGGCCGGTCCCGGGCAGATACCAGCTAACCCCCAACCAATACCGAAAATCGCCGCCCCACTTATCAGACGTGAATCCAGAGACTGATTGGTCGCCAGACAAAACTTTTCGGCATTAACAGGTTTACTTTTCGGTTTGATCAGGAAGAAATAAGCCGGCATAAACACCATCAATGCGCCGCCCATGACAAACATTAAACTCGGATCCCAATCACCGGCGACATCAAGAAAGCCCAACACTTTCGCAGGATCTGCCATGCCTGAAATCACCATACCCAAACCAAACAACAGCCCAGCAAACAGAGACGTTAATCGAAACAAAACATTATTCATTGTGATGACCTACTACTGACGTTTTTAAACAAGGTGCAGACGTACAAAGACTGTAACCGCGGCAACAACCATAAAGACACACGTCGCGACTATCGAACGCTTAGACAAACGGCCAATGCCACAGATGCCATGGCCACTCGTACAGCCATTTCCTAAACGGGTGCCAATACCAACCAACAGACCCGCAACAGCCAATAGCAGAGAACTGGCGTTAAATTCCGTCGGAATGTGGCTGCCAAATGCCAATACACCTAAAACGCCGCCGGACACCATGCCGACCGCAAACAACAAGCGCCACGCAAAATCACGCGACTTGGGCGTCAACAGTCCGGTTAGAATACCGCTGATACCCGCGATTTTTCCGTTCATGAGCAACATCACTGTCGCTGAAATACCCAATAGCACGCCTCCTAGCAGGGATTCCCAAGGCATGGTAAACGTCATAGTGTCCTCTTATTATCTCTCTGAATTTAAAATACTTAGCCACAGAATACGGTTTGAAGGCTTTGAATCAGTTGCGCAACCCGCGAATCGGCGAGTGAATAGAACACTTGTTGTGATTCTTTCCGCGCTTTGATCAGCTCGTGCTTTCTAAGCACCGTTAAATGCTGAGAAAATGCCGATTGACTGAGTGACGAACTCTGCTGCAACTGCCCGACCCCCACTTCACCTTTGGTGAGTTGGCACAGCACCATCAAACGTTCAGGGTGAGCCATGATTTTCAATAGCTCAGACACTTCCACCGCATTGGACTTCATTTGATCAATATTGACGGCTTCCATCATTATCCCCTTAGTGAACTTGTTGTTTAGATGATACTAATAAACATAAATTAGTCAAACCTTATTTAGATTTTTAAAATTTAGACAAATTAACATTAGACTTTTCTAATTTATATAACTATAGTAAATCCATCATCCAACGGAGGGTATTCACATGACGATTGATAATGGCGTACGAGTAATCGCGGGCAGCATGGTACTGCTTTCTTTGATTTTGACGTTTTATGTTCACCCGAACTTTATCTGGCTCACCGTGTTTGTCGGGGTGAACCTTATCCAAAGTGCGTTTACAGGGATTTGTCCAGCGGCCTACTTTTTGAAAAAACTTGGGTTTAAATAATAAGTCCACACTATGTTTGTAATGTCAGTTGGGCTAGAAAATATTTGGAGTAATTTATGACTAAGATTGTGATTATCGGTGGTGTCGCCGGTGGTGCCTCCGCGGCTGCGCGTGCGCGTCGTTTAAGCGAAGATGCACAAATTATCATGTTTGAACGTGGTCCCTTCGTTTCGTTTGCCAACTGTGGCTTGCCTTATCACATCGGTGGTGACATTAAAGAACGCGCGAATCTACTGCTGCAAACCCCAGAAAGTTTTCTGGCTCGTTTTAATGTTGACGTGCGAGTCATGAATGAAGTGGTTCGTATTAATCGTGCAGATAAAACCATCACCGTACGTAACCTGTTCGATCAATCCGAGTACGAAGAAAGCTACGACTTTCTGTTGCTGAGCCCAGGAGCCGGCCCTATCGTGCCGCCGATCCCGGGTTTGGATAACCCACTCACCCACTCTCTGCGTAACATTCCGGATATGGACCGTATTCTGGAAACCATTCAGATGAACCAGCCTGATCACGCAACGGTCATCGGCGGTGGTTTTATCGGTTTGGAAATGATGGAAGCGTTCCACCAATTGGGTATCAAAACCACATTGATTGAAATGGCCGATCAGGTGATGACACCGGTTGACCGCGAAATGGCTGGTTTTGCCCACGCAGAAATTCGCGCGAAAGGCATCGACTTGCGTCTGGGTGTAGCGCTGCAAGCGGTAGAGTTCAAACCAGCCACCTCAATGCCAAGCATTGATTCCGGTGAAAATATCGAACATCAACACATGAACGGTGAGCTCGACCTGACATTGAGCAATGGAGAAACACTGACCACCGATATTCTGATCATGGCGATTGGTGTGCGCCCAGAAACCAAACTCGCCGCTGAAGCAGGCCTGCAAATTGGCGAGCTGGGGGGTATTTATACCAACGAACACATGCAAACCAGCGATCCAAACATTTATGCCGTTGGCGACGCAATTGAAGAAAAAGACTTTGTGACGGGTCAATCGACCTTAGTGCCACTGGCTGGCCCTGCCAACCGTCAAGGTCGTATGGCCGCAGACAACATGCTTGGTCGCAGCGAAACCTATCAAGGCACTCAAGGTACCGCGATCTGTAAGATCTTCGACTTGGCTGTTGCTTCAACAGGTAAAAACGAGAAGCAACTCAAGCGTGCGGGTATCGAATACGAAAAAGTCTACGTTCATACTGCGAGCCACGCAAGCTACTATCCTGGTGCTGAAATTGTGTCATTCAAAATGCTGTTCGACCCGAAATCAGGCAAGATTTTCGGCGCTCAGGCCGTGGGTAAAGATGGCATCGACAAACGCATCGACGTCATGGCGGTTGCGCAGCGTGCTGGTATGACTGTTGAGCAGCTGCAACATCTTGAGCTGACTTACGCGCCGCCTTACGGCAGTGCAAAAGACGTGATCAACCAAGCAGCATTTGTCGCCACCAACATCATGAAAGGTGATGCAAAAGCGATTCACTTTGATGAAATCGACAGCCTCACCGATGAACAAGTGTTGCTCGATGTGCGTAATCCGGGCGAACTGCAAAATGTCGGTTATCTGCCAGGCGCCATCAACATTCCGGTTGACCAACTGCGTCAGCGCATGAACGAACTGCCAAAAGACAAAGAAATCATCATCTACTGTCAGGTCGGTTTGCGCGGCAACGTCGCTTATCGCCAACTCGTCAACAACGGCTTTAAAGCACGCAACTTGCTCGGTGGTTACCGTACCTACCTGTTTGCCAAAGCCTAACGTTGTCGCGTTTTCTTGTTAATAAACAGCCAGCACCTCGTGCTGGCTGTTTTGTACTCAAAACAACCTGCCCTATGAAATGCTTCATACAAACTATTTATTAATGTGAGTGATATGTTCAAAATCGATTAGATTAGGGCGCGCGTAACGGATGTTATTCTGATAAGAAAGGACAACTTAGTGCCCTTATTTTAGTTTGTTGATACGCTAGTTTTTACAGCCATTTTTATCACACGTGATCTTTTCATGTGAATTAACCCAATGATGGGCATTTTTCTTCGTATCTGTTCCACACCCAGTTTTTCGCCTTTATCCCCACGGTGAACTACACCTGTAGGAGCATGTTTTACTGACATATTATTTCTATACTTAGCTAACTGATTTTATTGGAAAAATGACCAACTTAAGGATTAGTAGCTCAGCTTCATCGTGTCAATAATCATCATATCTGGTACCAGATAACTTCGGAAAGTTCGCAGAGTAATATCGTTCAGAACAATGACATAATACTTGTCAGTTTTGCTAAGCTCGATTTTAATCTCACTTTAACGCATCATTAAGATTCAAGGATAGAACATGAAACTGAACGACATGATTGAATGGCAATGGAGCGGTTACGCGTCGTTCCATCAGTCTCGGAAAAATCTGATCATTCACATCGTATTTGTGCCGATGTTTATCATCAGCTTTATCTCTTTCACCCGCTCACTACTTGGATTGGAACTCGTTTCTGCGGCGAGTTCTTTGGTCATCATGGCCTTATCGTTTGGTCTACAAGGTTTAGGACACCGTCAAGAAGTCAATCCGGCAGTGCCATTTACAGGGTTCAGAAATGCCGTCGTTCGTATCTTGCTTGAACAGTTTTATACTTTTCCCCGATTCGTATTGACGGGTAAATGGTATCAAGCATGGCGCGATTCAACATCCTAACGATCAGTTCAAGACGAACGGCTTTTAAAGGTAATTCTCGGCAACATTTAGACAGCTCAACACACCGCTTAACAAAGCGTTATTTCGCAACTATTGCCGTAATGGAGAACAGAGTGACAATCAGGAAAGCGTCCAAAGAAGACTCAGGCAAAATATTCAAACTCATTGAGCAAAAAGCGGAATTCGACCGCAGTATGAAAGGATTTGACGGTAAAATCTCAACCAGCATAGCGAAAATAGAACGCACGCTATTTGGCGACTATCCGTTTGCTCATGTCTTATTGATAGAACGTGAGAGCGAGGTAGTGGGTTTTGCGCTGTATCACTATCGCTATTCTTCGTTTAGCGGCCAGCCATCGATTTGGCTTGATGACCTGTTGATCCTTGGGCAACATCGCTCTCATGGATATGGTCATGCACTCATGCAGGCGTTGAAGCGCGAAGCTCAGGCATCGCTGGCGTCTCACATTGCATGGACCGCCAGCCCGCACAACCAAAAAGCGCATGAGTTTTATACACGATTGGGCGCTGACATTGAGCGAATGGATGGCCAGCGCCCCTACTTTCGTTGGCCCATGCCCAGCAAACACGGAGCGGGAAAATAATATGGATATAAAAAATATTCCATTCGGGGTGACTGATTGGAATGACATTGAAGCAACAGAGCATTTAGGCGAAACGGGCATTGCCTATTGGCGCACCAAACACTTTGGCCCTATTCGGGTTCGTATGGTCGAGTATTCTGAATAACTATCTTGCCGATCACTGGTGTGCGAAAGGACATATTCTGCTTTGTCTGTCAGGAGAACTCACAACCGAACTCGACGATGGACGTATTTATGTCCTCAAGCCGGGAATGAGTTATCAAGTTGCTGATCAGGCGGAAGCTCATCGTTCATCGACCAAACATGGGGCAACATTGTTTATCGTCGATTGATTATTCATACAACCATTCTGATTACTTGTCAGCGGCGCATCCGAACTTATTTTAAACGTTTTCCCTTGGCACCGATAACGCCATCGTCTGTTTGAGCCATTCGATAAACTGCCGTTCCAATGCCGTTTCATCGCGCTGCTGACGCAGCAACACATAGTCGTGTCCAGAGAGGCGAAAACCAAACGGTGCAACTAACCGGCCGCGTTCAATTTCATCCATCACCAACGGATAGGAACCGATGGCGGCGCCCAGTCCATCTTGTGCGGCTTGCAAACAAAAGTAGAAGTGTTCGAAGGTTTGCTCTGCGGCGTCGGTAAACTCACAAGATCGCTCTTCTAACCACTCTTGCCAAGCTAAGGGGCGGGTCTGACTATGCAATAAAGTCATCGCCTGCTGTTTTGTTTGAACGCTTTGCCAATATTGTGGTGACATCACTGGCCCCACCCACTCGGCTACCAGCGTTTGTTTCTGATAAGGCTGAGTCAGCTCAAAATCATCGCGACGAATCGCTAAATGATATCCTTGAGAACCGAGATTCACAGGTCCGCCAGCGGTCGAAAGCCTGACATCGCCACTCGTTTGCTGATGGAATTGGCTCATACGCGGCATCAGCCAGCGCATGGTTAAAGTCGGTTCACAAGACACTTCCAAATGCGGCAAACGTGTTGTGCGCAACTGTTCCACACCCTTCTCTAAAGAGCTGAATGCCTGGCTGGTAAATGCTCTGAGTTCCATGCCCTCTTGCGTGAGCACGACATGACGCCCCTGCTTGATAAACAAGGGGACACCCAAATAGGTTTCTAAAGTTTTGATCTGTTTACTCACGGCTCCGTGAGTAATGTGCAGGGTATCTGCCGCCTGAGTAAAGCTCGCGCTTTGCGCTGCCACATGAAAAACGTGAAAAGCCTTGAGATGCCTCATTTGTGAATTTTACTCACCTATTAAAGTCATTTTTTTCGATTATAGATAGCCCAAGCACGACATACAATCGGCGCATCACTTCAACTCAAAGGAAATTTGTGATGGATATTTTCACACTCGCTATTGTGGGTCTGCTTATTGTTATCAGCCCAGGTGCTGACTTCGTCTTAGTATTGAAGAACAGCCTATCACATGGTCGCCGTGCAGGCATGTTCAGCGCTCTGGGCATCAGCCTTGCGATTACCGTTCACATTGGTTATTCACTGCTTGGAATCAGTTACCTAATTTCACACAATGAGACACTTTTTAATCTCATCAAATATTCAGGTGCCGTCTACCTGGTTTACTTGGGAATCAAAGGCATATTCTCGGCAAACACCAATACGGTCATCACCGCAGAGCAGGACTGCCATTTACCCGGCTATCGTTATTTCGCTCAGGGCTTTTTGTGCAATGTTCTCAATCCGAAAACCATGCTTTTTTTCCTCAGCATTTTCAGCCAAGTGATTTCTGCTGACGATTCATCGTCTGTGTATGCGCTGACTTATGGCGCTTACATGATTATTCTGCACGGACTGTGGTTTGCATTGGTGGCGACGTTGATGACATCAGCCGCGCTGCAACAAAAGTTGCAACGCATCAAACCGCTGATCAACAAAGCATGTGGAGTGGGATTAGTGTCGTTTGGCGCTGCATTAGCACTCAAAGCCTGAAGCTTTAAGCAAAACTGCTTTCTGAAATAACGTAGCAATTGCGGCCATTCGTTTTAGCCTGATAGAGTGCGCTGTCGGCTTTTTCATACACCTGCGCCAGCGTTTCATGGCCATCTGGTGTTACCGTCACCACACCTTGCGATATGGTTACGTGATCCGCAATCGCACTGAATGCATGCGGATAATGAATGTGTTCGATTGAATCTTGAATGCGCTCCGCCGCTGCGCGGGCGCCTTCAACATCGGTATTTGTCAGCAGAATCAGGAACTCTTCGCCACCGTAGCGACCAACAAATTCACCACTACGACAAAACAGTTTATTCGCCGCTTGCGCAATAGTGTGCAGGCAGCGGTCCCCTTCGATGTGGCCGTAATTATCGTTGAAGGGTTTGAAGTGATCGACGTCAAACAGAATGACGCTCAAGGACATTTCGTGACGACCATGCCACGAAATCATTTCGCGCAGTTTTTCATCCATAAAGCGGCGGTTAAAGACCTGAGTCAGGCCATCTTCGTTGGCCTGATGCTGCAAAATACGATTGAGTTCTTCGAGCTTCGCACTGGTGCGCTTCAGTTCTCGACGCATGTTGGCAATGCGTTGCATCGCCAGCAACTTAGAGTTGAGCACCATTTTATCAACGGGTTTAATCAGATAGTCATCGCCACCTGATTCAATCGCGCGGGCGATCATCGAAGGTTCATCGTGGCTACTGAGAAAAATGATGGGAATCCACTCCTCATCATAACGACGACGAATTTCCTGAGAGACTTCAAAACCGTCCATATCTGGCATCGAAACATCGAGCAGGATCAGTTCAGGTTCAAAACGCGGATAAATATCCAATGCATCCCGTCCACTCGACGCGACCTCGACAGAATGGCCTAATTGCTTGAGGCGAATCGCGAGTTGCATCCGCTCCAGTTGAATGTCATCAACCAGTAATATCCTCATGGATGAGCCGGAACCTAACATCGACACCTCTTTGCAATACAATCATATGCTTACCTATAGCATAACTTTCTCACGCTTTCACTGCTTTATTTGGCCTGTTGTATTGACTTTTCAGCGGAAGTTTTTAGCATTGCCTTTTTCATTAATGGAAACTTTTTCATGTCAGAAACTACACAAACTGAAGCTCCGAAAGTGGACTTAGAAGCCATTTCTCCAGAACTACGCCAGGTGCTTGAATTCGATCAGGTACCCGAAGAGATGTTCCTGATGGTCACCTCTATTCACGAAGTCTCTGAAGAAGCGGTCCGTGAAGCTTGGGATAGCCTGCCAGCTAGCGCACAAAACGTACTGGACAACTTTGAACAGTTCCACGCGCTGATTTCAGTAAGCCAAGCATTTGCTGGCCTAAACGTGATGGAAGAGTTCCCAACCCTGAATCTTCCAAAAGAGATGACTGAGCAAGATAAAGAAGAATACCGTGCTCAGCTGCTGGATCAGGTACTGCACAGCTGTGTGAAAGACATGGTTAAGCAAATTAAGAAAGCGCGTCGTGATGCGATTCTTAAGCGTGATTTCAAAGAAGTGTTTCAGAAGTAATCAACATTTCCGATGAATGAAAGCCCGTTGCCTTTGGTGACGGGCTTTTTTGTTGTTGGATACATACCATTCCCTGCCTGCGTTTTTGTTCCTTCTCACTCCCTATTCATCAAGTTGTCACCTTTCGAGTGCAAAATTGCGCTCCATTTTGGACTTTTTGCACAATAAAAGCACGCCTTGACGCTCGAACGCTCATTTATTATGATCAAGATCAAAATTGCTTCAGGGAAAACTCCGCTTTTGTGCGGTTTAGTGTTTTCATACGAGCATTAAGATACAAAAACGAAAATCAAGGCCAATAAAATGAAACAGAACTTAAGCTCAACACGTTTTACTGAAAATGAAGTGCTCGACATCATCATTGTTGGTGGTGGTATCAATGGCGCAGGTATCGCAGCCGACGCTGCGGGTCGTGGACTGAAAGTGGGTATGTATGAAGCGCAGGATTTTGCCGGCGCAACCTCTTCTGCCAGCTCTAAGCTTATCCATGGTGGTCTGCGCTATCTTGAGCATTATGAGTTTCGTTTAGTGAGTGAAGCACTTGCCGAGCGTGAAGTTCTGTTGAAAAAAGCGCCTCACATTGTAAAGCCGATGCGTTTTCGTTTGCCGCATCGCCCGTTCCTGCGTCCAGCCTGGATGATTCGTATTGGTCTGTTCCTGTACGACAACTTGGGTAAACGTACTTCTTTGCCAGCGAGTAAGAAAGTCGCGCTAAAGGCAGGCGAAGTAATGAAACCGGAAATGAAAATTGGCTTTGAATATTCAGATTGCTGGGTCGATGACGCTCGTTTGGTGATTCTGAACGCGATTCAAGCTCAAGAGCTGGGTTCAGAAGTGATGAACTACTGCCGCGTCGAACACGCAAGCCGCGACGGCGATATCTGGACAGTGACACTGTTTGATGAGCGTACACAACAACGTTTCGTGCGTAAGAGTCACGCTCTGGTTAACGCAACGGGGCCTTGGGTTAAGCAGTTTTTGGACGAAAGCATCCATGTTCGCTCCCCTTACGGCATTCGCCTGATCAAAGGCTCACACATTATCGTGCCGAAGATTCATAACGAAGAACAGGCGTACATTCTGCAGAATGAAGACCAGCGTATCGTATTCGTGATTCCGTACCTGGGTAAATACTCGATGATCGGTACCACTGACGTGGAATACAAAGGCGACCCGCGCAAAGTGGCAATTTCGCAGGAGGAGCGCCAGTATCTGGTCGATATCGTCAATAAACACTTTGTACGCGAAATCAGCACATCAGACATCGTATCTGAATTCAGCGGTGTGCGTCCTTTGTGTGATGATGAATCCAACTCACCACAAGCGATCACGCGTGACTACACGCTGTCGTTGGATCAACAAGGTGAAGAAGCACCACTACTGTCTATCTTTGGCGGTAAACTGACCACATACCGTAAACTGGCTGAGTCCGCGATGAAGCATTTGTCGCCATTCTTCCCGAACATGAAAACAAACTGGACCAACGAATCTACACTGCCAGGCGGCGAAGATTATGTGTACGGTAACATCCGTAACGAACTGAAACGTCAGTACCCGTTCGTCAACGATGCCACGCTGGATCGCTGGCTAACTTGTTACGGCAGCCGTACCCGAAAACTGCTGGCCGATGTCGCATCCATTGAAGATCTGGGTACCCAGTTCAGCGATACGCTGTTCCAACGTGAAGTGGACTACCTGATTGAAAACGAATATGCCTACAAAGTGGATGATATTTTCTGGCGTCGCAGCAAATTGGGTATCGATCACGACAGTGCCACGATTGAACAGGTTGCTCAATACCTTGCAAAGTGTCACTCCTCACACGTTGAGCCTGCCCTCAAAGCCGTGATTTAACTTTCGCTCTGTTCAAGCCTTGATTAAAAAAGCCACCTTCGGGTGGCTTTTGCTTTTCTCTCAGCTTTCACTGTGACGCAGCGCTTCCAGCTTGTTTTTCAACAATGCGGGCAACGTATAAAGCAACAGCAAGCGAATAGCGTGGTTAACCATCACAAACGCGGGTTCTAAACCCAGCAGCAGGGCTACCGCGGTCATCGCTTCGACACTGCCCGGAACCCAAGACAGCAGCATGACCATCCAAGGCATTCCGAGTAAAAGAGAGGCGATATAGGAAGTTACAATCGCAACCGACATCCCAATGATGGTGACCATCACCCCCGCTTTTGAATAGGAAACGGCTTCACGCAGTGTAGTCTCGGCCAATCTGGCACCAATCAATACGCCCAATAAAGAGGTGGAAAAGAGCACCAACCATACGGGCACCGCAATGGAAACTGGCGCCATAATCCCGTTACACGCAGCGGCAATGACTAACGAAGCGATCATGTAAGGCGCCGGGATACCGAATCGTACCGATAGCTTGCCGCTCACCATACTGATGGCGACGATTCCAGCCAGCACACTCCACTGCTCTAGATCCAGCGTGATACTCTCTTTCACCACTTCCGCAGCATTACTGGAGACAATACCAGCCAGAATAATCAGGATGATTAAGCGCACTGAGTGGGCATAAACGACTTTCGGTGACGGCTTGCTTTCTGATTCACTGATCACCAGTATCGCGGCCATCGCGCCCGGCACTGCTGCCAATAACGATTCGAACGGATTCCAGCCTTCACGTTTATGCAGCCACCAGAAGCTGCATCCCGTTTGCAACATCAAGCAAATCACCAAGCCAACAATCACGGGCACACTGATGGTATGCGCCAATTCAGCGATTGATATCGTCGCGCCAACGCTGATACCCAGCACGACCTGAATAAACATCAGTAACGTTTTAGGGATACGCAACGCATGGTGAAAGCGCTTACGCAGAAGGATCACCGCAAATGCCGACAAAAACAGCCCGGTCAGCGGCAAGGTAACAATCTGTGCAGCCAGAGAACCGACTGCCGCAATTGCCAGAATTTGCGCCAGATTAGTGATAGAAGCTCGTTCGAACATGTTTCGCTCTTTTAATACCACAAGGACAACCATCAAGGTCGCCGCTCATAAGATGATGAGAGTTGAAATTGTTGTGCTGAATACAATGAAAGCCGTCACCTGAGTCCTAAACGCTCTCAATGCGCAGCCATCTGCACAAAAAGGCTAAGAAAAACGGGCAGAGAACGAACAGATAGCAGCGTCGTGCCATTCTACCTCTACCCAAGATCAATTGCATCGACACACTCAGGTCACTGCGCGTAAACAGGGGGATAGCATCGTTTTTAATGCCTGATTAAGATACGCCATGCGCTGAGGTAATACGCGGTGACGTTTGTGTATCAGATATAAGGTTTCATACACTTGGGTTTCGCTCTGCCATACTGCAATGTTGCTCTGATCAACAAAGCTACTGATCGCCGACTTCGGTAACAAAGTAAACCCCAACCCTTTCGCAACAGGTATCAGTATCTGATTGATTTGATTAACATAACTTTTCACTTTGAGACGGGCGGTATCCAGATTGCGAAGCGCTTCATCACCACAGCGTGACAAGTAAAGTGACAAGTAATGCTCCGCATCAGGGTGACTGACTAATCCCAGTTCCAACAGCGTTTCTGGTCGATGGCAGCGCTGCTCATACCCTTTGGGCACCACAATAAACAACGGCTCCTGCCCGATTTCTTCTACTTGCAACATGCTTTGATTAGGCACGTAAGTCACAATGCCCACATCCGCGTCTCCATCCTCGATTTGACGCATGATGCGCAGATTAGGCGCTGCTTCCACTTCAATCGATAACCCAGGATGTTGATGCTGAATATCCAAAAGCTGCGGATATAACGTCAACGCCATCGCTCCCGAACACGCCAACTTATAGCGGCCAGAAAAAGGATCATCCTCACCGAGTTTAATCAGTAGGTTACGTTCATTTTGTTCTTGTTGGCAGGCGTAGTCATACATCATTTTGCCCTGCTCAGTGATCTCAAATGTTTTATTGATGCGCTTAATCAGGGTATGACCACACGCTTCTTCAAGTTTCCTGACATGCTGACTCACCCCTGGCTGGGTCATAAACAGCTTCTCGGCGGTCTGGGTAAAGTGACCCGTTTCAATCAGAGTTTTGAAGGTTGCCAACCAGTTCGGATTCAACATAGCTTAACCATAATAATAAATTATCAAAATAAGAATATATGATAATTTTTATCGCATCTACGTTTTGATTAATCTGTGCCTGTTCCAAAACACAAATCAAAACAAACGAGGTCATTATGTCTAATACTTATCCACGCGTTTTCTCTCACATTGGCATCTCAGTGCCCGATCTGGATGCCGCCGTAAAATTTTATACTGAAGTGCTGGGCTGGTACGTCATTATGCAGCCTACTGAAATTATTGAAGATGATTCAGCGATCGGCGAAATGTGTACCGACGTGTTTGGCTCAGGCTGGGAACGTTTTCGTATCGCTCATCTGTCAACTGGCGATCGGATTGGTATTGAGCTGTTTGAATTCAAGAACCAACAAAACCCGGAAGACAACTTCGAATACTGGAAAACAGGTATCTTCCACTTTGCGGTGCAAGATCCAGACATTGAAGCGCTTGCTGAAAAAATCGTCGCCGCTGGCGGTAAAAAACGCATGGCCGCACCACGATTCTATTACCCGGGTGAAAAGCCTTATCGCATGATTTACATGGAAGACCCATTCGGTAACATTCTTGAGCTTTATAGCCACAGCTACGAACTTCACTACTCTGCTGGCGCCTACAACTGATCAAAGTGTCAGCCACCTGCTTGATTAACGCAGGTGGCTGATGTTGTTCAAGCTCTGCTTTGACGAGCAGACAGCCACTTTCTGCTCCAGAGCTGATTTAGCTGGCCACACAATACAATCACCAACGCACCAATCAAAACCGGTGTTACCAGAAATAACCAACTTTGCCCGGTTAACATGATCAGTAACGGATTAGCGCCTGCCGGCGGATGCGTAGTTTTGGTCACTAACATCAAACTGATCGCAAGCCCTGTGGCAATCGCCAAGCTCCATGGCTCCACGGGCAGCCAATGCACAAATGCAAGCCCCACTGACGCAGTAATCAGGTGACCGAAAATCACGTTCTTTGGTTGCGCCAAGGGACTGTCCGGCACACCAAAAACCAAAACTGCTGTTGCCCCAAATGGCGCCATTAACCATAGCCCCGCACTGCTCCAGGCATCTGCGTAAGAAAGTAAACCAATCGCACAGGTTGCCGCGAATCCGGCGAGCAAAGCGGACTTCAAATGATTCATTCTGTTTCTCCTCATTAGTAGACCAATCTGTCTACTAATTTAAAATAGACAAGTCTGTCTACCTATGTCAACATCAATTTTATCGACACAGGAGAAACGTATGAGTGACAAGCGCGAGCAGTTGATCCAAACCGCACTGCTGCTGTTTTATCAATATGGTATTCGGGCAATTGGGATTAACGAGGTGCTCAAACAATCGGGCATTGCTAAGAAAACGCTCTATCACCACTTCAGCAGCAAAGAAGATTTGGTGCTGGCAGCATTGCAATATCGTGATGCCATCTTTCTTGATTGGTTACGCGGAGAAGTTAAATCCTTTCATCCAGGCTTAGAGGCCATGCAAGGATTATTTACCGCACTGGATCGCTGGTTTCACAACGACGTACCAGAACTGAATCCGTTTCGCGGCTGCTTTTTTATCAACACCGCCGTTGAGTATCGGGAAGATAATCCGCAGTTGGCCGAGTACTGTCGAGCGCACAAAGCCAAAGTCCGCGACTTAGTGCGTCAATGCCTGACCGACGGACAAGCCCAGCAGGCAGAGTTGCTGGACACGTTGTGTGTGCTGAAAGAAGGAGCCATCGTGACAGCGCAGGTCAACGGCGACATGAATGCCGCCCGGCCCATTTTGAGTTTGCTGCCACGTTTGTTGGCTTAATTATTTGCGCGCAACCAGATTAGTTGGTTGCCCTTTGGCAAACGCGACAACGTTGTCAAAGGCATGCTTGAAATAGAGCTCGTAGCTTTGCCGCTCGACGTAGCCCAGATGCGGCGTGCACAGCACATTGGTAAGGTTTAGTAACGGCTGCGTGCCTGCTTCACAAGGTTCTTGCTCATACACATCAACCGCTGCAAGGCGGGTTGGGAATTCTGTCATTGCACGATACAACGCATTAGGTTCCACCAGCTCTGCTCGACTCGTGTTCACAAACAACGCATCCGATTTCATCGCGGCAAGATCCTGATACGTCACAATGCCGCGCGTGGCCTCATTCAGTCTCAGGTGCAACGAGATAATATCTGCGCTGGCGAAGAATTCGGCCTGACTTTCCGCAGCGCTGAAACCGTGCTCATCAGCAAGTTGGCGTGATGCCTCACTGCCCCACACTAACACTGGCATACCAAACACCTTGGCATACTGCGCGATTTTCTGGCCAATTTTGCCATAACCCCAGATACCGAGAGTTTGTCCGGCGAGCACTCGCCCTAGCCCTAGTCCGTCATTTTGCTGCCAATACCCTTGTTGAAACTGCGTTATATACTGCGGAATATGGCGAGAGGCGGACATAATCAGTGCCCAACACAACTCTGCAGGAGCAGTCGGTGAGCCAATCCCCTCTGCGATCTCAACGTCATAGCGATGACACAGATCGACATCAATATGATTACTGACTTTACCCGTTTGGCTGATGAGCTTCAGGTTGGGACAGCGGGCCAGCAATGATTCGGTGATCACGGTGCGCTCGCGGATCAGCACCAAGGCATCAAAAGGCGCTAAAGCAAGCGCCAACGCTTCGTCCGTCTCAAACGTGTGGTTAAACACCGTCACGTCATAGCCATCCAACAGTTGAAAGACTTTCAACCCGCGTACTACATCCTGATAGTCATCCAGAATTGCGATCTTCATTGTCATTAGTCCGTTTGTTTCACGTAGTTAATTGGATTTTTGATTTTATTGTCTGATGCGTCACACGGACTTATAGATCAGGTATTCCCCTTTGCCGACCGTGAGAAGACTGGTGGTAAATTCGTCACGCCGCTCAAAGTAGTCGACAAAAGTTTGTATCTCGTTTGCGTGCGAAATGGCGTTGTCGACCACAATCACGCCACCAGGTTTTAAGCGCGCTAACACAGGTTCAATCAATTGAGGATATACACTGCGCTGAGTATCCATAAACACCAAATCAATCTCTTGGGGTGCATGGTGTATCTGTTCAAGCACATCGCCGACTAATATATCGATCGAATGTTCAACCCCAACCCGCTTAAAGTTGGCCATGGCCTCTGCCACTTTATGTTCGCTGCGCTCGATCGTAAAGATTTGCCCGTCTTCAGGCAGTGCAGCCGCGAACCATAGCGTCGAATAGCCATTTGATGTACCCAGTTCCAGTATGCGTTCAACCTGACAGCTTTTGACTAACCAATAGAGAAACTCTCCGGTATCACGGGTGATGTTAAGGTACTTGAAATTTCTATCCTGCTGCTGAGCGTCATTGTTGATTCCCTGCTGTTCCAGTGCATTCAACAGAGTCTGCATCTCCGGGCTGAGTTTGTTTTGCATGTTGCTCCTCCTTCTTCAACACCGTTTACCGCTTTATTGCAACCAGCTAAATGAGCGTCGCAAAAATGCGGTGCCGTTTTCGGTAATGCGTTCACCGTGCGCCATCACGATTTGATGGGGTTGCCAGGTCAACATGGTATCGAGATGCTGCTTCGCCTCACGTTTATGGAAGATAAAGCTGAGACGCCAATCCAGTGGCATTTTTCCGTGAGGTGCCACCACACCGGCTGCTTTGGCTAGGGACATTTTCCAGCCGCCAAACGCTTTGGGTGAGAAGTTTTCAATCAGGTCAGTCACAATCAGCGTCGCACTAGCGCGATGAAAAAAGACCGCCTCCTGCATCACCTTAGAACCGGTAAAGAGCAGATAAGCGATCTCTTCATGCCAAGGGCTAACGAACTCTGCATTCAACACGCCATCAAAGCGGAGATCCGGCCGTTTATCGATGACCTGCTGTGTACCGTAGGTACGAGCATTAGGATAGGCTTGTTGCCAGTCATGGACGAACAGATGGTGCAGATGATTGGGCGCGATCAAGTATTCCACCTCCCCCAACGCATCAATCTCTTGTTGCAGTTCAGGTGTCAAACGAATCGGACTATGAATCCAGAGTTTATAGTTAGCTTGCCTGACCACAGCCATTCGAGTGGTATAAGGCAAAGTAAAGAAAGGCACCGCCTCTCCATCTACAATCCAGATATTTTCGCCAATTGCATGCATGTTGCACCTCTCGGTTGGAGTTTCACACGTTCAGTTGATACACAATTTCTCGTACGACAGGAATGACCGATACCACTAATAAGGCCGCCATCACCCAGTTAAACCATTGTCGTTGCTTTGGAGACTGAAGCCATTTTTTGAGTAACGACCCAAACATCAGCCATACGCCGACACAAGGAAAAGAGACAACAAAAAAGGTCGCCGCGATGGTCAGATTCTGAGTGACAAAGTTTGCTCCTACCGTGGTGAAAGCCGCAATCGCTCCGGTTGCCACCACCCAGGCTTTGGCATTCACCCACTGAAAAAGCGCCCCTTTCATAAAACCAAACGGTTGAGTTTGTGCCGCCGTCTGAATGGCATCCGATGAGCGGGCAATCAACCAGGCAAGATAAAGTAAATAGGCCGTACCGATGCATTTAATGAGCAGGTGCAACATGGGAAAGAGATCAAACAGCTGGCCAAATCCAAGCCCGACCAACAGCAACATCACCGTAAATCCGACACAAATCCCGGTCAGCAGAGGCAAACTCTTCTTTACGCCAAAGTTAAGCCCCGACGTCATCACCATAATGTTATTGGGGCCGGGCGTAACCGATGAGGAGATCGCAAACAGAATCGTCGCCCACAAATATTCCATATTCCGCTCTCCTTAGTTAAGGGATCAGCTCACCGAGCGGTCCGTTTCAATCCAGTAACGCGCCAGTTCACACCCAAATACATCTCCCCAGATCAGGCTTTCAAACACGCCACCATTGCGTTCGATTACCCCTCTCGACGCCCAGTTGTTCGAGTCCGCGACCAGCAGTGCACGTTCAATGCCTAAATCGTGTGCGTGTTGCAGAGCGAGAGACAGCATCTGGCACCCGGCCCCTTTTCTACGATGTGATGGCGCAACGTCGTAACCGATATGACCACATTCCAGACGCAAAAAGTCATTCTCAATATGGTGCCTGATACGGATGGCGCCAATCACTCGCTCTTCATCATCCACCAGCCAGAAATGGTTGCAAGGCACATAGCCCGGTGGTAAACCAATGCCCCGAGCTTGATCATTAAGTTGCAGCACATATTGTCCGAAATCATGCTGGCTGGGCTCGTAATAAGCGGCATTGTCAGGATCATGGGTAACAAAATCCTGATAAAAATTCGCAAATGCACGCTGATAATTGAGATGAGGAGAGACTAGTTTCAATACTTATTCCCTTCAGACAAAAAGAGCCCGATTTCGGGCTCTTTAAACATCAAACGATCCATTAAAGCTTAACGACTTCACCCGTCAGCGCAACACCCGCGATTACCGCACCAGCGCCGCATTGGAATGTCTCTTTATTCGAAGTCAGGTTGTTTTTGTAGTTCGATTTGATATTGATCACCGCGTTTCCGCCTTCCTTAACGGCGCGATCTTTCAGAGCCAACATCGCAGAAAGAAATACCCACTGGCACGCTTCTTCATCCGTTTTGTTGAACGAGTTGGTTTTTTTGTTGGTTTTAAACTCACCCATCGCTTTCACCACTTTTGGGTGTTTTTGATCACCAAAGAAAAAGCGAATGTCGTCGCCCAATTTAGCCTTGGCGGCTTCTTGGCTTAACGCATCTTTAATCGAGTAATTACCAATATCATCACGGGCATAAGCCGAAGCAGAGCAAAGCACTAAAGCGGAAAGGATCGCAGTAAGGATCTTTTTCATTGTTTTATCCTGAAAATGGTGGAACTGCGGCAATTGATTTGCCTTGTTAAGAAACTCATACCATATCGGTTTACCAAGCCGCCTGTAAACAACTTATTGATGCAGCAAATCATTTACAGGCTGTAGTTCTCAGTTTCGCAACCGGAAAGAGTCACCTAATCCGCACATTGGCAGATTTCGGTGGTGGTCATGGCTTTAATCGGGACTCGAAAACTGGAGATATGTGACAACACAAAAGAGTGGTGATGACGAATCAGTTCCGCTGAAGCATGCGGTTTATCGTGCGTAGTATGGGCATCGGTTGCCAGTTTGATGGCGTACCCCAATGCTGCCGCACGACGAGTGGTAGTATCAACGCAGAAATCCGAGGCATACCCGCAAATGATCAGCTCATCGATATCCTGCTCTTCCAACAACGAACGCAGATCCGTGTGATGGAACGAATCCGGCGTGGTTTTGCGAACGAACAGATCACCTTCTTCGGTATTCAAATCGTGCTGCAGTTGCCAGCCTTCACTCTCATACTTGAGTTCAGGGTATTCCGGCTCTTCATGCTGAATGAAGATAACGGGATAGCCTTGCTCTCGGGCCCATTTGCTCAGGGTATTGATATTGCGAATCACATCTTTAGCCGCGTAAGGCTTGGGGACAGGTTCGAAAAGGGATTCCTGAACATCGATAATCAGTAACGCTTTATTTTTCATACCACATCTCTCTGAATCTTTGTGCAATCATCTGAATGTACTTTCAAATGACTTTAACCTTCTCTCAACAAGCATAATTCACCTTAGGCGATCCTTCATTGTTGAGTTTTATTCCAATCGTATTCCATTTGTCTTGCGGTACGTTCTGCCAAAGACATTGAGTCAAGTACTGACACCAGATACAAACTCATATCAATGCCGGCAGAAATCCCGGCCGACGTCGTAATATTGCCGCTGCGAACCCAACGCACCTTTTCCTGCACATCAAGCGCCGGAAACATCGCTCTAAAATCAGCGATGTCTTCCCAGTGCGTGGTCACTGGCTGGTCAGTTAAAACACCAGCCTGCGCGAGCAAAAAGGCCCCGGTGCACACAGAAGCCACTTCTTTGGTCTCTCTTGCAGCGCCGCGAATCCAATCGAGCACCTCAGTCTTTTCCAGTTCTGCGGTGTGTACACCACCAACCACAATCAAAACATCAATCGGTGGATGATTCTGGAAGCAATAATGGGGATTCACCAAATACCCACCGCGCGCCTTGACCAAGGTGTCATGTTGCGCCACGAAAAAGACATTCCAATCATTGCCTGCTAAACGTTTTGCTGTACTGAGCACCTCAAACGGCCCGGAAAAATCGAGCACTTCAGCGTCATCATAAATATAAATCGCGATATTCATCCCTGAACCCTTATTTGTTATCTATTCGACACGTTGTGTGTAGTGGTCGAATGCTGTCACCTTCACATAGCCGTGGGATTCATACAGCGCTTTCGCCTGTTCATTATCGACCGCAGTCGCCAGTTTTACTGTGAGCGCCTGCGTCTCTTTGGCATAGTGACGAATATGTGTGAGCAATAATCCAGCAACACCCTGACGACGCGCCGCAGAGGAAACAAACAGATCGTTCAGATACCACATCCTTTTCATCGCCACCGATGAAAAGGATGGATACAACTGGGCAAATCCGAGCAGCTTGCTGTCGTGTTGCACCACGAAAATCACCGAGTCCCGCGCATCTAACCGCTGCGCGATAAAATCGCGCGCGGCGCTGAGGTTGGCGGGTTGATTGTAGAACTGGCGGTAAGCATCAAACAGTTCCGCCACCGCGCTTAAATCCGAAGATGTAGCTTGTACAACCTGCATCCTTACTTCCTTGCAGTTACAGTACGATTTGCGTCGTGACTTCAGTTTTGACGGAATTCGCAATAAAGCAGTTTTCATGCGACTGATGATGCATTTTTTCCAGCATTTCAAGATTAGGTTGCTTGTCGCCAGAGAAGACCACTTTTGGCTTTAACACCACTTTGGTCAATGCCACTTTACCCTGTTCATTCGGTTCAAGTGTTCCGACTGCATTATCTTCGTAGGATTCGATCACATAACGTTTCTTGGCTGCAATCGACAAAAACACCAACATATGGCAACTCGACAATGCCGCAACCATCGCTTCTTCCGGATCGACGTTGGCTTCCACTGAGAGTGGTAGCGGCACAATGTGAGGAGATGCCGAAGCCGGGACGGTAACGCCACCATCAAATTGCCATTCGTGACCACGACTGTACTGATTATCACTGAACACTTCGTCCGGCTGACGTTGCCATTTGACGGTTGCGCCATACTGCGACATGCATTTCTCCTGTTGCTTAAGTTCTCGATACGGTAGATAGCCACGCGCCAGCGCCTACAAATACGCCGCCAGTCAGGCGGTTAAACAGCTTGGCGCGTCCTTTGGCCAGAATCCAGGTGGAAGATTTCGCGCCCAGATAGGCATAAAAGCACAACCACGACAGCTCCATGATCATGAAAGTCGAGGCAAAAATGGCATACTGGGAAAACAGCTCTGCTTGCGTGTCAATAAATTGAGGGAACAAGGCGGTGAAAAACAGAATGGCTTTGGGGTTGCTGGCTCCGACGATAAAACCACTCACGTAATGGGAACGATAGCCCGCAACCTGACTGCTCTCGCCATTGGTCATTTCATAGTGATCTTGTTTTGAGGTCAGTGCTTTTAAACCAAGGTATGCCAGATAAGCCGCGCCCAGCCATTTCACCACATTAAAGATGATTTCTGATGAAGCGATAAGGACGCCAAGACCAGTAAACGACAGAGTCATGATTCCCGTAATGGCCGTCAGGCTGCCTAATGCGGTCGCGAATGCACGACGCCAACCAGAGACCACACCTTTAGTCATGCACAACAGAGAACTCGGCCCAGGAGATGCAGTTAAAATCAGCACAGCCAGGGCGTAAACCATCCAGGTTTCAATCGACATAGGAAACTCCTTTTCCTGAGTTAATAAATTAGGGTTGCTGCATCATGCCAGTACAACTAACGATGCCATCTTATGCGGTTTATCCTGACCGCGCAGAAATTCAACCATACGCATAAAACGATGAAATGTTAACCAATTTTTATGCTATGCCGTGCACCAGGCTTAGCCAAGCACGCCACTGGCATACAAGCGCTGATATTCCATAACCGCCAGCTTGTCGGCGTCAGTTTCCACCGCATTTGGATCAATATTCGCCCAGAAGACTTCATCCGCCTCATGACAGGCTATATCGCCGCTCCATTGCGGAATCACGTAATAATGCAGAAGCTGTAACTCTCCGGTCGGGTGATACAGAGAACAGAGGTATACCGATTTTTGTGGGGAAACGGCCAGTTCTTCATCAAGCTCGCGAAGCAGCGCATCGGTCTGGTTTTCCCCCAGTTCAATATGCCCGCCCGGAATCGCGACGATGTTTGGATCATGCGTTTTCGCGGCAGAGCGCTTTTCCAGCAGCATCTGACCATTCTTAACCAGCAAAAACGACACACATTCAAACACTTCCATTTTGACTTCCTTCTTCGATGATGCCTGGGCTGACTTTACGCCATACTCGGATGAAAACGACTCCAGCTCAACAAGAGCACAGCGGCGAATGCCACCCAAACCAGTGTCGCCAAACTCAGCGTCCACACCAGATTATATTTGTAACTGAAATAGTACACGGAGAGCAGATAGGCAGCATATGGAATCAGCGAATAAAGGCCAAACAGTGCCGTAACGCGCAGCTCCTCCATCGTCCGTTCGCTGCCGACAATATAATGCGCAATCAACGCAAAAGTAGGAAACAGTGGCACTAAACCGGAAATGAAAAAGCTTTTACTTTTAGACAGCAGCGCAATCAGCAAAACCGCAAACGCGCCAAGTAAGCATTTGAAAAACAGAGCGACCATGGATAATCCCTTACAACTGATCTTTCATCCCATACGCGTTGTTTTCTATCATGCCAGCGGGGCAAGCCCGACAACACGGTGACACAGAAAACGCGTATCGCATGTACAAAGGGTCAATATAGGATTATGCAACCGGATGTAAAAACCAAATTATCACTCTGTGAGAATTCAAAGGCTATGCAAGGTAAATTTCTACTCGCTCTTTACCTCCGCCAATATTCTTCCGCTTGAGACGAATGCCGCCGACTTCGCCCGTGCTTTTCAGATGGGTACCGCCACACGGCACTTTAGCAAACCCCTCAACTTGCCAGTAACGGCGCTCTTCGGTTTCATCGGAAAACGCACTGATGATCGGTGAATCTTGCGCGATGATCTTGTTCGCTTGCTCTGTAAGTTCTGGCAGCAAAGGCGCGATGCTCTCTGGCCAATAGAAATCGATGCGACTCTTATCCTGTGAGATGTGCGCGCCGATTTTCTCAACTTCTGAAAATTTCTGGTAGAACAATTCCAACACCACTTCAGCGGCGAAATGTAACTTCATTAGTTGATAACGACGCGGCCAGTCGATTTGAACCCACACCTCTTCGCCCACACCAAACGCGGCATCTTGATCCAGGGTATAACGAATGGTTCGCCCCTGTTTTTCAGCCTTTGTCACCGCAATGCCAGCAATGGTGCCGCTGTCGCTTTCCTGACCACCAGATTCTGCATAGAAAATGGTTTCTTCCAGTTCAACCTGTGAGCCTTCGACCCAGCTGACTCTGGTTAAATGTTCGGTTTGATAGGGATTAGCCCAAAATTGCTTTTTACACATTCCTTGTGTCTCTCTCATAATATGCAGTGCTGACGCTTAACTATTTTGTACGCGGGCTTTATGTGCATTCCACGCCTGCTGCTCTGTCTGCAATGCCACTTTCTGCTGTGCTTTGACTTCGTCCCAACGGATGCCCTGTTCAATCGCGCTGATGCGCTGCTCATATTTTTTGCATGCACGGGCAATCACACTTTCCAGTTTGATCTCACTCTCTTTTTCCAGCGCCAGCAGCAAATTGAGGTAATCCCAAAGAACATCTCCGAGTTCTTCTTCCAGATAGCAGCGTCGCTCGTGAGGGATCTCTTCTTCAACTTCCTGCAGCTCGGATTGAATTTCATGCAGATAGGTCTGAGCGCCCTGAAACCAATCACTGGATTGGTCGATATCGCTTTTGCGCTGCGCAATCGCCAGCAACGCTTCTACGTTTGAGCCCAGCGCCTGAGTTAGTGTCTCCATTGACCTCTCTCTTCGAGAATAACTTTTGAATCCTGCACGACGCGCAAGATGCCATTTTCCAGTACTTGGTATTCGGTATTACCGTTGAAGAAGTGATACCCCAGAAAGCGACAAGGTGTTTTACCATCCTTACACATCATGTGCAGCGTTTCGCCTTTAAGCGCGATTAGCTTTCCGCTTTCTTTGGCTTGGCCTACATACGTGACATTGTCACAGGAAACATTGCCTTCTTCACACTGCGAAGTCACTTCCACCACATAATGCGGCGTTTCCAATGTGGCACTCAACACTGGCATCGTCATGAAAGCCAGAACTAAACACCACAGACGAGGTCGAAATTTCAAAACACTTTTACTCACTAGTGACAAACGGATAATTAGACAGCTCAATCAGGTTTCCATCCGGATCGCGCACATACACCGAGCGAATAGGCCCGACAGCACCAGTACGGGTGACCGGACCTTCTTCAATCTCAATAGCATGCTCTTGCAAGGTGACAATAACCATATCAAGCGGCGTGTGAGTGATAAAGCACAGGTCTGCGCTTCCGGCCTGAACTGTGCGAGCTTTGGGTTCAAATTCCGCCCCCAACAGATGGAGATTAATTTTCTGATTACCAAAACTGAGTGCGCGACGTCCTTCACCAAAAGTGACCGGCGTCATACCCAGAATCTCACTGTAGAATGCAACGGTCGCCTCAATGTCCGCGACCGTCAGCACCCAATGATCTAAATGGCTGATCTGCATATATTATTCCAGCCATTCCAACGCTTGAGCATAATCATCAAAAAAGCGAATTTCACCGGAGATAAACCAACTGCCAATCTTGGCCGCTAACTCTTGCCAACCGGGCTTACCATACAGCGCGATCTTATCGAAGTCAGAGCCGTGCTTGAGACCCAGCTTAAAATCGTCCCACGCGGCACGCAGCTCCCAGCCTTCCAGCTCAGTAGCATCAAACAACACTTTGACTTTCGGTTCATTCACTTTTACCAGCGCCGCATCAAGCATGGGTGTCATAATTTCATAGTCTTGATGAGTCAGGGTTCCTACGGCCTTGATGACCACGAAAAACTGCTCATCTACCCTATCTAACCCAATGGAAATGCCGTGTCGTTGAAAACTCATAACGCCTCCTTACACTGTGTTTTGGATTACTTTGCCAGTTCAACCCAGGTGCCCTGAGTCAACTGTTCCAGTTCGCTTGAGTGTAGTTCAAACAAGGAGTTCGGCGTGCCAGCCGCCGCCCAAATGGCGTCATAAAGTTTGAGCGCCGGGTCAAGTATGGTGGTCACTTGCGCATGATGGGCAACTGGCGGAACGCCACCGATCGCATAGCCGACTTTCTCACGCACAAAATCAGCGTCCGCTTTGCTCAACTTAATGCCCGTGGCTTGCTCCACTTTGCGTGTACACACCATGTTCGCACCAGACGCAACGATCAGTACCGGTTCACCTGTCGCTTTGTTTTTGAAGATCAGCGACTTTGCGATTTGACCAATCGTGCAACCGACCGTTTCTGCTGCTTCCGCCGCCGTACGGGTTGAGGCAGGCATTTGCCTGACCACAAATTGCTGCCCATGGCGGGAAAGAAAATCCTGCACGCGTTGCGATGAGGCTTTGAGATCCTGGCTCATGACGTTGACTTCCTTGTTGATGATTTGACTACAAACATAACGCGCCACCTATGTGGCCGCAACCCGTTTGACCAGCGCTCGGCTTATCTCTGCTCCACGGGTTGTGGTAACAAAGCAGCAAAATCGCGGATAGACATGAGCGCACGACTCAGATCGTTGTGGCGGTTAAACTCGTGTTGAATTGCAATCACGTCGCAGCCGCTTGCGCAGCCAGCCTCAATGCCTGCTGTAGAATCTTCGAATACCAGCGCGTCTTTTGCTGCAACATTGAGCCTTTTTAATGCCAGCAGGTAAGCTTCAGGATGCGGCTTGTGTTGGGTGACATGCTCCTGAGTAATGACCAAATCAAACGCATCGGCTAAATCCAGCGATGACAGAATACGCTCCACCATCCATGTCGCCGCAGAACTGACCACTGCGCAGCGTTTATGCTGTCGTTTCAGTTCGGCTATGTAGTTCTTCGCGCCCGGAGTCAGGGTTAACGCTCCATTAAGCAGGCGCTCGTAGTGAGTTCGAAAATGACGGTTGAATTCGGCTAAATCGGGAGAAATACCGGTATGGCGAAAAAAGTGTCCGGTCACCGTTGGCCAGTTTTCTCCCATTACCTGCTTGTAAATATTATGGTCGACAGTCTGTCCGTACTCCTGGCAAGCCAGTGCTAGCGCCTGACCTTTCAACGGTTCTGAATTCACTAATGTGCCATCCATATCGAACAGATAAGCCTGATAATCCTTCAATGGGAACTCCTTTGACGTTGGCAGAATGGTTTTTGTTTAATTGTCTACGTAGGGCTTCAGCTCCACGACATTGCCTTCGGGATCATCAAGGTATACTGAGCGCCCAAAACCTTGCGCGCCATAACGCTTGGCGAAATCCGAATGCGGAATATTGTGACCATCGAGAAAGGCCGTCAGTTCCCCTTCATCGACTGGCGTAATCTGCAAGCAAAAATGATCGACATTGCGTCCGTCCTGCTCAGGCGCTTTACCGCCCAGTTGCCCGAGCTCGCTATCTACGGTCACGATATCGATCAGCGCATTGCCCGCACGAAGCTGTGTGAGCCCCTGCGGCAATTCCCGTTCAAGCTGACAGCCCAGTATGGTTTGATAAAAATGCAGCATCTGATCCAGTTTGGTAGTGCGCAGCACTATGTGGTCCAGCCCGTGTATCTTGATCATGGTTGTTCTCCTTAACTCACCCCGCGTGTTTATGCCTTGGCAAACGCCTTGAGCGCATCACCTTCAAAGCGAAAATACTGTTTTTCCGCCACTTGGGCGGCATGAATTTTCTGATAAAACGCCGCCGCACCCGGGTTGGTGGTTTCCGCGGTCCAGTCGAGGCGCAAACACTGTTTATCCAGCGCTTCTCTGGCAAGGTATTTCATCAACTGCTCGCCCACACCGAGCCCTCGCGCCTGCTGCGATACAAACAAATCTTTCATATACATCTGCCCGGACAAACGCGGCGCGGGATACATAATGGTGTACGTGGCAAAACCAACTATCTGATCATTTACACTGGCCGCAACCAAGCGGACTCCGGAATGATCAGCGAACAGACCGTGTTGCAGATAATCAAGAATATCGCATTCGCTCGCCGCATCCTGACCAAAATAGTAACGTTCGAGCTCTGAAAAAATGGGCACCAGCAAGTGAGCTTGATGCGAAGTGATCGGGAGAATGTTCACGTGATAAATCGTCCTTTTCTTCGGCCATGTATCCGTACTTGAGAATGGCCCTTTTGCTGAAAATGCTTCGCCAAGCTGCGCTTAGTCTCTACAATAGCGCCTCTTTAACGACTTTGCTGTAAACGAATGAAACTGAGTAAACGCCTGCAAACCCTTGATAGCCTCGTCACACAACACTATGACCACATCTGGGACTGCTGTTGTGACCACGGATTTTTGGGCATGACGTTGCTAAAACGTCAGGCGGCCACGCAAGTGCATTTCGTCGATATAGTGCCGGACTTGATGGATTTACTGCACCAGCGTCTGGAGCGCTATTTTCCGCGTCAAGCCGGGTTTGACTGGCAGATACATTGCCAGGATGTCGGCACTTTGCCTCTTGCTCAACATGAGGGAAAGCATCTGGTGATCATCGCCGGCGTTGGCGGAGATTTAATGTCAGAGTTGGTTAAAGCGATTATTCATGCTCATCCGAATACGACGATCGAGTTTCTGCTGTGTCCGGTCCATCACACATACACCTTGCGCTCTCTGTTACAGGAATTAGGCGCGCAGTGCATCAGCGAAACCTTGCTGGAAGAGAACGGCCGTTATTACGAAGTGCTGCACGTAGTGACTCGTTCTCAAACGCATCAACATCGTAGCTTGAGCAAGGTCGGAGAACAGATCTGGCAGCAATCCGATCAGCAGCGCGAGCTAGCCAAACGCTATCATGCCAAGTTGCTGGCACACTATGCCCGCATGCAACAGAGTACGCCCGACAAAGTCGCGCCCATTCTGAAGGCCTATCAGGCAATCACATTTGACGATTAACGCCCACCGGCAAGATCAATAAACGATCCGGTCACATACGAGGCTTCCTCTGACAGCAACCACGCGATAGCATTCGCGACTTCTTCCGAAGTACCGCCCCGTTTCAATGGAATGTTAGGCGCCAGCCGATCCACGCGTCCCGGTTCGCCGCCGTCGGCATGCATCTCCGTATAGATAAAGCCCGGACGGACGCCATTCACGCGGATGCCCTGTTCGGCCACTTCCAGCGACAACCCTTTGGTCAATGAGTCCATCGCGCCTTTCGATGCAGCATAGTCAACATATTCGAATGGTGCGCCGCTGCGTGAAGCCGCAGAAGAGACGTTCACAATCGCGCCACCAGAAGGCATCTGTTTAAGAGCTTCCCGGCAACATAAAAAGCAGCTGGTCACATTCGTGTTCATCACATGGTTAAACCGTTCGAGGCTCATGTCTGCCAATCGGCTCTGCTTATCCAATATGCCCGCATTATTGACCAGATGCGTCACCACGCCAAAACGTTGCTCAGTAGCAGCGAAAAGCGCTTCGACCTCCTGCTCATTGGCTACATCGGCCTGCATGGCAAACGCGCGACCGCCCATGTCGGTAATGGCACCCACCACTTGATCGGCACTGGCCTGATTCGCACGGTAGTTGACACACACCGCATACCCTTGTTTTGCGAGCAACTTAGACGTTGCCGCTCCAATACCCCGGCTTCCGCCAGTCACAATCACAACTTTATTCATACTCTTCCCTGATACGGCATCCTTCCAACTGAATTAGGATGCCTTGGTATTATGATGGAGCTCAAACAGCGTACGGTAGGAATGATGCTCGCGCTGCTGCTCCGTTAATCCAAACGTCGCAGCCAGTTCGAGGAGCTGCGCACGGTATTGTTCAAGCGCGCTGTCGTCATCCGTCATAATGGCGAACTCGGCAAATTCTCCGATTCCCGGCAGGACATCGACCGTAATGTGAAAATCGCCGACAAAATAGATACTGCGAGTCTTTTGCATCGTTAACACACATTCATAACCCAAGGTGACGAGCATGCTTTTCGCGGCTTCGACATCAGTAATATTGGTTGCCTGACAGCGGTCATCACCCGGCCCTTTTACAATCCACAAGCGGTTACCGGATGGCTGCATGTCACGAATGCACAGCGCTTTACTCTGCTCACGCAAAGTACGTTGCGGCGTATCGAAATAGTCATCACGCTCGTAATTGTCTTCCAGCATAATGTCATGCGGGATCTGGCTTAACCGTTTAAGAAACTGGGCTTTAGAAGCGATGCGATATTTCAACTCCACTTCATAACGACCCGAAAAATGAGATTGACTCATGAATGAAGGCTCCTATCACACCAAGGCGATCAAACGCTGCTCAGTGTGTACAACGGGATAGTTCAGGAAACGCGCTTCCTAGCAATAAGGCACCTTAACAAAAAGGCTGCAGTAGTTGCAGCCTTCTCACCCTTATTTATCGACCAGATCACGCGTCATGAACTTGCTGTTTGGGTCTGGTTGGTAATTGGCAAAAGGCTCGCAGTAGCGAAAGCCGTTTTTCTCATACAGCGTACGCGCCGGAATAAAAAACGTTTCAGACCCGGTTTCCAGGCTCAATTTTTGATAACCACGAACCTTAGCTTCGTTGATCAAATGTGATAAAAGCTGCGATGCCACACCGCGATTACGGGCCACCGATGAGGTTCGCATCGATTTGATTTCCCCATGCTGCGCGTCCAACTCTTTCAGCGCAACACAGCCGAGCACTTCACCGTCATCTTTCGCTGCCCAAAAGGTAATTGAAGGGTGTTTGAGCGCTTCGACATCCAGAGCGTGTACACTTTCTGGTGGTGATGTGGCGTACATGTCCGCCAGATGTTCTTCCAACAGACGAACAACGCCTGAACCTTGTAAATTATCGACTGCAATCTCCATTGCCTGCTGTGTCCTTGCTTTTACGATATGAAGGCCACATTCTTCATGGCAATCCACGTGACGTCAATGCGAATCTCGGTTTACTTAATCAGCTGCAATATAGGTTTAAACTCCGCAGCGCGACAATCTTCCACCAGCTCATAAAGACACATTTCCACTGAAGTAAGGTGCGCACCGAGTTGGGCCATTTTGTGCAGCCCCAGCGCTAAGTTGGCTTCAGCACGTGAGGAGACGCAGTCCTGCACCACTTCAACGTGCAAGCCATCCGCGAGCAATCCGCAAACGGTCTGGTAAACACAAATGTGCGCTTCGATACCACACACCAGCCAGTTTGTGGCCCCGGTGCGGTTGATCGCGTCCACAAAAGCCGTTTCTTTTCCTGCACCAAAGTGAAATTTTTCAATGGGTTGTGAACTACGCAACAACAGTTCACACAATTCCGGATGCGTTTCTCCGAGCTTGTGCGGATTTTGCTCCAGCCAGATGATTGGCAATTCCAGAATCTGTGCGCCCTGTATCAGCGCTTTCACGTTGTGAATCAGAGCATCACTGTGTTGAACGATTTGCGCTAATCGGCCCTGAATGTCGACCACGATAAGGCCAGTATTGTGTTTACCGAGCATAGCGAGTTCCTACTCTTCTATCAGTTCTGCCAACGAATGGATCATCGCACCAGAGTACGGCTTGTCCGCCATCTGATGAGAAGGGTTATACCAGATGGCCTGCATGCCAGCATCGAGTGCGGGGAACACATCTTTATCTAGGGTATCACCCACCATGGTGACGTCAGCTGCAATGGCATCCAAGCGGTCCAAAATCCGTTCAAAAAATTCTGGCGTACCTTTGGCAATGCCAAGCGTCTGTTTGCAAAAATAGCCCTGAATGAATTCATCCAGCCCGACACGCGCAAACGCTCTTTGAATGTCTTCTTCACTTGAATCATCCGCATTGGTAGCAATGTAAATTTCGGCATGCAGGCTGAGCATTCGCAGCGCTTCCAGCGCTTGAGGAGTAGCTTCAACACTTGGCCAGTCACACATTTTTCCCGTCTGAGATGGATTATCGACCATGAGGGTATCTCCCCAGTCGAACAAGTAAATAGACGTCATGATTCCCCCCTCCTCACTCGAGCATTCATCACGCTCATGTTTTTACTCACTCAGCGTGTGCAGTTTTTCCTGATCGAGATATTTCTCGAACGCACCCATGTAGCTTTGTACGTTCTGATCGCCCATCAGTTCAGAGAATGCGACCTCGCCAACCACACTGAACGCCTGTTGAATCGCTGCCGGACCATATTCGCTGTAGGCAAGCTTAGTCTGTTCATAACAATCTTGCGCCAGCAAGCGGGTCACCAGTTTGCCCATATACTGGCTCGACTGATCTTTATCGCCCGCAGTGACATTAGCGTAGGATTTGATCTCATAATGAGATGCCATGGCGAAGAACACCCATTTCGCCAATTCTTTACGCTCACGCCCATTCATTGAATCGGTCAAACAGCTTTGTAGCTTACCCACCGAATTGCTCTCCTGAGCGAATGCAGGCAGCGCATTCATGCTCATTAACGTAATCAAACCTAGCGTTACTGACTTTTTCATCATCCTGACCTTACTTGTTTAAGAAACTTGTCGTTGTGAACTGGTTGACTAGAACGCAGAGTTTGGCAGCTTGAGAAATTCCAGCTCCTCTGCGGTCGATTGCCGGCCTAAAATCGCATTGCGATGCGGATAGCGACCAAAGCGTTCAATGATCGCTTTATGTTGCATTTCAAAATCAAGATTCACTTGCTCGCCAAGCTCGCTATAGAGATCCATGGCGGCGGCATGAATCAAACGCGATTCGCTGTGCATGAATGGCAGGTAAAGGAACACCTGCTCACTTTTAGTCAGTTGCTTGTGAAAGCCCTTTTCAATCGCAAACTGCGCAAGCGTCAGCGCCTGCGGATCCTGTGCAAACGCTTTGGGCGTATCGCGAAAAATATTACGCGAGAACTGATCGAGCACGATGACTTCAGCCAACGCACCTTGCGGGCATTGTCGCCAATGAAACAGCTCGCCTTTTACCGCTTGCTCATGCAACGGTGTAAAACGGTCACGAATTTGATCGTCGAGCGAAACATCCTTTTTCCACCACATCTCAGGGGTCAGCTCGTTGAACCAGAAAGTCAGAACACTTTGATACATGCCACGCTCCTCAAGGTTGAATTAAAAGTATATACGCTGACAACTTATTACTACTGAAGAAAAAGAGAGTGACCTGCCGTTGTCACGACAGGTCAAGCTGCATAATGTGTTGCGGCCCTGCTGCACCACCGAGATACAACTCACCAGTGTCTTCGAATCCGCCGCCAAGATAGCAGTGGCGCGCACCGGGGTTTTTACAATTCACCGTGAGATAAATGCGATGAAACTGAGGATAAAGGCGCTGCAAATACTCTTTCAGTAACCGGGCCGCCTGTTTACCATATCCATTCCCCTGCGCTTGTTGAGAGACAAAGAAAGCTCGCAAACCGAGATGATGGCTACCAGCAAAATCGTATTGTTGACTATAGAGGGTATCGATGAGAAAAAAGCCCACCACTTGGCCATCCGCCAACATCAGGTGCGGATGAATTTTGTCATCGATGTTGACCAGAATTTCGTCAATCGTACCGACAAACTTCACTTGTTCATCGGCCACATGAAGTTCTGCAACCTGAGTGAGATGTTGCGGTTGCATCGGTTGAAGAGTCAGCACGTTAGAGTCCTTTCACTATGAATCACAATGAATACTCTAACGTAAACAGAAAGTTAAAATAACCCCGGTGGCTCACGGTTCACGCAAGTGACCGGGGAGAAAGCCACATCAGGCTGATTTTGAACGAATAAACAGGACTTTCATCAGAACCATTCCCACCAGCACCAGAATGGAAGAAAGTGCCAGAATCGGGTCCAACACTTCCATGGCAATAAACTGGCCGTAAAGCAGGAATAAGCCAACAACCATGATCAAGACACCTACTTGATGGATCCAAAACTGCACTTTTGCCAGCGAAGTGTCGCCGTTGGTTAGCCACAACTTGTGGCATAAGCCATAAATGAACGACACCACAAACCCTGCCAGCATAATGTGAGCATGAGTGACTAACTGACCGTGATTGTGCGAAGCAGCCATGTAAATACCCAACAGCATCCCCAAAATCGCGTAACCCAAACTGCTTGTAACGAATTTCTTATCCATGCTCGATCTCCCCACCGAGACAAAAGACTCAGGTGCGAAGCTCGCATGACGACGATGATTTTGTTTTTCGGTTCGCACCCACCTCGATAACACTAGACCTTACACCGTCAGATTACCAAACTGCATACGCTTTAAGCAGTGATGTGCATATTTAAAAATCAGCGAGTTGCCGATTTTTGCAACACAACACCCAATCTTCCTTTGTCTCTGCCGCCATCCGGTTCGTTGACCAGTTCATGGCGCAGAATCCGAAAACCCATTTCCCGGCAATGGCGCAGCAACACCGGAACCGGGAAAGCATCATAGAAGAATTCATGCCCTAACATGATATCGGTAAAAGGCGGCAGATCCGTATCGCTACCACCGCTCGACAAAATCACCACACCTTCGGGTTCCAAGGCTTCAAAGACTTTACCCAGCAAGGTCAGATGTTCATGGCGTGGCAGGTGGAACATACTGTCCCAGATAATGACGCCGTGATAATGACCTGCGGGCTCAAACGATTCGAGTTCACTCTGAATCCATTCCTGTTGTGGCATAGCTCTTCGAGCAAGGCTTAACAGCCGCTCAGAACGATCAACGCCCGTCAGGGTAAAGCTGCGCTCAGTCATCATTGCCGCAATGGGAATACCATGACCACACCCCAAGTCTAATACTCGGCCTTGGGGCGGGATGTAACAGCGAAACAGTTCAAACAGCGCAAGGTCAGGCGCAGGTAAATGCGTGCGAAGCCGATTCCAATCCTCGGCAATGGCATCATAGTCCGTTTTCATGGCTCCTCCGGATTATTTGAGTTCCTCGGCCGACAGCATCGTCCACGCGCTGCCATGTTGGGTGAAGCCAATCTTCGGGTAATAATCCACCGCTTGCGGCGCAGCCAGCAGAATGACTCGGCAACCAGGTTTAAGCGCAGCGAAAGTATGTCGAATGAGCCCTTTGCCAATACCCTGAGCCTGAACCTGTTCAGAAACTGCCAGGTCAGACAGATAGCAGCAATAACAGAAATCTGTTACCGAACGAGCAACGCCCACCAACCTGTCACCCATCCAGGCGGTCACGAGTAAATCACAGTGGTTCAGCATACCTTCAATACACTCGCGATCTTCCATTGGCCGGCGAGGGCCCAACGATGTTTCATTCAGCAGCGTGATGAATTGATCAACGCTGATTTGACGTTCGGAAAAGTATTCCACCTGCATGCGTCACTCCCTGTGATAACTGTTTAATGTCAGACGGTTACCAACATAACGCTGCTTTAAGCAGCGTACAACCTGCGAAAGCAGAAATATCTCAATATCCCCAAGGTTTCTCTGTTTTTAGATCGCCCATTTGGGACTAGACTGTGGATAGAGTCTTATCCCATTCACTCCTATCCAAATTAAGGAATCATCATGATCGAACAAGGACAACACCTGCCAGAAGGTACACTGAGCCAGCTAACGAAAGACGGTATGGTTAACCACAACGTTAAAGAACTGTTTGCCGGCAAAAAAGTGGTACTGTTTGCTGTACCAGGTGCCTTCACGCCAACCTGTTCAGAAGCACACCTACCAGGTTACGTCGTTCAAGCAGACAAACTGAAAGAAAAAGGCGTCGACATCATCGCCTGTGTTGCGGTAAACGATGCATTCGTCATGAAAGCTTGGGGCGAAGCGCAAAACGCATCTGAACTGATGATGCTGGCAGACGGCGATGCAAGTTTCACGAAAGCACTGGGTCTGGAAATGGACACCGCTGGCTTTGGCGGCGTACGCTCACAACGTTACGCGATGATCATTGAAGACGGCGTTGTGACGACTCTGAACGTAGAAGCGCCAAAATCGTTTGAAGTGAGCAAAGTTGAAGCGATTCTAGAAGCGCTATAATCATTGCAGATAAGAAAAACGGAAGGCTTGGCCTTCCGTTTTTTTGTTTGTGTTATTCCGACTTACTGAGCGCAGCCTTCGGAGCACGCCGGGCAAGCATTTTTATCACCATGCCGCCGAGTACCGATACCGATAATCCGCATAAAATCAGAACCGCTCCCATCACTTCCAAGTGACTCATGGTTTCATCCAGCAACAAGCTGGAACTTACCATCCCCACCACCGGGATCAACAGCGCAAAAGGTGTCACCGATGCGGACGGGTAATGATTCAACAGCCAACCCCAGATGGCGAACGCCACCAAAGTAGAAATGTAACCAACGTAAATCACTGACCACCAGGCCTGCACACTGGTCGCAGCCAGTACTGCCAGCGGGTCACGAGTTTCGACCAGATACGAGATAGCAAACAGCGGTAGTGGCGGAACCAAACTCGCCCAAACCATGAAATGCAGCAGATTGACGTTTTTAATCCGTTTCATGATCAGGTTGGAAATCGACCAGAACAAGGCCGCGCATAAAATCAGTGTCACGCCAGTCAGTGTTACGTTGCCGTTAGCGGTAAAGAAAAACAGGCTAAAACCGATCGCCGCGATCGCAATCCCGAAAAACTGTGCTTTGGTGATCTTTTCTTTAAGTAACAGCACACTGAGAAGCACAGTGAAAATCACCTGCGCTTGAAGCAGCAGCGATGAGATACCCGCTGAGGCATCACTTTTCATCGCGACGAACAGGAAGCTGAATTTCAACACGCCGAGGAACACCCCTACACCAATGACATTCCATATCGACGTTTTCGGGAAGGGAATAAAAAACACGGCCGGAATCGCGACAATCAAGAATCGCAATCCTGAAAACATGATGGGCGGTAATTCTTCAAGGCCAAATTTGATGACCGAGAAATTCAGTCCCCAAATCAACACCACCAGCAATGATCCCAATACACTTCGAATATCCATTTCTGTCTGTTCCTTTGCCACTGACGATGGCGATTACTGTTTTGCTGACAAATATTTTAACGATCGGCAGGATGATTGACACCATCATTCGTGACAACGTCACCCAAATCAAAAGGATTAACCCCTTCCAGACAACCAACGTTGTAACCATACTGATGGGGATTGGAGCGACGCTGATGATGCGTGTAAATACCACAAACCGAACAAAAATAGTGCTTCGCGGTTTGAGTATTGAACTGATAGAGACGCAGCGCTTCCTGCCCTTTCACAATGCGTATCGCATCCAGTGTCACCGATGCCACAATGGCCCCTTTACGGCGACAAATAGAACAATCGCAACGGCGTGGATCCACAATGCCATCAGGCAAGCTGAGTTCCAACTCGACAGCGCCGCAATGGCAGGTTGCACGATGTTTTTCCCGAATAACCGTTGGGCCGACTTGTTTGATCATATTTCCTTCCTTTGAATGATGGCTGTGCTGCTCGCGTGTACATGGGTTATCGTTCCGCCAGCACCTCTTTAAAGGCAAACATCCCGTTCAATGCTGCGGGAAACCCGGCATAAACCGACATTTGCAGTATCACTTCCTTAAGTTCATCTTCAGTGCAACCGACATTGAGTGCGGCGTTAAGATGCACTTTTAACTGTGGTGTGCAATTGCCCAAAGCAGTCAGCGCCGCGACGGTGGCAATTTCACGCGACTTAAGATCCAGCCCTTCCCGGCTGTAGATGTCGCCAAACGGGTATTCCACCGTAAAGCGCGCCAAATCAGGACAGATACCCTGCAGGCTTTCCATCACTTTCTGACCCGCGTCACCATCGATTTCATTGAGTTTGGCCAGGCCGGCCGTAAAACGAGAGTGTGTCATTTCGATTCTCCTGTTAAATGAACAAAAGAACCTTACAAGTTAGAGTGCACTCTAAGTCAATGGATTTCCTGCGCTTTATACCATTCGATTTTTCTGTCCAGCGCTTGGAGATGGCTCAGTTGAGTGTCCAGATGGGCTTTGAGTTGTTTTCGATGTTCTTCAAGCAGTTGCTGACGTTCCGAATGACTTACTGTGCCACAAGCTCGTAGCTCTGCATACTGCAAAATGTCACCCAGTGGCATTCCGGTCTCTTTTAAACGGACAATAAACCGTACCCAGTCGACTTCTTTACTGGTGTAAACACGGCGTCCGCTCGGTGTCCGCTGGACATTTTTCAGCAGGCCTATTTTTTCGTAATAGCGCAGTGTATAGGTACTCAACCCGGTGAGTTCGGAAAATGCTTTGATATTCATTGAAACCTCGCTGAATCGATCTAACTGGCCGTGAGCCATTGTTCGCGGGTAATGTGGTAAAGGCAATGGCACTGTAGCGGATGGCCTTCGGGTAAGGCGGGATGAAGGAAATCTGCGTGACAGTTTTGCATACCCAATTTGCTCATCACTCGTTGCGATGGCTGATTAGTTAAAGCAGTGAATGCCAACACTTGCCTCAGGTCAAGCACAGCAAAGGCAAAGTGGAGTGCAGCCCTCGCGGCTTCGGTTGCGATGCCCTGCCCCCAGCAAGGTGAGGCCAGACGCCAGCCAATTTCGACACAAGGCGCAAATGGCAGAGCGCTGGTTTCTGCTTGCCGATGCAAACCGACAAAGCCGAGAAAATCGCCCGTTTCTTTGTACTCGACTGCCCAGAATCCCCAACCATTTTCGGCAATCAAAGATTGAATTCGCTTCGCCAGAGCATCACTCTCAGCCTGACTCAAAACGGCAGGGAAATGTTTCATTACCAGGACATCAGCGTTGATCTTAGCGAAGGCAGGGAAATCACTGTCACGCCATTGACGAAGAATAAGGCGTTCCGTTTCGAGGCAGGCTATTCGGCCCGCCTCGTATGTTAACTGGGGATCAGGAGGCATGACTCAAGCTTGTTTGTCAAACGTTGGCACACCTTCCGGTAACACCACCCAACTCAGTTTTTCACTTATCCAGACGTGCGCCGAAGGTTCAAACAGCGTGTCGTCTTTTAAGCCTACAGGTTTAAGTTTGAGCTTGATGATCTCTGGTTGCGCAGGGTTGAACTGGTAAATACGGTTGCCACAGGTGCTGCAGGAATAACCGTCATTCAAATTACCGCTGGCGGCAATACGTCCCCATTTGATCATTTCGCCGCTGAATTCAATCGCATCGGCGGGAATCATAGCAGTCACACTAAACGGTGCCGTCGAAAGCTTCTGGCACTCCTGACAATGGCAGGCAATCACTTTTTTCGGCGCGGCGTGAAGTTTGTAGCTCACTTGGCCACACTGACATGACGCTTCTATTGGGTAGTCCATACATATTTCCTATAGGTAAGAGTAAAGCGCGGTATCGGTCATCGGGCATGCCGCCCAAGCACCAAAGAAAGTGAGTAGCACGTCATCATCACCCACTCCGGATAAATGAGCGACGGCTAATTGGTAAAAATAATGTTTCATTTTTAACAGATGCACAACTCAATTTCTCGCCATATTTTAAAAAAGCAAATAATGATAATTATGTGAGGAAGTTCCATGAAAGTAATGATTCAGTATACTCAAACCGGCATGTACAAAGATGAAGCCTGGGAATCACCAGCACTTCATATTAAAGGCCAGCTGCACGCTGTGTCGCCTTCGTATGCCGTTCAGCTTATCCAACGTAATCAGGCGTGCCTGTACACGGATGAGAACAACAATCTCGTCATCAACTCATAATGATGAAGTGGGTTTGTTGCCTTTGGGGAATGATTGTAAATAACGATTAACAGAGTACACAGTTCTACGCTCAACGAGCTTGGTACTCTCTCAGGGAGTCCATGGTATCGGCGCTAAACCGGAACACACCAACAGGAGTAAGGTTTTCATGGATGATTCAATAGCAGCGACTCATTACACAACATGAGTCGCTGTTTTTTCAGGCTTCCGCACTGGTAGGGTCAATCACCGCATTCACCGGGTAGATTGCACTGACCGGAAACTCTCCCATCTCCGCATGCTTGCGAATCAGCGCTTCATCAGGCGCAATGTACACACAATACACTTTATCCGGCGTCACGTAGCTCTCAACCCACTGAATTTTCGGGCCTAAAACTTCCAACACGTTACATGATTTCTGTGAAATCGCTCTGAGATCGTCCTGCGTCAGGCTACCCGCCCCCGCAAGATCCCGTTCAATAACATATTTAGGCATACTTACCTCCTGTTTGTACCCGGTAAGTATAGACCAGCGATCCCTCGTTCATAAGTTGACAGACCAGTCACTGCAAGGCTTGAGCGCATAGTGGCATATTTCAACGGCGGTTGAATTTGGCGCGTTTTCTGGCAGCACAGCGCAATAGAATCTCCGCCTTTTCAGGCTCGCTTGATCGTGTCCAGGCAAGAATTTCTTCTAGCGTACGAAAACAGCCCAGACACACATCGTTGTCGTCCAGGCAGCAGTTACGGATACAGGGAGACGGAACAGCCGATTCGGATTCAGTGCTTGCCATAGCGATTAAACCAGCGATTTGGTCAGATAATAGCGTTCAGTGGACACCGGATGATCGTGCAGGATCATCTGCACTTCGTAACCCAGTTTTTCATAAAACGGTTTGGCTTGAAAACTGAACGTATCAAGCAGACAAGCCTGGCATCCTTTCTCACGGGCAAACGCCTCAGCCTGCAGCAGCAGATCACTGCCCAGTCCACGACCTTTGCGGTTTTTATCGACCCAAAGAAACTTAACCATGAGCCAATGGCCAAAAATTTCACCATAAAGCCCTCCCGTTTTGACACCGTGTTCATCTTCCGTGAAACAGGCAATATCGGTACGGTACACATGACCTAAATGCGGAAAATTGTGTTCGCGTAAGCCATTTCGGATGATCTCTATTTCGGCTTCCGTTGGTGTGGTGGTGATGGTCACTGACATATTAACTTCCTGATAATCCAGCATTAACGTTTCGTTATAATGCCTACACCATGCCACCAGAATAGAAAAAAAGCCAGACGATAAACGCTGGCTTTTTCAGTTTAATCGGGCATGTTAGCAGTTGCCCTTTTTGGCCTGCCCCGGAGGACAGAAACGGCCATAATCACCATCGTGTGAATCGCTTGATCTGACTTTCACGTCAACATCATCAACACGACCTTCCACACGGGTAAGCTGGCAGCCAAACAAGGTAAACGACACTGCGGCAATCAAAAGATAGTTTTTCATCGGACCTTACTCATTAGTGAGTTTTATATCGATATTTGATATTGAAAACTTTAACCAACCAAAGTCCGATGAATGTTCAGCGTACGTCAGAGCTTTTCAATAATTGCGCCGCTTGACGGGGATTGCGTAGATGAATAAAGCGTATGTGACTAAAGTCAGCGTCTTGCATCATCGTCAAATAACGCTGACGATTTTTGTAGTAAGTCTTTAGCGTCCACCACACGATGGAATCACGGCTGAAGAAACTTTTACGCAGCGACTCCCGGTTCCCTGTCCCGGGCCACAATTCACGGCCAGACAAGCTACGTGATACGGCCCGCTTTATCGCCTGGCAAGTGGTGCGCGTAAATGAGTAATCCAGCCAGATGACGGTATCCACCCGCTGCCACTTGACTGGTACAGTGCGATTGTAATTACCATCCAGCACCCATGCATCGCCACTTAACGCCTGTTCAACGCGAACGAAGAACTCTGCATCCGGTGTTTCTTCCCAGTTGGGTTGCCAGAATAAGGCATCCATCTCGATGTAAGGCGCGCAGATCTGCTGGCTAAGTTGACGGCCAAACGTCGATTTGCCACTTCCGCTGGTCCCAACGACATTAATTCGTTTCATGCTGGATCTCTCCCATCACTGATGAAAACCTTGATTCAGACTATTTAAGTGGAAACACTTTCTCAAAGTACTCGAGAACGATATCAGACTCTTCGTTGAACGCCACGCCAACTTCCTGAGCGTACTGCGTAAAGAAATCGATGTGAACTGCACGCCACCACGCGTACGTACCATCTCCCTCACCTTCAAGCGCAGCGAATTCCGCACTGATTTGATTGAAGGGCATCACTTCGACTTTGTTGAGGCGAATAATACACACGGGCTCCTGCTGCCAATTGAGAACAACCGTTATGCGTCCAACTTCTGGCAATGGTTCACTGTCGGCATCATAGCCCGCTTTCAGGCTACATGAAGCGCGTTTAACATCGTCATTTATTAGGCGAGCGCACTCGTTCGCGTTGTATTCATCCGCGCAGAAATATTCCGCCGAGACCTGTGGAATGGCTTCTTTTTGTGATGACGACAATGTCGCAAAGTATTCATCCAGCAATGCCTGTTGATCGGGGGTCATAAATGCTCCTTCATTGTGTTAAATGCGTTTACCGTTCCATGCACAAGAAACGGCCAACTTGGCCGCTTAGTTCGCGCTAGAGGCAGATTAAACCGTTTGAGCCGTCAACCACGCTGGTACCTCGCGTTTTGTCCAGCGGGCAAAACCCATTTTCTCAGCGAGATAAAAACGTCGGTAGGCACTGACCGCATCGCCACGGATTTTGTATTCATCCGGCATCGCTTGAGCAAACTCGGTCAGCCCAATCAATGGATACGTGTGCTGCTGAATCAGCTCCAATACTGCCATAGATTTGTGGTCTACCGATTTATCGTAACGAAACTTATACTCTGTATTCAATTCACGTACTAGCTCGGTCAACCAGAGAAAATTATCGTAAGATTCTTCAACCCACAAAACACAAGGATGTTTCACGTGAGTTGACTTGTAAGGTGTCTCAAAACCCTTTTTATTCAAAGCTGTACATAGCAATTGTACGCTTTCCAGAATCATTTTGACGACGTGTTGATCGCAATGATATTGCGCACATAACTTAATATCGTCATCCAGAATAAAAATATTCACGCCCGAACTCCCACGCTGCGATTTCCATAAACCTTCTTCTTACGCAAAAGTGGCGCGCAGGATCGATCAAATAGGTTGATTGAGCTATTTTTCGACACTAACTGGATAAGACAGCGAACATTGCGCCAATAATTGGGTGACGGCCCGCTGTTGATACCAATTATTAAACACCAGCTCACAGGCCGATACGTTCAATCTGCCAAATGAATGTTGGCGAAACTGCTGACACAGTTTACGCAGCGCTTTAGCATCATTCATAGGCGAACGGAAGCGTACTGCGCTGGCATGTGCGGTGACCAACTTATAGCGGCTATCGACGCTCGTTCTTAGTCCTGATTTTTTAAAACCACTCCTCAATTGATCGCGCAATTGACTCAACCCATGTCCGATGGGGTACCCCTGAATCACGATACATTCCGGCGAAGCACCGACTCCGCGAAATTCAATTTCTATCGGCTCAACGTGACTTAAAGCTTGCAGAAACACATCCGCATAGTGGTCAATGTCGATATCCGACAACTGAAAACCCGCTTCACAAGAGATGACCGACAGCAGGGTTAAATGAAGTTCGTTTTGCGGATAGAAATATTGCTCTGGTTCCAGCTTTCGGACCTGATGCAAAAACTCGTCGATATTTGCTGTCACTAACGGGCTGTTGGGCTGCAAATAGGCGAGCGCAGTGATACCCCGACGTGTATCGGCTTTGTCTTTGAGATAAGGATCCTGAACATACCGCTCATCACGAACGGCTTCACTGAAGTTATCCCACATGTTTTGGTAAATGGATTCTATCATTGCAAGCAATTGGCTGATGTATAGGCCACTATGATACCCAGCAACACGATGGCCTTTGTTAAGCGAGCGACAAACCACCATCGACCACCAAAGTATGCCCGACGATATAACTCGCTTTTGCTGAAATTAAAAACTCAACGGCGTCGACGATTTCATCAGGTCGGGCAAAACGTTCCATCGGTACCACTGCAGATACATCGTCACGTATTGAGGGGACTTCTAACTGGCGTTCATCCCATCTTGGCGTCCAGGTAACACCTGGTGCAACGGCGTTGATACGGATGCCTTGGGCAATATTTTCCAGAGCCAACGAACGAGTCAGCCCTTCCAGAGCATGCTTGGCGGCACTGTACATGGCTGCATTTGGCGTTGGTCTCAGGCCATTGACTGAGCTGATATTCACAATCGAGGCACCGGAAGACATCAAGCCAAGTTCATACTTCAGGCATAACGCTTGTGCCCAAAAATCCTGATTGAGCGTATCTTTGAGCAGGTAGTCGGCGACAGTCTCATACGCACCGCGCGATGCCAATGCTGGTGAAGCATTATTCACCGCGACATCCAGTTTCCCATACCGCGCGTCGATAGTGCCGAAGAAGCGAATGACCGCCTGTTCATCAGCAATATCCAAGGCATGGTAATCGACGGATTCCAATTGGGGATAATGCGCCACAGCCTGTTGCCAGATCGTTGGGTTTCGCGAGCAAGTGATAACCTGATAGCCAAGGGCCAACAAACGCAAAACCATTTCAAGGCCGATGCCTTTCGAGCCTCCAGTCACTAGAGCAGCTTTCATCGACTTCTCCTTTATATTCCTTTTCATGCCTGAGCGAATTACATCTCTTCGCTGTAGCGATCCCTGCCGATTCGGCCAAGATGCGTGTGGGTAAAGCCACTGCCGTATTTCAACCCATAGCCCAGTGCTCTATCAAACCCGATATGCGCGATCCAGATTGTGGCTAACGACAAAGCTAGAGATCCCCCAAGAATTACGCCAACAGCGGCCAATCCCAGTGGGATAAGTAGAGAATGTGTGATGTTATAAGCGACTGCGCCTACTACAGGGTTGAACATGTAACCTAGCAGCGCGATATCAGGCACAAGAAACAGCCAGCCAAACGAGCTCCAGCTAAATCCGGAGGTAGAGTAGAAAAGCAAAGAAATCAGAAGGATACAAAGCCCTTCCAAACGCAGTACAATTTTAGGCTGACCAGTAACAAATGACATGTTGATTCCTTGCAACACTCAATGCCTGAAAGAGCACCGGAACGACTTTTAATTAGTACCACGATGCCCGTGAAGCGCCATAGAAAACGGTGATAGTGAGAGATTTGAAGGGGCTTGGCCTGCTCAATATTGCAGGCCAAAGAAAGGATTATCAGGTAAACGTATTGATATACAGCGCTTCAACCTTATCTCTTGCCCACTGTGTCTTTCTTAAAAACTTGAGTGACGATTTGATCGACGGATCATTCTCAAAACAGTTCACTCGGACTTCGCGATACAAACCATTCCAACCATAGTATTCAACTAAACGAGTCAGGATTTTCTCAAGGGTTAATCCATGCAACGGATTATTAGGTTGTGGTTGGCTCATCAATTCTATTCCAATATCGAAGTAATTCGCCGCTGAATACCAGCGGCGCAAGCGGGCAGTCTAACAGATTCGAAGCATTCCACCCTATTCCTTTGTTCAAGGCTGGCGAGCCTTAATCATTTGCCTGTAAAGGCAACGAACCATTCATTGGGCATTAGATTGAACGATTGACGTTAAGCAACACTGAAAAGCGCGCAGACTACTGACAGTATTGCATACTCTTGAACTGTTACCTCATCTCTGTTTTTATACTCAGCCAAGCACTCTTTGATCGTTTCTGCCGTCACTGGTTTACCGCTGACAACGAATCCTTGCTCGGTAAGTTGTACCAGCTCTTCACGATATGTCGCAGCATGAACATCAATATAGGTGAGTGTGGTTTCTTTTTGCAAAAATTGTACGGTGACCATCAAGGCTCCTTTTCCGTGACACATAAAACGACGCATTCAGACTGTTCACTCCACGTTGAGAGCTATGGATTCATACACATTGTCGATGTAGACATACGCTAACATAGACGACATCAGGATTGGAAAGAGTGAACTTTGAAACAAGCGATCAGCTACAGTTATTCTCCTGCATAACGAGTTTTCTATAAATTAAACGACAATCAAGAAGTTAGTTTAATGTCCGCGCGATGCGCGATCTCCGTATCAAAACCATCAATACTGTTTTGGTTTTTCTTCAGCCAGTATTGTTCAATACCTTCCACGCCTTGGCGATCTGACCATTTAGCCAACTCATCGCGGTCGCCCTCATAATTGAAATAAGGTACTGACATTCCGCACGATGACTGCACCATATCAATATCCAAAAGAAAGATTTGGCGCGATGCGACACTGGCCGGAAAGAGCCCGACATACTGAGACCATTCACTATCCTTGGTGTGCAGTACTTTAGCTTCACCGTAGGCACGCAGAATCAAAGGAGCACCATCGAAAGCACAGAACATCACCGTCATTCGCGTATTTCTAAGCACGTGTGCCGCAGACTCGTTTCCACTCCCGGTCAAATTCAACCAAGCAATTTGCGTTGGACTGATCACTCTTAGTGAATCACTGCCTTTAGGAGAGATATTGACCCGCCCACTCTCTGCCGCCGTTCCCACAAAGTAGATCTTCTGCTGTGCGATAAACTCGATATGTTGATCCGATAATGAAGAAAATTGCTTGCCCATACGGATGCCTCCCTGACGTGATACTGATTTCCATGAAGAAGAAGTTGACGACCAAGCCATACTAACGGCTCTTGTTATGCATTGGATAGCATTATTGAGTCATCTTTTCGGTATCGGTTGGGTCAGAACCCGACTTGTCGGTCCACTCATTAAATTAAATAGTTTGTTACATTTACTAACAATAAATATAATAACCATTCTTATTTGGTTTAACTGAGATATTCATAGATGAAAAAATTCCTTCTGCTGCCACTCCTTCTGAGCGCGAGCCTGCCGGCACTGGCTGACACTCCTACTTTCGAGATTGAAATTAAGGATCACCAATTCCACCCAGCACAACTCGAGATTCCGGCACATCAACAGGTAAAACTGATTGTGAAAAACCTTGATGACACGGCTGAAGAATTTGAAGGTGAAGATTTCCATGCTGAAAAAGTGATCGCAGGCCACGGTGAAGCAACCATTTTGGTTGGTCCTTTCGGCCCGGGCGAATTTGAGTTTATCGGTGAATTCCATGAAGACACCGCTAAAGGTGCTTTGATCGTTAAGTAAGTGAGGAATACTCATGCTGAGTTCCGCAATTATTGTCTTTCGAGAGGTGCTGGAAGCCGCGCTTATTGTCACGATTCTGATGGCCGCCACTAAAGGCTTACCTGGCCGAACTCGCTGGATTTTCGGAGGTGCCACCGCTGGTCTCTTTGGCGCTTTAGCCGTCGCCTTCTCCGCAGGTGCCATTGCGTCAACTTTTGAAGGTATGGGGCAAGAACTGCTTAATGCTGGTATCTTGTTGACGGCAGTATTGATGCTTGCATGGCACAACATCTGGATGTCAAAGCATGCCCGCGAACTAGTCGCTCACTTAAAGCAGGTCAGCTCCAAAGTGAACGAAGGCTCATTGCCACTTTACTTCCTATCTGTCGCCACTGGCCTTGCGGTACTGCGCGAAGGTTCGGAAGTGGTTCTGTTCCTGTATGGTGTCGCGGCGGGCGGTGATTCGGGTATATCGCTGCTGACAGGCGGAATCTTTGGCGTCGTTTCGGGCATCATTGCAGGTGCTCTGCTCTACTTCGGCCTATTACGCATTCCGACTCATCTGCTGTTCAAAGTGACGGGCTGGATGATTCTGTTCTTAGCTGCAGGCCTCGCGGCGTCAGCGGCTGGTTATCTGATGCAAGCGGGCATTCTGACCGCTCAGGCACCATTATGGAACTCCAGTTCTATCTTGTCTGAACGTTCAATCGCTGGTCAGCTATTGCATATTTTGGTTGGCTATCAAGCTCGGCCAACTGCGATTCAGCTCACTTTTTACCTCGCTACCCTTGTGCTCATCTCTGTTGGCATGCGTTGGGCGAGTCGTTCTGAGTCCGCATCACGCAAAGTTTCCAAAATCTAAATCTCTCTACGGCTCCTTCGGGGCCGTATTTTTCCCTGCCAAATCCTCTGCCTCCTTTGTCAAAAAAACCACCTCCAGAACAGGAATACTAACGACGAAATCGTTAAATGGCCGAACACATCTGCGCGAGTTCGCTGACAAGTAACTTCGTATGAAAGTGAGGGACCGAGAGCTCTAGAAGGTATTTGAACTAAGAGACGAAGAATTCCAGAAAAGAAAAAAGGAGAGCAAATGCTCTCCTTCTCTTAAACCGGTTCTGCTAATTACAGAGCAGCTTTCGCTTTTTCTACAAGAACAGCAAACGCTGCTTTGTCGAATACTGCGATATCAGCCAGGATCTTACGGTCGATCTCGATTGATGCTTTCTTAAGACCGTTGATGAAACGGCTGTAAGATAGACCATTTTGACGAGAAGCCGCGTTGATACGTGCAATCCACAGTTGACGGAATTGACGTTTCTTAGCGCGACGGTCACGGTAAGCGTATTGACCAGCTTTAGTAACTGCTTGGAAAGCTACGCGGTAAACACGTGAACGTGCACCGTAGTAACCTTTAGCTTGTTTCAGAACTTTCTTATGACGTGCACGAGCTTGTACACCACGTTTTACGCGAGGCATTATGCTTCTCCTAAACTAAACGAATTAAAAACTAAAAACAAATTAAGCGTATGGCAGACAACGAACGATACCCGCAACTTCACATTTAGGAAGAATTGAGTTTGGACGTAGTTGACGTTTGTTCTTAGTTGTACGCTTAGTCAGGATGTGACGTTTGGTAGCGTGTTTGAACTTAAAACCACCAGCAGTTTTCTTGAAACGCTTAGCAGCACCTTTGTTGTTTTTCATCTTAGGCATGATGAATAACTCCGCATTGTAGTAGTTTAATAAACAACGTAATTAGGGCGAATAAAACCCAACCTCGTTACCTTAAGCAACTCGGCCAGGTTTATTACTTGCAAGCCGTTAATTACTTCTTCTTAGGGGCTAGAACCATGATCATCTGACGACCTTCAATCTTCGTTGGGAAAGATTCCACAACAGCAAATTCTGCAGTGTCTTCTTTCAAACGATTCAGAACGTCAACACCGATGTCTTGGTGAGCCATCTCTCGGCCACGGAAGCGAATTGTTACTTTCACTTTGTTGCCTTCTTCAAGGAAACCGGTCAGGTTGCGTAGTTTTACCTGATAGTCTCCAATATCAGTCCCAGGACGGAATTTAACTTCCTTAATCTGGATCTGTTTTTGCTTCTTCTTCTGCTCTTTAGCAGCTTTGCTCTTTTCGAAGAGGAATTTGCCATAGTCCATTACACGACAGACTGGTGGCTCGGCGTTAGGGCTGATCTCTACAAGATCCATACCAGCTTCTTCGGCTGCTGCTAGTGCTTCTTGGATCGAAACGATACCAACAGACTCACCGTCAGCGCCTGTTAAACGAACTTCACGAACGCCACGAATTTCACCGTTTAAACGGTGCTGGTTTTGTTTGGCCGGTACTTGGCCACGTCTTCCGCCTTTAATAGTTTATTCCTCCAGATTTAACTTACGGGCAGCAATCTCGGTCTGGATATGTGAAATAAAGTCATCCAGTTTAAACTTACCAAGATCTTTACCTTTACGTGTACGTACTGCAATTTCTCCGGCTTCCATTTCTTGGTCGCCACAAACCAACATGTACGGGACACGCTTTAAAGTGTGTTCGCGGATTTTAAAGCCTATCTTCTCATTTCTCAAGTCCGCTTTTGCTCGAATACCACATTTTTGTAGCTTTTGAGCCACTTCCTGAGCGTAATCAGCTTGTTTGTCTGTAATATTTACGACAACTGCTTGCTCTGGCGCCAACCAAGTTGGGAAGAAACCTGCGTATTCTTCGATAAGAATACCGATAAAACGCTCTAATGAGCCTAAAATCGCGCGGTGAATCATTACAGGTACCAAACGCTCGTTGTTCTCACCTACGTATGTTGCGCCTAGACGCGAAGGCAGGTTGAAGTCGAGCTGCACAGTACCACACTGCCACGCACGGTCCAGACAGTCGTATAGCGTGAATTCGATCTTAGGACCGTAGAATGCACCCTCACCCTCTTGAATTTCGTAAGCGATACCCATCGCTTCCAGAGAGTATTTCAGTGCTTCTTCTGATTTGTCCCAAATCTCATCACTACCTACGCGTTTTTCTGGGCGAGTAGACAGTTTCACGGCAATGTTTTCGAAACCGAAAGTGGTGTATGTGTCGTACACCATCTTAATGCACGATGTCACTTCTTCCTGAATTTGGTCTTCAGTACAGAAGATATGAGCATCGTCCTGAGTAAAGCCACGAACGCGCATGATACCGTGCAGCGAACCCGATGGCTCGTTACGGTGACATGAACCAAACTCTGCCATACGCAGTGGCAGATCACGGTACGATTTCAGACCTTGGTTAAAGATCTGCACGTGACCCGGACAGTTCATTGGCTTGATTGCGTAATCACGGTTCTCAGATGACGTTGTAAACATCGCATCTGCGTATTTGTCCCAGTGACCTGAACGTTCCCAAAGAACGCGGTCCATCATCAAAGGACCTTTTACTTCCTGGTAACCGTATTCTGTCAGCTTGTGACGAATAAAGACTTCCAGATCACGGAAAATAGACCAGCCATTGTGATGCCAGAACACCATACCTGGTGCTTCTTGCTGCATATGGAACAGGTCAAGCTGCTTACCGATCTTACGGTGGTCACGTTTCGCCGCTTCTTCCAGACGAGTCAGGTGAGCTTGCAGCGCTTTTTTATCGTGGAACGCAGTACCGTAGATACGTTGTAGCATTTTGTTATTGCTGTCGCCGCGCCAGTAGGCACCTGCCACGTTCAACAGTTTGAAGTGTTGGCAGAAGCCCATGTTTGGCACATGCGGACCGCGACACATGTCGATGTATTCTTCATGGTGATAAAGACCAGGACGATCATCGCGAGCAACGTTTTGGTCCAAGATTTCCATCTTGTATGGTTCTTGACGCGCTTCAAATGTGTCACGCGCTTCCTGCCAGCTGACTTTCTTTTTAACAACCTGATATTTGGTTTTCGCCAGCTCTTTCATGCGAGCTTCGATCTTCTCGATGTCGTCTTGCGACAGAGATTCTTCTAGATCGATATCGTAGTAGAAGCCGCTATCGATAGTTGGACCGATCGCCATTTTTGCTTGTGGGTAAAGTTGCTTCAGCGCATGGCCAAGCAAGTGGGCACAAGAGTGACGAACAATTTCCAGACCATCGACTTCATCTTTCGTGGTGATGATTTCAAGGCTTGCGTCGTTTTCGATCAAATCGCACGCATCAACACGAACACCATCAACACGGCCTGCAATGGTCGCTTTCGCCAGACCAGGACCGATAGATTGTGCAACTTCTAGAGTAGAAACCGGGTTGTCAAATTGACGCTGACTGCCGTCAGGAAGAGTAATAATAGGCATGAGATATCCTTACAGTGGTGTTGCACACTAAGCAACACATGTTCAGTTTGATTAAGTGAGCCATCGATGATCACTCGGTAACACGAATACCGGATTATCAACGGAAACCGAATTGTACCTAGCTCACATAACGAATGTAAAGTAAGAATATTTCAGGGAAAAGAAAAAGCCCGCAGATTATCCGCGGGCTCTCTTTATATATAGCAGCGTGAACTATTACGCTTCAGTGCGACGACGGCTGTGACCGCGTTCACCACGATGGTTACCACGGTGATCGCCACCACGGTTGCGATCGAAACGACGCTCACCACCTTCACGGCTGCCGCCTTCGCGGTTACCACGGAAGCCACCTTCACGACGAGCACCTTCGCGGCTGCCACCTTCACGGTTACCACGGAAACCACCTTCACGACGGCTGTTACCGCCTTCGCGACGACCACGAGACTCACGGAAGTCATCGAAGTCACATACAACAGCGCCAACTTCTTTCTGACGAATACGCAGCTTACGCAGTTTACCCGTTACATCAGCAGACATTTCTTTCGGCAGCTGAACAAATGTGTGACCTTGAGCCAGTTTGATGGCACCGATAGAGCCTTTAGTCAGACCCAGTTCGTTAGCCAGTGCACCAACGATGTCTTTTACTTGAACGCCTTGATCGCGGCCCACTTGCAGCTGGTATGTTTCCCAGTCAGTGTTTGTAGCGAACTCACCACGGCCACCAAACTCACGACGACCTTCACGACGGTCACCACCTTCACGACGCTCGCGGCGACGTGCTTTGTCACGTTCCATTGCTTCTAGCATTGGGTCTTCACCAACGTAGAACAGAGGACGTTTACCTTGCTGACGTTTCAGCAGGATTGCAGCCAGAGTCGTTGCATCCAGTTCCAGAGAAGCTTGCAGTTTCTCAACCAGCTCAGAGAATTTCTCCAGAGAAGTGTGCTCTTTCTCTGCTTCCAGCTCAACAGCCAGTTGGCTCAGACGTGCTTCAGCCACTTTATCGCGGTGTGGAAGTTGGATCTCTTCCATAGAAGAACGAGTAACACGTTCGATAGTACGTAGCATGCGGATTTGGTTAGTACGAACCAGCAGGATCGCTTTACCTTTACGTCCAGCACGACCAGTACGGCCGATACGGTGGATGTATGATTCCACATCGAACGGAATGTCGTAGTTAAATACGTGAGTGATACGTGGCACATCAAGACCACGAGCAACAACGTCAGTTGCTACCAGAATATCGATCACGCCTTGTTTGATGTGATCAACAGTACGCTCACGCAGAGACTGAGGAATGTCACCGTGCAGTGCCGCAGCTTTGAAGCCACGTGCACATAGCCAATCAGCCAGACGCTCAGTGTCTTGGCGAGTACGTACGAATACGATAGACGCGTCAGTTTCTTCAGTTTCAAGAAGACGAGCCATCGCTTCATCTTTCTCTACGCCTTTTACAACCCAGAATTGCTGCTCTACTTTAGCAACAGTTTGGTTAGAACCGGCAACGTCAACACGAGCAGGTTCACGTAGGAAGCGATCAACGATGTCTTTTACCATTGGAGGCATGGTTGCAGAGAACAGAACACGCTGTGCTGTTTCTGGTGCTTGTTCCATGATCCAAGTTACGTCGTCAACGAAGCCCATTTTCAGCATTTCATCCGCTTCATCCAGAACGAATGTATGACATTCGTCCAGGTGCAGACGTTCACGGCTGATCAGGTCTTTAACGCGGCCTGGAGTACCGACAACGATATGTGCGCCAGATTTAAGAGCGCGCATTTGATCTACGATAGAAGCACCACCGTAGATTTCTAGAACTTTCAAACCCTTGATGTTCTGGCCCAGATTTTTAATTTCTGCCGCTACCTGGATAGCCAGTTCGCGGGTTGGAGCCATTACGATTGCTTGTGGCTTGTACTGAGACAAATCCAATTTGTTCAGTAGTGGCAGCGAGAATGCTGCGGTTTTGCCTGTACCTGTTTGTGCTTTACCTAGTGCGTCGCGGCCTTCCAGAAGAAGAGGAATTGCAGCAGCCTGAATTGGAGTTGGAGAAACGAAGCCCATTTCGTTAAGGGCAGAAAGGATTGCACTGTTTAGTGCTAAGTCACTGAATTGAATGACAGATTCTTGCATGGGGATCCCACTAAAATAATGAATAACCAAGGTCCCACGTGCTTTACCATTCCAACTAATCCAAGAAAGTTGCTGAATCCGTTCAGATGCGGACGAGTATCAAAAAGCATCAAGCCACTAGGGACATCTAAGGGAGGCGGATTATTCCCTAAACGCATAAAAAAAGCTAGAAAAAATTGAAATTCATCACAATTTTTTCTCAGTAGTGATAAAATGCAGCCTCAGTAACGTGCTAACAGCCTTAATTCCAAGAAATTAGCTGATAATTTCAGCAATTAAACTAGGTTCAACCAGCGCTGAAAATCACGTTTTCGGTAGTAATAATCATAGTCAATGATTATAGTGTGCCCAATTAACCGAGTCAGAAATAAAAAAGATGTTTCAAGATAACCCGCTACTTGCCCAATTAAAGCAACAGATTCAAGAAAACCTGCCAAAAAAAGAAGGTCAAATTAAAGCGACCGACAAAGGTTTTGGTTTTCTCGAAGTCGACAGTAAAACCAGCTTCTTTATTCCGCCACCATACATGAAGAAATGTATGCATGGCGACAAAGTGGTGGCCATCATCCGTACGGAGAAAGAGCGCGAATTCGCTGAGCCGCAAGAACTGATCGAACAATCGCTGAACCGCTTTATCGGCCGGGTTAAACTCCACAAAGGCAAACTGAACGTTGCTCCGGATCACCCGCAACTGAAAAAAATGCCGCTCAAGGCAAAGACCAAGAAAGGTCTGAACCCTGAAGATTTTAAAGAGGGCGATTGGGTTGTCGCCCATCTGACTCGACATCCGCTGAAAGACGACAATGGTTTCTTTGCCGAGATTTCAGAAAAAATCACTGACGCCGATGACAAGATTGCACCTTGGTGGGTGACGTTGGCCGAAAACGATCTGCCAAACTGCGAACCTGCGGGTATCGAAAACTGGGAACTTAAGGACGACGCCGATCTTGAGCGTACGGATCTGACGACTATTCCATTCGTCACCATTGATGGTGAGTCAACCAAAGATATGGACGATGCGCTGTATGCGAAGAAACTGGAAAACGGTAGTTTCGCCCTGACTATTGCTATCGCCGATCCGACCGCCTACATCACACCTGAAGATGATATGGATAAAGTGGCGCGCGAACGTGGCTTCACTATCTATCTACCAGGCCGCAACATTCCAATGTTGCCACGCGATCTGGCAGATGAATTGTGTTCATTGATCGAAAATGAAGTGCGCCCTGCCCTGTGCTGCACGGTAACCGTCGATAAAGATGGTGTGATTGGTGATGACATTCGCTTCTTTGCAGCCAACATTAAGTCGCATGCCCGTCTGGTCTACGATCACGTTTCAGACTGGCTCGAAACAGGCTCAAGCGACGCCTGGCAACCAAGTGAAGAGATTGCTCAGGTTGTCCGTGACCTTTACGAGTTTTCTCAGGCACGTGCAAACTGGCGTGAGACACACGCGGTTGTTTTCCCTGATCGCCCTGACTATCGTTTCGAACTGAGTGAAGACAACGATGTCGTCGCCATTCACGCCGATTCTCGTCGCACGGCAAACCGTCTGGTTGAAGAATCGATGATTACCGCGAATATCTGTGCAGGTAAAACACTACAGGCCGCATTTGGTACTGGTGTGTTCAACACACACGCTGGCTTTAAGCCGGAGAAAGTCGCGGATATCGTTGAGCTGATGAACTCGCACGGTGCACAATGCAGCGAAGAGAGCGTAAACACGGTTGAAGGTTTTGCCGCTTTGCGTCGCTGGCTGTCTACCCAAGAGACTTCTTATCTGGATAACCGTATCCGTAAGAGCCAGAGCTACAGTGAAATTGGTAACCAACCACTGCCTCATTTTGCGATGGGCCTGGACGTTTATGCGACCTGGACATCACCGATTCGTAAGTACGGCGACATGATCAACCATCGCATGCTGAAAGCACATATTCTAGGTAAAGAATCTGTGCAAAAGCCGGATGAAACAGTTGGCGAAGAACTGGCTCTGCACCGCAAACACCATAAGATTGCAGAACGCAACGTGGCTGACTGGTTGTATGCCCGCACTCTGGCAGAAGAACCAGCAAAAGAGACTCGCTTCACCGCTGAAATCTTCGATATCAACCGTCCTGGCATGCGTGTTCGCTTACTAGAAAACGGCGCAATGGCTTTCATCCCTGGTGCGCTGATTGTTGATAATAAAGAGCGTATCGAGTGTAACGGCGAAGAAGGTACAGTATCCATCGATAAAGAAGTCGTGTACAAACTGGGCGATACGCTGGAAGTGGTTCTGACTGAAGTAAATCAAGAAAACCGCAGCGTAGTGGCTAAGCCAACTCAGGTTTTTGCAGATGCGCCAGCCGCTCCAGAAGCCACCGAGGAGCCAACCGAGGCTTAATTACCCACGCTCAAAAAAGGCATTCAAATGAATGCCTTTTTTATTGTTCCCGTTTTGTCCATCAGGACCAGAAATAAGATTTAGGATCTTTTTCTACTTCCCGAATCAACGCGGTCAAATCACCACTTTTGGATAAATAAGGGTATGGCATCCATTCCGGAGATTCACCCAGACCAGAGGGTACATACAGCGCCCACAGCCGGGACTCTTCTTCCCAGATCACTTTGGCCACCGGGCTGGTGTAATCACAATGGGCCGAGTCCAACTTGAAGTGGCTCTGAATAAACTGCACCCCATTTTCAATGGATTCAAATCCGGATTTGCCCAATTCCGCGGGTAAACTCTGATTTCGATTGTGACAAACCAGCTCCGCTCTTCGTTCTATCTGACGCTGCAGTAAACTAATAACCGCCATGACTCCCTCAACGCCTTACTCAACCCGCCGACCGACTCAGTATCTCCTGAAAGAACTGAATTTTCTATGATCTCAATGTGTTTTGAGTATAACCCATCCCCCTTAAACCGGAGACATTTCACACAATCCCATGTGAACAGGCCGATGATTCACAAAAGTGTCATCTAAGCGACATAACATAATGCCCTGTTCTATTACCTATTTTTGGAGTTCACTTATGCTACGGGTCGCGCTTGCTGCTCTTTGCTCACTTTCTCTTTTGACCTCTTTTGCGCAAGCGAGCGAGATTAATGTCTCTGGTTCCACGTCGGTTGCCCGCATCATGGATGTGCTCGCAGAAGAATACAATGCAACACACCCGGATAGTTACATCGCGGTTCAGGGTGTCGGTTCTACCGCGGGGATCACTCTGCTGAAAAAAGGCGTGGCGCACATTGCCATGAGTTCTCGTTATCTGACCGAAAGCGAAGAAGAGGATTCTCTCAATACCTTTTTACTTGCTTACGATGGTTTGGCGGTCGTGGTAAACCGCGCGAATCCTGTCAGCGATCTGTCGCGTGAACAGCTGTATGACATTTATAAAGGCAAAATTAATAACTGGAAACAAGTCGGCGGTAACGATCAGAAAATCGCAGTAGTAACACGCGAAGCCTCTTCGGGTACCCGTTACAGTTTTGAAAGTCTGCTCGGGCTAACCAAAATCATCAACGATCGTTTGGTGTCGGACATTAACCCGAATAACCTGGTGGTCAACAGCAACAGCATGGTGAAAACTCTGGTTAACCACAACTCGCAGGCGATTGGTTTCATCTCAACAGGCTCAGTAGATAAGTCGGTTAAGGCGATTAAGTTTGAAGGCATCGATGCAACGTCTAAAACCATTGCCGACCACAAATACGCGTTGTCACGTCCTTTCCTTATCCTGCACTACACCGACAAGGACAGCAAAGAAGCAAAAGCGTTTCTCGATTTCCTGCGCTCAGAGAGAGCCAAAGCGCTGATTGTCGAGTACGGATACATTCCGGTCGGCGAATATAAATAACGCCCACAAAAAAGGAGAGCCTCAGCTCTCCTTTTTCATTTTTAATACGCTTAAAAGTGCAGTTGAATCACCGAGACCACCACGCAACCGGGGCGGCGAACGCCTTCAATCTCAACCTTGATTTCACGCTCGATTTCCAGGCCTTTCTTGATTGGCGTCACTTTAGACAACGTACTCACTGCGCGAACCCGACTGCCCGATTTCACCGGATAAGGAAAACGTACCGAATTCAGACCAATATTCACGACCAACTTCGCGGTCGGGAAAAGTGAGTTATCCGCATCCACACTGTCTGTCAGTTTTGGCAGCAGAGCTAACGTCAGAAAACCATGAGCGATCGTTGTTTTAAAAGGCGACTCAGCTTCTGCCCTTTCAGGGTTAGTATGAATCCATTGCATATCTCCCGTGACAGCACCAAATTGGTTAATGCGATCCTGATCCACCAGAATCCAGTCACCCGTATGGATAACTTCACCAATGTTTGGCATCAGTTCGTCATACACAGCCTGAGCTTCGGGCTTAAGCACGATAGGCTCCGGCATCTGTACATCTTCATTCGCTGACTGATGAAACTCTTTTACCCAAGAGAACAGCTGACGATTGTTGGCTTTGCCTAAGAATTCGTCCCAGTATTCGCGCATAGCAGGAGACACCCACTGCTTAAATTCAGCGTGCTTAACAAGATTTTCTGCACGATGTTTAAATAGATCCGCGACTTTCATCAAAACCTCATTCTTAACTAAGAAGAAATGCTAACGTCCTAATTTTGAAGTACTTCACAGTAACCTGCAAACACTTTCGGGCGTACATGCGTATACTCAACCTTTATTTTTTGTTTATTTTCAAAAGGTTATCAATAAAACATTATTTTATTAGCATTTCAAAAATTAGAGTAAATACACGAGTATTTTAGGCAAACTTTGTACTGAATTTTCTATTCGGGCTTGTCGTTAACTGTAGACAATGACGCGTCCAATAAGCAAATTTGTTGATTTTTAAAGCAATATGCATTCGACCACCAAATACGGCAAACGTTCTCAATTGACATGAGGCGAGCGGATAATTTCTTCGTCCACCCAATGCAGCAGCTTTTTGATTGCTTTCGACAGTACCTGATTCTGACGCACAATATAGCCTAAACTGGCCGAAGGAAAAGTCGGTAAGGGTGTGATGGTGGATTGAAGATTGAGCTTGGGATGCAATGCGAAATCCGGAACAATCGCGATACCGAATCCGGCTTCTGCCCAGTCAATCTGTGCATCGACACTGCCGACTTCCATAATGCGATATTTAGGCAATTTTAAATCCGGCAATGCCGGATCCATTAAATCTCGCGTGCGGGTATCGTGTCCCAGCAAAATTAAGGTTGGCGCTTCAAGATTATCGACCACCTCCCCGTTCTGCCACGCTTCCAAGCCATTTCCCAACGCGCACCACTTCACCTGCTTAAGCTCAGTAAAATGCAGTGGTTGACTCTCTTTTTGCGCCATCACAAAGCCAAGATCTGCTTTGGCACTCTTGACCAGATCCGCAGCCTGCGACGACGTCGTATTCAGCAGCGTCAGATCTATTCCGGGAAATTCCGACTTAAACGATTGGAACGGTCCAATCAGTAACCAGCGGGAAATAATGTCACTGGCAGCAATGGTGAGTGTGCCTTGGCAAAGGTCGTTAATCGCATTGAGATCGGCTTGGCAACTTTGTAGCTCCATCAACGTATTTTGCGCGCTCTGCAACAAACGTTCACCCGCCTGAGTCAGACGAAAGGGATTACGTTCAATGAGCTTTACCCGTGTGCTCTGTTCAAGCTGTTTGATGTGCAAACTGACGTTTGGCTGGGTCATGTGCAACTCGCTGGCGGCTTTCCCAAAGTGCTCAAGACGAGCCAACGTCACAAATGTGTTGAGCCAGTGGAGATCAAGCATATCAGCTCCTGAACGATAGAAAGGACGGTGAAGGCGCGACCTTCAGTACGATAAGCGCTTACATTTAGTCGTTAAAATTATCCCGATATGAATTTCTTATCAAGCCAATAATGATTATTAATTTTTCTTATTTCAGTCCGCCCCCTAGGATAGATTGGTAACTTTTGAGGAGATTAAAACATGTCGTCTATCGTTGTTGTGGGTGCAAACTGGGGTGATGAAGGTAAAGGCCGTATTGTGGACTATTTGGCAGATAGCGCCGCAGCGAGCATTCGTTTTCAAGGCGGTAATAACGCCGGCCACACCGTTGTAAATGACTTTGGTACATTCAAACTGCATCAACTGCCAAGCGGCGTGTTTAACCCAGGTTGTCTTGCCGTTCTCGGCCCAGGTATGGTTATCAGCCCTGCTCCACTTTCTCAGGAGATTGCGGAAGTAAAAGCGGCAGGTGTTGACGTTAACCTATGCATTTCAGATCGTGCGACGCTATGTCTGCCATTGCATGCACTGGAAGATACACTGGAAGAAGAACGCCTCGGTGATGGCGCTTACGGTTCAACACGTCAGGGTATCGCGCCAGCATACGGCGACCGCGTCATGAAGAAAGGTATTCTGGTCGGTTGGCTGAAGCAACCAGAAGTATTGCGTGAGCGTATCCAATTCATGCTGGACTGGAAATTGCCTCAATTGAAAGCGCTTTACCCGTCATTTGAATTTTCTCAAACCGCAGAAGAAATGACCGAATGGCTGTTGGAAGTTTCTGCGCCATGGCGCGACGCGATTTGTAACGTGAGTCAACCGCTCAAAGCGCTGCAAGCGAAGGACGAAAACCTGCTGTTTGAAGCGCAGCTGGGTGCGGGTCGTGACTTAGTTTACGGCGAATACCCATGGACAACTTCTTCCAACGTAACGGCTGCCTATGCTGGTTTGGGTAGTGGCTTGCCAGCACTGCGTCCAGAGCGCGTGATTGCGGTAGCAAAATCATTCAGTTCATCAGTGGGTACCGGTACGCTGATCACGGCGATGGAAGAGCAAGACAGCTTCCGTGAAGCGGCAAACGAATACGGTGCAGTAACAGGTCGTCCACGCGATATGGGCTACTTTGATGCTGTAGCGACCCGCAACGGTGTTGAACTGCAAGCAGCAACTGAAGTTGCGCTGACTAAACTAGACTGTCTGAGCGGCATGCAAGATCTGAAAATCTGCGTCAGCTACGCAGGTGAACACAGTGAAAACCCAATTTGGCCACAAACTTCTGCTCTGGCACCGGTTTACGAACAGATGGAAGGCTGGAACGAAGACATCACAGGCTGCCGCACGTTTGAAAGCCTGCCTCTAGCCGCTCAACATTACGTTCAACGTGTTGAAGAACTGATGGGTGTGCCGGTGAAAATGATCTCTGTGGGCCCAGAACGCGCACAAATGATCCTACGCTAATCAAAAACTAGTGAAACTGAGGCCGACAATTCCTGTCGGCCTTTTTTATATCCAAAATCATCGAACGAGCATGACGTCATCGATTAGCTAAATTTGCAAAAAATGGTTGTATATTGCGCAGTTAGCATCATGACGTATTTACATCACTATCATTGACGAGTATAGTTCGTCGCACTACGGAGAGATGGCTGAGTGGTTGAAAGCACCGGTCTTGAAAACCGGCGTACGTTAATAGCGTACCTAGGGTTCAAATCCCTATCTCTCCGCCACATTAGAAAAAGCCGCTGAGCAATCAGCGGCTTTTTTCATTTCTGATTTTTGTTACTGAATGGATGTTTTTCAATATCAAACACACTCTATGACATTAAGAAACGATTTTATTCTACAGGTATAACAATACCCATTGAGAGTCATTGTAATTAAATACAATCAATGACGTTAAAACAACGACAATTAAAACTAATATCGAATAGCAAAGCAGTGTTGAGTCATATACATCATTCTCTCTACGAGAGTAAATATTCTCATGTCCTGTTATGTTTGATTTTATTTCTTTGGTTTCTTGTCTTTTGCTCAGAGGTTGCCTTATCATCTGGTCTTCCAAGTTTACGACAGGTTCAACTTTTCCTATGAATTTATAACCTACTCTAGGTTCAGTCTTGATGAACTTTGGCGTTTTAATTGAGTCACTTAGACTGCGTCTGAGAGACGATATTGCTTGTGTTACACTGGCCTCATCCACCTGAACACCTCGGGCATTCCAAACACTCTCTATTAATTGTTTTTTTGATATCACTGTATTTTCATTGCTAACAAAAGCACTCAGTACTCTTTTTTCATTCTCTCCGAGACTAATAACGTCCCCCACTAAATTAGTTAACACCTTTGATTCAATATCAAAGAAATAATTTTGATTAAGAGTGACTTTATTGTGCGACATAATAAAAACATCTAATATTCAAACTCAAGCCATATAGATATATTTATACGGCTTGAATTTCATTACTGTGCGGACAACTGATTCAGGAGAATCGTGGGGGTGAGGATCTGAGGCAGCACCTCTGGTGTATCTACCCCTTTTCGATACCAAAGATAAAGTGGCACACCCGAACGCTTGTGCTGTGTAAGGAACTGAGTGATGGCACTGTCGCCATTGGTCCAGTCGCCGACCATAGTGACCACACCCTGTTGCTTCAAGGCTGCTTGCACGCTGTCTCGCGCTATCGAGGTTTTTTCATTCACTTTGCACGTCAAACACCAATCTGCCGTGAAGTATAAAAACACATCGTGATCCGCTTTTATCGCATCCAGCTCGGCTTGCTCAAACGGTAGAACATTGGATTCGAGATGAGATGGCTGTACCAGCGATTCTGAATCCCACGAGGCCATCACCAACAGCGGAATCAAGCTCAACACAATGGCTGGCCACCAGCGTATTTTGCGTTGTGACACCTGCCATAAACCAGTTAGCCACAAGCCAAAGGTAGACAGCATAGTCGCCGCAATGACCAACAGGGTGAAATCGCTGCTGGTCTGGCGCATCAATATCCATAACAGTCCCAGCACCGTGACAAACATAGGCAGTGCAAGAATGCGTCTTGCGGTGACCATCCACGCCCCCGGTTTTGGCAGCACTGTTCGCAACCTTGGCATAAAGCTCACCAACAAAAATGGCAACGCCAAGCCAAAACCTAATCCGGCAAAAATCATCAACGCACTGACCAGCGGCAACATCAAGGCAGCACCTAGTGCGGTGGCCATAAATGGCCCCGTACAAGGCGTCGCGACAAATGCCGCAAGGACACCGGTCCAAAAATCGCCTTTGGGTCCTTTGGAGTCTTGCAAGCGCGACCCAGAAGTAAGCGTTCCAATCTCATACAACCCTGCCAAGTTAAAGCCGATCGCATTCATCAACAGAATCAACGCCGTAATGACTACCGGGCTTTGCAGTTGAAACGCCCATCCGACTTGATGACCCAGCGATCTGAGCGCCAGAATGACGCCGCCCAGCATCACGCACACCAAGACCGCGCCGAACGTATAGGCGAGTGCACCAGCTCTGGCTTCTTTTTCAGAACCCTGATGCGCGATACTGAGAATTTTCAGACTCAAAATTGGAAATACGCACGGCATGATGTTGAGCAATAGGCCACCAGCCACGGCACCCAGAAATGCAATCATCGAGAGCGCGATGTCATTGTCCATCCATGAATCTTGCTGAACGGACAACGCACTTGGCGCATCGATGCGTTCGGCCTTGAACCGCAACGATGTGCCACTATTGAGCACGAGAACACCTTCAAACAGATCGCCGTCCGCGTCGCCTTTCACCGTGCTCATCGTCAGGCGATCATCGTTTAATGTGAATTGTTGAGCGGCGCTGTTAGACATCAAATCGTTGATGACGGGATACACGTGCACATTCTTCATATCGACGTTGTTCATAAAAAAAGAACTAGATAATGGCAAACGCAGTGTCAACGTCTCGTTGCTGGTGTAAAACTGCCCGGTTTCGTGCATGGGTTTAGGGATTCGTGCTTGCCATTGATTCAATCGATTTTGCAAGGCACTCTCTGCCGCGCCATCACCAACCGTCAATGCCACTCTTAATGACTGACTTTCCGGTAGACAACTTTCTGGGTTACATACCAAATAATTGAGCTCAAGAGCTAAATCGACCGAGTCGCCGTATTTATAGTCGTTGCTGATCGTCAGCGGCGCCAACAACACGTATTCACCGTGGTAGATGTAATTCATTAAACCACTGGTGAGCAGTTGGCTTGGCGCCGGGTAGGCCAATTCGCCAACGGTCACGCCTTTCGGTAAAGACCATTGGAAATGATTGGCAAAACCAGCGTCACCCGGGTTTTCCCAATACCCATGCCAGCCTGCTTGCGGTGTCATTTTTAACGCTAATGTTTGTGTTTGACCAGCGGACGGATGTTCAGACGCCGTAATAATGGAAGCAGACAGTAAATAGTTCGGACCATCATTAGGGTTACTCAACGCTTGAAATGAAGCCATTATACAAGCGGTAAACGTGATGATACGGACGAAAAGAACAATGTACTTCATGTTTTTCATCTCTAATAATTCAACGAATGGCTGTTATTATTCATGTGAAGTAAAAATAACAGCCATTGGGGGACACTTTATATTTTAGAATTTCACAATGAAGTTAAAACATTTTCAAATTCACTATCTTGCACTGAGACTTTCGATTCAATACGTCCACTTTTATCCATTAAAATAATGGTTGGAATTTGGTTCACGCCAAATGCTTCAAATAATTTTCCATCACCGTCAAATACAATCGGCAAACTGGTTCCATAGCTCTTTTTATATTCGTGCAGTTCAGCCACAGAGGACCAAACATTGGTGGATATTGAAACCCACTTCATATTTTTTGATTTGGATTTCTCCTCTAGCAGTTCGCGGACCTGTGTACACGCCTTTGACGATTCCGGTGCTGTCTCTTCCAAATACCATTCGCACCAAGGGCCAAAAAAGACCAACCCGACTTTGGCGCTATTGTCCTCGCCAAACTTCAACTCGATGCTGTTGTCATTAATCGTGGTGAACGCTAAATTTTTTAGCGTGTCGCCAACTTGATACGTATGCGCATCCGGTGCTGACGAGTTAGCTATGGTCACCTTGTCAACGGTGGGTTGGTGAATGACACGCTCAAGTTGGTTGTGAAAATTTTCGTCATCGACATGACCAAAGTAAGAAAATCGGCCTTGTTTATCAATCAACACATGTTGCGGTGTCACTCTCAGTTTTAAGGCTCGAGCGAGAGTTCCGTCATCAATCACCGTCGGCATCGTCAGCCCCATTTTTTTCAAAAACGGTTTCACCGACTGCAGGTTGTCATTAATGCCTGTATTGACCGATATCACTTCGATTTGATCGCGATATTGCTTGTATATGGCTTCAAACCCGGGCATTTGCTCACGGCAAGGGATGCACCATGTCGCCCAGAATTTGATATAGACCGGTTTCTTGCCATACACCTCGCTCAAGTCGATCGTACTGCCGTCAATGGTGGTAATTTTCATATCAGGCGCCGGTTTACCGACCAAAAGTTCGCCCGCCGACTGAGCTCGACGCTGACCGTCAGCGGCGTAATCAATCTCTTCCGCGCGAGCTTGCTGATAGAAAGACACGAGGCTTAATACCACCGTAACAAAGAGGTTTAAATATTTTTTGTACATAGGCTTCATAGTGAGCATCCTATTTGAAGTAACTTTAAAGATTTAAGTAGGAAAATTTATAATAATTGGATTTTGATGACGTGTTCTTCTAGATGCGATAATAGTTTTTGACGAATGAATTCAATATTATTTTCGATAACCTCATGAGAAGAAACGGTACTTTCAATTGCAAAGAAACTGACACTTTTGATGCCAATCGTGCTGAGTACTTCTTTCATATACGGTGTGAAAAAATCAGGTTGATATGCATTATTTCCTGAAAATCTCCCACCGGAAGAAATAAGCACATATACCGGTTTATCGTCTAATAATCCCAGTTTCCCGGTTGGCGTAATGGCGAACGTCTTTTGAGCGCGCACTACATGATCCACCCAGCTTTTTAACCCGGAAGGCAGCGAGAAGTTATGCATCGGAGACGCCACGATCACCAAGTCAGCTTCGATTAAATCGTCAATCAATCGATTCGACACAGCCAGGCTGCCCGTCGACTCATCGTGCTGCTGTTCAATGCTCGCCACGGAGATCGAATATTCGCTATCCACCTGCGCCAGTCGCGTCACGTTTTCTTCCGTCACGCTTACAGGCGTCAGTGTCGACACACGCTGAAGCAATGCTTGTGCGAGGGCATACGTCGAAGATGTTTGTTGCCTCGGGCTACTGTTAATCAATAGTATTTTCATATTGTCTCCAAAACTTCGATAGTCATGCCGTATTGGTAGTGATGTTACAAGCTAATATGGCTTACAATAAGAGCCATAAGTTTAAGATTTTTATGGACCATAATTGGACATGCAAAAAGGCCAGAACAAACTGTTTGCCTATAAACTGGTTTACAAGCGGATTCACAGCGCGATTTTAGAAGGCGTACTCAAACCCGGAGAGCGAATCCCATCGGCACGTGCTCTCGCCAAAGAGATGGGACTATCCCGTGGCAGCGTGGAAGAAGGCTACGCCCTTCTGAAATCCGAAGGTTTTATCGAAGCCAACGGGCAAGCGGGAACACGAGTCAGCCAAAGCGTTATCGAACAACCGAGGCCTTCTTTAAGCGAAGTGACAGTGCGTCAGCCCGGCTTTTCTGCCGACTTGCAAACAACGGATATCCTCCCTTTTCAGCTTGGCATTCCTGCTCTGGATGCTTTCCCTTTTAAGAGCTGGGCGCGCATGGCCGCAAGAAATGCGCGTCATACCGCGATAGAGAATCTGACGTATCCTTCTGTGTATGGTTTGCCAGAACTGAGACTCGCGATTGCCCAATATTTGAACGTGTATCGCGGTGTGCAATGTCAACCGACGCAGGTTTTTATTACGTCCGGCTATGTGAACTCATTAAAGTGGATCACGAAGGCCTTGCTTTCTGTCGATGACAAAGTAGGGGTTGAAAACCCGGGTTATCCGCTCACCAAGTTGATATTGGAAAATGAGCGCCTGACGCCCGCGTTTGTGCCCATCGATGACAGCGGCGTCACCATTCCTCAAGATCGTGGCATCAAAGCTCTCGTTATCACGCCAGCACACCAAAGCCCAACGTGCGTCTCGCTGTCACTGCAACGACGCCAGATGTTATTGGATTGGGCAATCACCCAAGACAGCTGGATCATTGAAGACGACTACGACGGCGAATACCGCCACACCGGCCTGCCGCTGCCCGCATTAAAGAGTTTAGATAGCCAAGACCGGGTCATTTACTCGGGGACATTCAGTAAAGTGTTATTCCCTAACCTCCGAACGGCCTATATTGTAGTTCCGCAAAACTTGGTGGACCGCTTTGAACAACTCTCCGATTTGTATGCTGGCAATGTCGCTGGTTTGACCCAACTCTGCATTGCCAACTTCATGCAAGAAGGGCACTTCAGTCGTCATATCCAACGGATGCGCAAGTTGTATCGTAAGCGTAGAGAGTTCACGGCCAGATTATTTGCTCAATATCTGGGGGATAAAGTTTTCATTGAGCCTCAACCCGGCGGCATGCACATGATATTGAGATTCAACGATTCCAGCTGCGATGACGTCGAGATAGCCAAAACACTGTTGCGTGATGGGCTCTATTCTCAGGCGCTGTCGCAGTGGTCTTCGACGCCAATTCATCCCGGCTTGATCCTCGGCTTCACCAACATCAAAACAGAAGAGGAATGCACCGCGCTGATATTCAGACTCAAAGCGGCGCTTTAGCCTTCCCCATCTATCTCAGTTTATCGAATATAAACCAGACAAAACGCGTACACGGCGTTTTGTCTGTGTGATTTACCGTGTAATAACGTGACTTATACCCAAGGGGCAAGCGGATCGGCCTGTTCCATGATCAAGTCCAGTTCTGCTTTTGGCGGATAAATGAGTTCATTGGTGATGGCGATTTTGATTTTTTTTGCGTCTTCTTTGACGGATTTGACTTTCTGTTCCCAGCCTTCAGTAAACACCGCGCCCCATGAACCGAGGTCCAAACAAGTCACATAGTTTTCTTGTTTGTAAGGCAAGTAATCACAATCGAGTAAGCTCGCGGCAACATTATGCCCGGCGAATTTACCCATTAATATCGCATGTTGACAGCTCATCAATGCATGATTGCCTTTGTCATCCGTTGCAGCATAAGCCACATCACCAGTTGCGAAGATGTTCGGCTGATCGATCACTTTCAACGATGACTCAACATGCAGCCTGCCCTGCGGGCCTTGCTGTTTCTCGAACACGTTCGTTAAATCATTCGCTTTGACGCCAGCGGTCCAGATGACGGTCTTGGATTGAATCTCTTCGCCAGAACAGAGTCGTAAGCCGTGTGCGGTGATTTCTTCAATCTGTGCATTCAGCATCCATTCAATCTCCAGATCGTCTGTCGCTTGCTTGATGACATCTTGTAACTCTTGACTGTAATTGGTACCAATCTGGCCATTGCGTTCCACGATGATGACTCGAACTGGCTCACTCTCCCCCAGCAGAGCTTTCAGTCTGGCAGGCAGTTCCGTCGCGATTTCAATCCCGGTGAATCCCCCGCCACAAACCACAACGGTATTGCGAGCCTGAGAAGACGGCTGGTTTGCCAGGCCGTTGATGTGCTGTTCCAAAACCGCGGCGCTGTCGATTTGGTCAAGGTCAAACGCATATTCTGCAATGCCTCTCACCATATCTCGGCGTAGATTTGACCCAGCCGCTAACACAAGCCTGTCGTAGTGCTTGGTAATCGGGCGCTGATTTTCATCAACATAAACCACTTGTTGAGTGTCCGATTCAATGTTGGTGACCTGCCCAACAACGAATTTCACGCCCATCGTCTCAAACACCGGCATCAACGGAGAAACCAGTGTCTGTACTTTTGATTCATAAAAGCGCGGGCGAACACGCAGCTCTGCAACAGGTGCGATGACCGTCACACCGACGTCTTCCGCTTGCTTCAACTTTGCCAAACGCGCAGCACTGAGCGCTGCCCACATGCCCGCAAAACCGGCACCAATAATCACTATTTCTTTACTCATGTGAGATTCCTCGTTCACTTCTGACTCATCATTTCGGCGCAGCATACAAGAAAAAATAAACTGCGACAATATTAGTCGCAGTTTATTTTTTTGCTCGATTTCTTTATGCTTGTCGCAAGAGAGTGATTTACACTGCCAAGTCATTAGAATCAGAGGTTAACTCATGGCTTTTTACAGCTCAGGCGTTGAGTATGGGATTCACTGTTTGGTGAATATGGTTGATGAAGACGGCGAACCAAGAGAAATGTCCGTTCGCGAAGCGGCGAACTTACAAGGCGTCCCGTATGATTATTTGGGCAAAATCTTTACTAAGTTCTCAAAAGCGGGGTTAGTCGAGAGTTCTGAAGGTCGCAAAGGCGGTTATAAGCTCGCCAAGTCGCCAGCGGAGATCAGTGTGCTTGATATCGCGATTGCGATTGATGGTGAAAAGTCTATTTTCGACTGTAAAGAAATTCGCCAACGGATGAACATCTTCACGGATGATGTTCCTCAATGGGCATGCGAAGGGATGTGCGGAATTCACGCGGTCATGAGAAAAGCTCAAAACCAGATGCAGAAAGTCTTGGCTGAACAATCCATTTTAATGCTTTCAAAACAAATGTATGTGAAAGCGCACGCCACCTATGCCGTAGAGATAAAAGACTGGATTGGTGCGAATAGAAGTCCGGAGAATAAGGCGTAGAAAGCTTCTCTCCTATAGGCTTCAGAGAGATCAAAGCATCGAGAAAGACCGAAACACATCATCTTTTATTGGCCAATCTACCGATTTAACTATTATTAGATTGGCCAAACTAAACTCCGGCTGTACTTCTAATCAAGAAACTCTTCTCGCTTTCAGTAGCGCGGTCGCATTAAACATCGCATCTTTGGTACTGACATCCAGCACTTTGATCTTCCTGAAGCGTTCCGGTTCTTTAATCGCCACATCATGAGCAAAAATAACAAACCGTGCGTTGTCGATGTCTTTGCTTGTAATTCGATTGATAACGCCGTTTGCGCCTTGTGTTTCTACCTTGATTTTTATACCAAGAGCACACGCCGCTTTCTCTAGCGATTTAGCGGCCAGAAACGTATGTGCCACACCAGAAGGACAAGAGGTCACGGCCAAAATGTCTGCTTCCCCCTCACCCACAACAGAACCATAACCTTGAGAATGGCGAGCATAGAGATCGTCTTCAGTGACGGTTTTTTTGAGCGCAATGGCAATCAACGCCGTAGTCACCGAACCTACAATTGTCCCGACGATATAGCCAATTTTTCCATCGACCACGGGGAGGACAATCCAGCCCCCCCACGGAGCATGGTTCATGACATGAAACATAAAACCAATCACATTACCAACAATGCCCCCTGCCACGATAGCGGGCAGCACGCGAGCGGGATCACTAGTCGCAAAGGGGATAGCGCCTTCACTAATACCAATCATCCCCATAATGCCAGCAGCTTTACCTGCTTCACGTTCATCCCGTTTAAATTTACCTGGTGCCAAGAACGTCGCCAGCGCCATCCCCAAAGGAGGCGTGCATATCGCGATGCCAACACCGCCCATTAGCCATGGTTGCGTATTCACCTGAGTTTGAGCAAACAAAGTCGCCACTTTATTGATCGGTCCACCCATATCAAAAGCTGTCATTGCACCGAGCACCGTACCGAGCAGCACTTTTCCGGACCCCGCCATCCCCGTCAGTACTTCGTTCATGGTTGTCATCGCACTGGCAATGGGAGTACCAATTAGCCACATCACTGCGCCGCAGGTGATAAACGTGCCAATCAGCGGATAAATAAATATCGAACCCAATGAACTCATACTATCTGGCAAATGAATTTTCTTTAAAAGCCACACCACAAATCCGGCAAAGAAGCCGACTACAATCGCCCCGAGGAAACCGGTATTGTAATGACTGACCGCGATCCATGAGCCGATCATGCCCGGGGCAAGCCCTGGTTTATCCGCAATCGAATATGCGATATATCCGCCAAGGACAGTTGTAAACAACGTGAGGCCCGCTATCCCCATTTGAGCGATGTCGGCAAGAATGCCTTTTTCCGGAACACCGCCATGACCAGAGAGCATCACCGATAACGACAACAGTACTCCACCCGCAACAATAAACGGGATCATATGAGAAGTGCCAAACAGCAGATGCTCTTTAATGCGCCCGAGCTTTCTCGCCCAAGGGCTGAGAGGCAACGACGCGAACTCTGCTGATGCCGAAGGAAATGGATTGGATTGAGTTTGAATATCGGTCAGCATCTCAAGCGCGTCTTCTCGCGATTGTGCCGCTTTGAGCCTTTCAACAAAGCCATCTTCGATGATTTTTGTAGAAATTTGTGCAAGAACTTCAATATGTTGATTGTCATCCCCATCGGGTGACGCCAGCATGAAAAAGACATCAGACAGTTCGCCATCCTCTGCACCATAGTCAATGCCGCGGCGGCTTATCCCAACGGCAACCGCAGGTTTCGACACTGCATCGCTTTTAGCGTGTGGAATGGCAATGCCGTCATCGAATCCGGTGTTACCTATCTCTTCTCGCTTCCAGATATCCGCTAAGAACTGACTTGGGCTGTTGAGCTTGCCCGCAGAATCTAACATTGTGGTCAGTTCTACGAGCGCTTCGTCTTTGGTTTGAGCTTTCAAATCCAGGCATATCGTATCCAGCTCAATCAGGTTTGTGATGTCCATTGTTTTACCTTCCAATATTCACGCTGGAATATATACCCAAGTGAGTGTGAGATACAGAATCCCAGACTCGAATGCATTCCTTCTTGTTCTCGGTGAGCATAGATTAGCCAGTGACTACCCTGTGAGATATAGGACTAAAAGTGCATTAACTGGATTAATGTAACATGAGATTTAAACTGTGATAGAGCTCTTGCGTTAATTCGAACTGGGTTAGATTCAACTGACGACCACTGTGCTAGTATCCACAAAAAAATAAAGTGGATAGAGAATGAGAATCGTAGCGGTGACCGCGTGCCCTACAGGCATCGCGCACACTTATATGGCGGCAGATGCATTGATGAAAGCTGCGCCAAAATATAACGTACAGATAAAAGTCGAAACGCAAGGTGCAATGGGGATTGAAAATCAACTCACACCTCATGATATTGCTCACGCCGATCGCGTGCTAATTGTGTCTGATATTGAAATAGAACAACCAGCGCGATTTGAAGGTACGGATAAAATTCAAATCTCAATTGAAGATGTATTGCTGAATGTCGACAAAGTGTTTCTCGTCCACTGTCGCAACTGAATTCACAGATGAACGAATACCAAATCACTTTTTTTGTCGAAGACGCTAACGCGAGTGCTCATGTAGCCCAGCCGTTAAATCGTGTCGCAAAGAAGTTCAAAAGCACCTTACACATCATAAACATAACGCAAAATCGCATTGCTGAGCTGACGAAATCCGTTGCGATTTTTCAGGTAGGGTTACGACAAGGCGATCTATGCCAAATCACCGCCATCGGTATTGATGCAGAGCTGGCATGTTTTGTTATTAAAGACATTATCGCCGAGCGCTTTACTGTCGTCGGCTCCCATATCAACTATGAGTTTTCTGGCCAGTTAGCACAACGATTGCCACAAATATGCCCGCCTTGTGAAATCAAATGGCACTACGCCAAAGCACATACTAACCTCACCAAATTTGAATGCTTAAAAGGGCTCGCCCAGCTGATTCATCCTATTTATCCGGACGAGTTGATTCTGGCTTTCATCAAAAGAGAAGAGCGCTCCTCTACATGCGTCGCACCGGGAATCGCACTGCCCCACGTAATGTTTCCCGGCATTGAGCACATATCTATTGCCGTCATTGCCAACGAAAAGTCGATGGATTGGGAATCCAAAATGGGAGAGGTTCACCTCGTTATAGCACTGGTGATGCCTGAAAAACCAACGCGCGAACAGCTCATCGCCGCAACCAACCTAACCCGAAACCTACTGACAGACCAAATGGCAGAACGGCTGTTGTTAACCAAAAGCAGTATCGACTTACAGGCGCTGCTGATGTACGCCATGTCAAGACTGCTTGGCTAGCAGGCAGGAAAAGCTAATTGGGTTAAATTGAACCACGATACTCTGTTGGCGTTCTGCCAGTGCGGCTTTTAAATACGCGGCAGAAGTAGTTCACATCTTTAAAACCACACCGTACTGATACGTCGTTGAGTTTGAATTTGTACTTCTTCAACATGAACTTGGCGCGATCCACTCTTACCCACGTAATGTAATCTGCCAAAGTCATATGCCCTTGCTGGCGGAAAAGACGAGATAAATGGTTAGATGAAATGCTGAACCGAGACGCAATGCTGTCCCGCGTAATTGGCCGATGGAAATTCTCCTGAATGTAGATACAAATTCCCTGATAGAGATCTTGAACCCGATTTTGTGATTGCAGCTCGGCAGGCGCATCCAGCATCGTTTTCGCATACTGTAACAAAGCCTGCAGCAGTAATTCATCCATCGGCTTCTTGGTATTTTCACGCGCCAGCGAACTCAGTGCTTCTAAAATGTTATCAATGGCGAAACCTGAGCGCGTCTGAATACTGTGTTTTTGAATGTCATAGAAGTTTGCCTCGCCTTTACGTTTACTCACAAAGCTAAGTCCAAGCTGGCGACGCCCAAAGAGAATGCTCAAGACTGAACAATCACTATCCCAGTCAGGTTTGTTCCAACAGTTGGGCGGAATAAATATCGCGTCTCCTTTCTGAGCGATAATATTGGTGACTTTTCGGTCATGACTTTCCATTTCGTTAATATACTCTCCGTAAAGGACTAATTCTAAACGGGGGAAATTAACTTGATAACTAAATTCAGGCGGCGTATGAAAATCACCCGCAAACCAAACATTATGAAAAGGTTCGCGTTCATTTAACACGGCTGAAATTAAATCATGAAAAATCATTTTCTTACACTCTACACATGCTTGAATGACGCTGCGCTTACAGATATACACTTGAAATGGCTTTTCTCTATTGAGCAAAATCACACTTTCATTTTAAGGTTACAAAAATCCAGTTAACGCATCAATATTCCAGTTCAAACTTTCCAGACAAAGCCAATAAAGCCTTTAATAATCTTGGGCAACACTCAACAAACTCATGATTTATCAGGCTCATCATAATGCATCACATATGCAGTTAGTTTTAGGAGTTAAGACGATCTAAATCACACTGCAACAAGGACGTTACAATTCTCCAGCAAATGCATTTTTTCTTCACTACTGTCTATTGTTCATTAAATTAAGAATACCTGTGAAATGAAATTTATATTTACAGGGGTTCGACAATGATCACCAAACTAATAAATGAAGATTTAATTAAACTCGATCTTCAAGCGACTTCGAAAGAAGATGTATTTAAAGAACTCGTTTCTATTCTTTATACGCAAGGTCGTATTTCTGACCAAGCCCAATTCCTTGCCGATATTAAAGAGCGTGAAACATTAGGTAATACAGGATTTGAAGATGGTGTTGCCATTCCGCATGCGAAGAGTGCTGCCGTTCTAGCGCCTGCGGTTGTCATCGGCGTTAGCCAGTCTGGCATCGACTACGGCGCAGAAGACGGTTTGCCATCCAAGTTGTTCTTTATGATCGCCTCTCCGGACGGTGGCGATAATCACCACATCGAAGTGCTGGCAGAACTATCTTCAAAACTGATTGAAGATGGCTTTATTGATGCCTTCCTCAGCGCCACAACCTCAGAACAAGCACTTGCCCTGCTGCTCGCAAAACAAGAGCCTCAACCCACAGCCAGCGCAGAAGAAAGTAAAGGTTTCATCATCGGCGTCACTGGCTGCCCAGCAGGCGTTGCTCACACTTACCTTGCTGCCGAAGCATTAGAGAAAGGCGCGGCTGCGATGGGTTACGCGATTAAGGTTGAGACCAACGGTTCTATCGGGGTAAAAAACGGTCCGACAGAAGACGAGATCCAACGTGCTGATGCCATCATCGTGGCGTGTGACAAACAGGTCGACATGAACCGCTTTGCAGGCAAACGCGTGGTGAAGACCAACGTTAAAGCGCCCATCCGTGATGCGCAAGGCGTGATTAACGAGGCATTAAGCGCACCGGTTTTCCAAGCTGAGATGAAAGCTAGCACCCCATCTTCGGTCTCAGACAAAGCCTCTCAGGCTCGCTCTGATCTTTACCGTTATTTGATGAACGGCGTCTCACACATGATCCCATTTGTGGTCACCGGCGGTCTGTTGATTGCGCTCTCTCTGGCGATTGGCGGCCAACCAAGCGAAGCAGGAATGGCCATCCCGGAAGGCAGCATGTGGAATCAGATCCTAAACGTGGGTGTGGTTGCCTTTACATTAATGATCCCAATTCTTGCTGGCTACATTGCTTACGCAATTGCCGACCGTCCTGCGTTAACGCCAGGTTTGATCGGTGGCTGGATTGCAAACAACGGTTCGTTCTACGGCGCAGATGCAGGTACTGGCTTCATTGGTGCCATTATCGCCGGTTTGCTGGTTGGTTACTTCGTGAAGTGGATTACTTCCATCAACTACCACAAGTTCATTCAACCTTTAGTGCCAATCATGATTGCGCCGATTACCGGCTCATTGTTCATCGCAGGGCTCTTTATCTTCGTTATCGGCGCGCCAATCGCCAGCCTGATGGATGGACTCACCGCCCTGCTGACTACCATGAGTACCGGTAACGTAGTCCTGCTCGGTATCGTACTTGGCGGTATGGCCGGCTTTGATATGGGTGGCCCGTTCAACAAAGTCGCTTTCCTCTTCTCTGTCGGCATGATTGCCAGCGGTCAAACTCAATTTATGGGCGCGATGGCGTGTGCTATCCCAGTTGCTCCACTGGGTATGGCTCTGGCTACCGTCTTGGGCCGTAAGTTTGACCTGTTCGAAGAGTCAGAGACGGAAGCAGGTAAAGCCGCAGGAGCGATGGGTCTGGTCGGCATTTCTGAAGGTGCAATCCCATTCGCAGCGCAGGATCCAATGTCAGTCATTCCGGCAAACGTCCTTGGCTCAATGGTCGCGGCCGTTATGGCGTTCTCATTTGGCATCACCAACAGCGTCGCACATGGTGGTCCTGTGGTCGCACTGCTTGGCGCAATGAACCACCCACTATTAGCTCTGATCTGCATGGCAGCAGGCGCAGCAGTTACCGCAGTCACCTGTGTAACGCTCAAGAAAGTCCGCAAAGCAAAAATGATTGAAGCTATCGCTTAATCCCTCCCCATACCACTCCAATGGCTCGGGCAACATCCGAGCCATGATGACCTTCTATGGTGACACTCTATGTCTGACTTAACGATCCACGAGACGAAAGCCCTCCAAACCACAACCGCTCATCCCATGTTCTTTGTGATGAACAATGTGATTCAAAACTATGCCTGGGGTAGCAGAACGTCAGTTAACCATTTGTTTGATATTGAAAATCCGACCAACGAGCCGCAGGCAGAAATTTGGATGGGCGCACATCCGAATGGTTGTTCAACCGTCTTGTTTAACGGCGAAGAGACCAAGCTTTCAACCCTGATTACCCAAGATGTGAACGCTTTTCTGAGCCACGATGTTGCGGCCCGCTTCGGCGAACTTCCTTATTTGTTTAAAGTGTTGGCGGCAGAAAAAGCACTGTCGATTCAGGTTCACCCAAATAAGCGACAAGCAGAACTCGGATTCGCTGAGGAAAACCAACAAGGCATCCCGCTGAACGCAGCAAATCGTAATTACAAAGACCCCAATCACAAGCCAGAACTCGTTTATGCATTGACGGAATACCAGGCAATGAATGGCTTTCGTCCCATCAGCGAAATCATCAGCCTCTTTTCAGAGCTGGCTATCCCTGAACTAAAGAGCCTGGTTAACGATCTTATCACCGAGCAAACACCAGCTGGTTTGGCGGCGTTCTTCGGCGGATTGCTATCGTTAGAAGGCGAGCAGAAGGAGATGGCGTTAACGGTGCTTTTAGCGCAGGCGCGCATCATCGATTTACCCTTGTTTAGCTTGATTTTAGAGCTTGAGAAGCAGTATCCGGGGGATATTGGTTTGTTTGCGCCCTTAATACTCAACGTTGTCACCCTTCAGCCAGGGCAAGCCATGTACCTGGATGCAGAAACTCCGCACGCCTACTTAAAAGGCACCGGGCTTGAGATCATGGCCAATTCAGACAACGTTCTGCGTGCAGGGCTCACGCCAAAGTACATCGACGTCAATGAACTCGTGGCGTGCACGCGATTTCGTGAGAAACCGTTTGATAGCCTATTGTTGGCCCCGATTGAAGATAAAGGCGTGCTCGAATACCCAATCCCGGTCGACGATTTCAAGTTCGCCATCATACCGGGCGCAACCAATATCGGCCTTGATGTTCAAAGCGCCGAAATATTGTTACCGCTTGACGACACATTGGTTGTTACGCATGAAAACGGTGAAGTTTGTATAGTAGAGAAAGGCCAATCCGTTTTCATTCCGGCATACGTGCAAAAATACACCCTCAGTTGCCAAGGCAGAGTGGCACGCGCTTATAGTTAAAGACAGTCTCTTGCGATTCTATCGTACTGTTATATTTTATCGTTCAGCCAATAATCATCGTTATTGGCTTTTTTCTATTCGCACTGATTCGCTTCACATGGATATATCCAGTAGAGCCACATCACACTTAAGTATTGGTGATACAAAAATATAGTGATTGTATTTATTTTACTATTTATGAAAACACGCTCACTAATTACATTAAGTTCGTTACTTCATAACGTTTAAATATGAATGTGATTATTGAATGAATAAGCACTGCGCCCATTAATAGAAACTTACAGGCAACCAATAAAAAGCAACTCTTTGATGTATTGGCATAAATGCTGTTCGATAGCCATCGAGCCATTAGAAAAAGGCTTTCTTAGCTGACATGAAACACGTAAAAAGTTGAGTTTCACCACTTGGGTCAGCATCGTTTACGGTGATAAAGACGGTGTTCAGCCTGCCCTATTTTTTATGCATTCTTCACTCAACAACGGTGCAGAACATCATATTTGGCGATTCAATAATTATTCGAAAATTAAGAGAATAGTTTATTTAAGATATCCGTAACGCAAAAGACGAACATCAAATCCTTAATATTTAAATTCAATCATAAGGCGAGAAATTATGAGTACCCTAACAGCTCAAGCTACGAATAATAGTAGCGATTTCAAAAAGCTCCTTAGTACCATGAAAGGCCACCTTTTATTTGGTACTTCTCACATGCTGCCATTTATCGTTGCTGGTGGTGTGCTACTGGCATTAGCCGTAATGGCATCAGGCAAAGGTGCAGTTCCGGCAGACGGTATATTGGCTGATATTTCCAATATTGGTATCAAAGGCTTGGTTCTTTTCCCGATCATTTTAGGTGGTTTCATCGGTTACTCGATTGCTGATAAACCAGCACTCGCACCGGCCATGATCTCGTCTGGCATCATGGCCGATATGGGCGGTGGCTTCCTCGGTTGTATCGTAGCGGGCTTTATCGCAGGTGGTGTGGTATTTCAACTGAAGAAGATCCCTCTTTCCGCCCATATGACTGCGTTGGGTGCGTATTTTATCTACCCTCTTGTCGGCACCATTGTCTCCGCTGGGATTGTACTCTGGGGCATTGGCGAACCCATCAAGATCTTCATGGCATCAATGAATGAGTTCCTTGCCTCAATGGCTGGTGCTTCTAAAGTCGTGCTCGGTACTATTCTGGGTGGGATGACGGCATTTGATATGGGCGGTCCAATCAACAAAGTGGCAACTCTATTCGCTCAAACTCAGGTTGATACTCAACCGTGGTTAATGGGTGGCGTGGGTATCGCCATCTGTACGCCTCCTCTGGGTATGGCGCTAGCCACTTTCCTGTTTAAGAACAAGTTCACCAAGCAAGAACAAGAAGCTGGTAAAGCTGCTGCCATCATGGGTTCCATCGGTATCTCTGAAGGCGCTATCCCATTTGCCGCAAATGACCCGATGCGTGTGCTTCCTTCAATTGTCGCTGGTGGTATCGTCGGTTGTGTATTTGGTTTTCTGACCAATGTATTGCTTCACGCACCATGGGGCGGCCTCATCACAGCGCCAGTTTCCAGCAACATTCCCATGTATGTGGTCGGCATCGCATTGGGCTCGCTAACAACAGCATTGATAGTCGGCTTATGGAAACCGGTTGTAACAGAAGATCCGGAAGCAGAATTGGAACAAGCAGCGCCTGCACAAGCAGCTCCAGTTGCTGGTGAAGGCGAATATGACATCGTCGCTGTCACTTGTTGCCCTTCAGGTGTCGCGCACACCTTTATGGCAGCAAAAGCGCTAGAGAAAGCAGGGGCGGCGGCCGGCATCAAAATCAAAGTAGAAACTCAAGGCCAAAACGGTATTCAGAACCGTATCACCGAACTGGACGTCGCAAACGCCAAGCTGGTCATCCTCGCTCACGATATCCAAGTGAAAGATGCTCACCGCTTTGCCAACGCCAATATCGTTGAATGTTCAACCAAAGAAGCGATGCGCAGCGCTGCGACTCTGATTAAAGCTTAAACGTTATGCTCCACCCCAAAGAGCCCTTCCCCCAAGGGCTCTTTTTATTAGCTCGATTCGCTTCGTGATTCCGTCCCCTGCTTGGACTGATGAGCCTTAAAATGAGCGCACCGATAAAAATGGCGATGCTGATGGACACCAAGCGCATGATTCCGGACGAGAACGAATCGATACCCGCATTTTTAATGACTTGATAAGTCAGGACGACAACGTTAGTCAGAAGCAACTGATAAATCGCGGAATGGGCATCGCGGCGGATGGCATAGCAGGCAAGCTGAATGCCTAAGAACAATGACACGCCCATCGCCACCCACTCAGGCGCGCCAAAGCCGCACAGCAACATGGTCGGAATGGTAAACAAAATCCCGGTCGCAGTGGTGAGCACGATTAATGCCAAGTTCGAGATGATGTCTTGTGGATTGTTGTGGCTGCGGTGATAACTCCAAGTGAAGATGCCCCAACACACCAACGCAAACCCCGTGGGCGACCCCGCGAACATTTGCACGAAAAACACCATCACAAAGCTAATGAGCAGCAGCACCAATACCAATTGCAACACCAAATTCATTGGAGGTTTTGACGGTATCGTCGTCATAAGTATCACGACGAATATTGGTGCCAGAACGGGCAAAGGATGCCCGGTGTACTTCAAATAAAAAAGTAATAGGGTCAGCGTAAAGACAATCTTAACGACAGGATTGACGCAGCTACGAAACATAAGTCCACACACTGACAATTCTCATCCAAAGCCCCACTAACTTGTCAGCACCAGCCCCAGCTTTTCTGCATGTTTCAAACTCAGTTTCTTTGACACAATATTATGCAAAGCGATCTCAGTCAGTTGCATCACTTTTTGATTCGCCTCAGGCGGCAAGGAGTGAACAGTCAATTTACTGTTTGCATCATAGTGCGCCCACAACTGGCTATCCACCAGATAGATATAGGAATCCATAAGAGCATCAGAGTTCTGGCTGACCAATAAGTGCAACCACCACGTTGCCCGACGTAATCCTTTTTCACCTTCAAGCTTTGTCGGAACCGAAATAGTTTGAGTATTTAAGGCATCTTGCGTCGCCATTGCGACATCCAGCGCGCCAGGATAACTCTCCGCAAACGGGTTACTAAACTGCCCGTCGTAAGAGCAAGCCCAACTTAATGGGCTTGCACTCAATGTACATACGGCAGTCAGAAAAGCAGACATCAGCTTCATCTTAACCGTCCTACTATGGTGTCACGATATTGAACCAGAAATTGAAACGATCCAGCATCCCGACGAAATCCTTGAAGACTTCTTTGTCACCCTTCAGCTGAATGTCGCCATTGGCAATCGCTTTTTCGAGCGTGACGTTACCTAACTGAACATCATCCAGTACCGATTTCGTCAAGGTTAGAGTCACGTTGGGTTTATCCGATTGCTTTTTGGTATGAATCAGCACTGAGTCTTCCAGATACAAGGTGTATTTCTCATCCAGGTCCGTGAAATTCAGATTGATGGCAAATTTCTTACCTTCTGCTTTTTCAGGCAAAATACGCACCGCGAGATAATCAAACAACATCTCAGGTGGCATATTCTTGATGATGTCTGGTGATGCAGTCTGAACACCACCCGCCGAAGGGGTGCCATTTCTTAGCTCATAAGCACCCTGCAGATATACAGAGCGCCACGGGCCAGATTCTGACTGATAACCTAACTGCTCGTACGCATCCGCTAGCAGTTCTTTACCTTTCTTGCTTTGTGGGTTTGCAAACACAACATGCTTAAGCACTTCAGCAACCCAACGATAGTTACCTTTATCGAAGTCTGCCTGCGCTTTCTGAATCGCCGCGCTCTCGCCGCCCATATACTCCACGTATTTCACTGCAGCATTGGTCGGTGGCAGGTTATTCAGATCAGACGGGTTGCCATCATACCACCCCATATAACGTTGATAGACAGCACGACTGTTGTGACGCAGGGTTCCGTAATAGCCGCGGGTGCTCCAGTTATTTTCCAACGTTTTGGGTAACTTAATGATTTCTGAGATTTCCTCACCAGTGTAGCCTTGGTTCATCAAGCGCACCGTTTGGTCATGGGTATATTTGTAGATATCGCGTTGCTTCTTAAAGTACTCAACGATGTCAGCATTCCCCCACATCGGCCAATGGTGGCTTTGGAATTTAACCTTAACGTCTCCGCCCCACATTTCGATGGTTTCTTGCAAATATCCCGACCATTTCAACGCGTCACGAACCTGCGCGCCACGCAGCGTCAGTATGTTGTGCATAGTATTGGTTGAGTTCTCGGCCATCCACAGTGCTTTCTTATCCGGGAACCAGGTGTTCATTTCCGTCGGAGCTTCTGTGCCAGGAGTATATTGGAAGACCATCTTCACCCCATCAACGGTCATTTCATCGCCGGTTTTCTCGATGATGTCCGTAGGTTCGATGAGTGTGGCGATCCCTGTTGATGTGGTTTGTCCTAAACCACCGTTTACACCACCAAATTCATTTCGAGGTAATAATGCGCCGTACATGAAGATCGCGCGACGACCCATCGCATTACCCGCAATCACGTTTTCCGACACGGCATGTTCAGTGAATCCGTGCGAAGCAATGATTTTAACCTTGCCCGCTTTCACATCTTTTTCATCAACAATCCCGCGAACACCACCAAAGTGGTCGATATGACTGTGGCTATAAACGACGGCGACAACCGGACGTTTACCCAGTTTCTCGTTAACAAAATCTAAAGCGGCTTTAGCCGTTTCTTGTGAGATAAGTGGGTCAAAGACAATCCAACCGGTATTACCTTTGATAAAAGTGATGTTACTCAAGTCATAACCGCGCACCTGATAGATACCATCGGTCACTTCAAATAAGCCATTAATCATGTTGAGCTGAGCGTTACGCCACAAACTTGGGTTAACGCTATCCGGAGCCGGGTTATTAAGCGTGATGTACTGTTTGTATTGCTCCAGATCCCAAACGACGTCACCTTTGTCATTTTTGATCGTTACCACATCCTGCTTTGCGATGAGGCCTTTCTGAGCGTTTTCAAAGTCTTTTTTGTCGCTAAAAGGTAAGGATTGTTTGACTGCATTGTTTGCGTCTATCGTTGCTTGCGTGGCGGGTTTCGGGTCCGCCGCACTTGCTCCCGATGAGACCATCGCTGCAATCACTAGTGCCAAGACTGACTTCATTGCAATACTCCTTATTGCTTGTTATCGAAAGAAAACTTTTTAAGCGTAGTACAGCAGCAACTCACATACGAAAATATATTCATTATCACTTGAGCCGATTCAACGGGTGTCTCAAATTAGATTTATTGACAGGTATAGCGTGGGAAGGTGACAGACGTGTTAATACAACTGGATAAAATCGCTGACATTTAAATCGTTATTGCGATTCAACGCACAGCTCGTGACTACTTCACCAACTTAGAGACAAACGGCACGTTTCTCAGTTTGTCTTGCCAGGGCAATCCGTACCCAACCAACAGGTCATCGTTGTCCATTTCATAGGCGAAGTATTGCGTGACCGGAATATCGACGCGGTTAGGTTTGACGAACAGGGTTGCGATGGCGAGCGACTTCATTGCGTAGTTGGCCAGCAGAAACTCCACGATTCTTTTCATGGTACCGCCCGACTCAATGGCATCATCAACCAGAATGACATTCTGCCCGGCCAGCGCGATGTTTTCGTGAAAGACGATCTGTGATTGGTTGTTTCTGTCCCCCGGAGTATGAGGGCAAGAGATGTAATCCATCCGAACGTCTGGCTGTAACTGGCGAACCAAATCAGCGGTAAACAATATGCCGCCAGGAACCACACTGACGATCACCACGTCGCGATAATTCTGGTTAATTTTCTCAGCCACGAGTGCGACACCGCGTTGGATTTGCGCTTCAGTTAATACCAAATCGCCAATATGTTTATTCGTCATGCGTTTTCTACCTTTATTGCTGATCATCGCCAGCGTGACTGTCAAGAATATGGGCGCCACACTCTACAAGCGTGCGCGTCAGGTTGTCTGGCGTTGATGCACCGTCACACACCAAATAATCAACGTCTGTCGTCGCCATCAGAGAAAACGGCGCGTAGGTTTCCACTTTATCGGGCGTAAACAGCACAACCTTGGCACCACTCTGCTTGAGCAACTGGCGTTTAAACTGGGCATCAGGATAGTGCAGCGCCGTAAAACCATGCTCTTGCGACCACGCACATACACCGATAAACATCAGGTCAAAGTGAAACATCTGAACATCGGCCAGTGCTTTGGCATCCACCGCGCCGCCAATGGCGGCATCAATCTGGCCACCGATCAAAATGGTGTTAATCGCTCCCCGATTGTAAAGAGACATCGCAATGTGGATGGAATTCGTCACTACCGTCAGATTCAGATCCTGCGGCATGCGATCTGCCAGCGCCATATTGGTGCTGCTGGCATCAATGAAAATCAGTTGATTAGGTTTGATCAACGAGAGCGCGGTTGCGGCAAGGCTCTGCTTTTCAAGTGCATGCTGAGACTGACGCTCATCCACACTGCCATTCGCGGGGGTCAGCACTATCGCGCCACCGTGCGTTCTCTTGCAAAGCCCCATTTCAGCCAGTTTGTTCAAATCTCGTCTGACTGTGGCACCGGTTGTGTTCAACCGCTCGGCGACCTCAGTGGCATTAAGGCTTCCTTCGGCAGCGAGCATATCCAGTAAAATACGTTGCCGCTGCTCTGCGATGCATTTGTTCATTCGTCGTCTCCTGAAAATCGTTGACATTGTATCAATTCGATCAAGAATGAACACTTTATATGTTTATATTTTTTCATTTAACCAATTTTTTCGTGTTTGGATACTAAAGTAGTTAAAGGTGAACAAAAGTGAACGAGTTTAAAAAAATGGTCACGGGAGAGATCTACGACCCGGCCGATACAGAACTGAAAGCAATGAGAGCGTCGGCACGCGAGAAACTGGATAGGTTTAATCGCAGCCAGTCTGATGAGCAAGCACTGCAGGAGCGCATAATTACTGAGCTGTTTGGCACTGCAGGCAGCAACATTTCTGTGAATCGCCATTTTCACTGTGACTACGGCGTAAACATCAAAGTCGGCAACAACTTCTACACCAACTACGACTGCGTCATCCTCGATTGTGCAGAAGTGATCATTGGTGATGACTGCCTGATTGGTCCACAAGTGGGGTTGTACACCGCCTGTCACCCTCTCGATCCCGTTGAACGTGCCAGCGGCAAAGAGTTCGCCAAGCCGATCACGATCGGCAACAACTGCTGGATTGGCGGGCATGCAACCATCAACCCAGGCGTGACACTCGGTAACAACGTCGTTGTCGCGTCCGGTGCTGTTGTTACTAAGAGTTTTGGTGACAATGTCGTGATTGCCGGCAATCCGGCGAGAGTCATTAAATCGCTGGAATAATCGCTCAGCTTTCTCACCTGACTTTCTCACCTGACTTCCTCACGTGATATAGCTTGGTAAACTGGTTAGCGGATTCTCTGTTAGTCAGTTTGCCGATATGTCCATTGCGCTGATCAATACGCTGATTATTTCCGCTATGTCAGAACGATGAATCCATGCCATCTTTGGCCAAATTGGTTCATAATCTCTGCTTTTACAGCCACGAATAATCGCAATTCGTCAAATTTATGCTACCTAATGTATATAGGTAAGACAGACGCAAGGACAAAATATGGTTTCAGAGCGAGTGATTGAACTGGGCGAACACACGCGACGCAGTAGCAGCAATGCCATTTGCTTTCCGGTTGATTTCGTTCACCATTTGGCAAAATCGCGTACCTTGCAGAATGTGCTCGACACCGTCGCCACCTGGATACACCACATCTTTGATGCCGAGCGAGTCAGCATTACGCTGGCAGAAGGAAAGGAGCATCTCAAGCTCTACACCATTTCGGGAAATCAGGCGATTCCAATTGACTTTCGAATGCCAATTGAAGGCTCTTTTGTAGGCCGCGTGTTTAAGAATAAAACCCTGATCATCTGTGACGATGTCACGCTGTCTGATGAGATTGACTGCAAAATGCTGGGTGAATACGGCTTGAACACCTGCATGGACGCGCCGCTTATCAGTGGTGACAGCTGCATTGGCACGCTCAATGTGGCGCACAAACACAAAAACTACTATCGCTTAGAAGACGCCGAAAAACTGCAGTGTATCGCTAACTGGATTTCCATCAATATCGCCTTGCATTTGCAACTGGTTGAACTCGAACTCCTGGCCACCACAGATGAGCTGACCGGTTCGTTCAATCGCCGATGCTTTATTAAAGAGCTCAAAGAGCGACTCAACGATTATCACCAGAAGGAAGAGGCGTTTTTCGTCGCGATTCTGGATCTGGATGAGTTCAAGAAATTAAACGACAGCTACGGCCATGATATGGGCGACAAAGCGTTGCAGTATTCGGTGGACATCATCGACGCGCAATTGGGTGACGATGATCTGCTGGCGAGGATTGGCGGTGAAGAGTTTGGCATCATCATGTCCAACAGTTCGATGGACGAAGCTCTCGCTTGTCTGGAAAAAATCCGCGCAGCAATCGCCTCGTTCTCTATCGATTGTGAAGGGCAGCAAATCCATTTCACCGCCAGTATCGGCCTGGCCAAAGTCGATAAAGACGACAGCAACATCGACTTGCTGGTTAAACGAGCCGACATGGCACTGTACGATGCCAAAGGTTCCGGCAGAAACCGCATCGCCATTGATCAGAGAGTGGCCGTCACCTCACCTTCTGAATCCGATGCGGTGTAAATCAGGAGATTTTAAATCGTTTCACCAGCTCATTGAGATGTTCTGCCAGTTTCGCCAGCTCCACACTGGATGCATTGGTTTGATCCGCCCCGGCGGAGGTCTGCACCGACAAATCTTTTATGTGCACCAGATTCTCGTCCACTTCTTTCGCCACCACGGCCTGCTGCTCTGCGGCACTGGCAATCGTGGCGTTCTGAGCATTCATTTCGCTGACCAGCACAGAAATCTCTTCAAAAGCTGCACTGGCGTCATTCGCCACGGTTAGCGTGGAATGCGCCAGATCGTTGCTGCGCCCCATTTTGCTGACCGTCTGTTTGGTTTCAGAGCTGACCGCGGTGATCATCGCTTCAATATCAGAAGTGGATTGCTGCGTACGATGAGCCAACGCCCGCACTTCGTCGGCCACCACCGCGAAACCACGGCCGTTGTCTCCGGCACGAGCCGCTTCGATGGCTGCGTTCAGAGCAAGTAAGTTGGTCTGCTCGGCGATGGCTCGAATCACATCCAACACCGTACTGATATTCGCCACGTTTTCGGAAAGCACCAACACGCTGTTTTCTGCATCCTGCATGTCCGATTTCAGTAACTCAAGAGCCTTAATCGTTTCACCAATTTTGCCTTTACCGCTCTGAGTTTTCTCGTCCATCACTTCAGCGTTGGCGCTGGTCGCACTGGCCGTGCGCGCAACTTCTTCAATGGCTGACGTAAGTTCACTTACCGCGGTTGCGGCCAGACCCAATTGGTCACTCTGCTGCGTCACGATAACCGATGATTGATTGGTCACCACACTCAGCTCTTCCGACGTTGCCGCCAGTTGGGTGGATGAATCGCCAATCAGAGAAATGGCTCTTGCCAGTTGCTGCTGCATATCCGCCAGTGATTGAAGTAAATCGGCCGCTTCATCGCGGTGCGGGTCAGAAAATTTCTGTGTCAGATCACCGGCAGCGATTTGCTTGGCAACATTGACGGCATTGTGCAAAGGCACAATCAGGCTGCGGCTGTAAAAGTAAGCCAACAACAAGATCGCCAGCAGAGTCAGGCCAATACCGACATAAACCAGGTTACGCGCGTTCAGATAGGTTTGCGTAGCGGCATCGTTGTCACGTCCGGCCATGGTTTTCTGAAATGCGTCATACCGATCAAGCACGACTTCCAGTTTGGTGATGAGCGGCACAACGGTGTCTTCGCGATACCGCACCGACGCTTCCAGCTCGCCTTTGTCCGTTAGCTGGAAAAGCTGAGGCAAGGCGTCCGTCAGTTGGTTGTGCAGTTGACTGACTTCGTTGAGTAGCTGACGAGAATCCGGATTATCAGCCAGATCAGACATCGCCGATTCAGCCGCATCATAATCGCGGATGATGGCATCGATACGAGTCTGGATTGCACGCTGTTGCTGCGGGGTTTTCGCGTCGGAAAGTTCGCTGACCGCAATTTGGGTGCGTAAAATGCCGCGGCGTAACTCCGCCACCGTTGATATAGCGGGCATGCGATGCAAAGTGAGAATGTCGGTTGTATCGTTAAGGTGAGAAAGTTGAGAGACGGAGAACAGGCCCAATATCAGTGTACAAATACCCACAACACCAAACGCCAAGGCGCTTCTCAGCCCGATTCGAATGTTTCTGATCATATGCTTTCCTTATGAAAGTCAGCTAACGGCGACGCGCGATACGCCCCATAGCTAAACTCTATGAAGGATTTCTTAAGAGATTCTTAAGCTAAGCCACAGATCGCTAAAGATTCATGGGTTACACATCAGAGTTTAATCCACTTCACACATTGTTAGGCCTATCAGTAGTGGCATGTTACTCACCGAAATAGCCTTTCAGCACGTCGAACGGGACACGAGGCGCAATGCCAAAGTGTTGTTTCAGCGCCGAAAAGTAGGAGTGCTCATCATTAAGAAGGATCTGCTCGGTATTGTTGCCATCGCGAATAGTGAGCTTGTTATTGAGCAAAGTGGTGATGCCGTTTGGCGTCGGCATCACCGCTACACAGGCGTTGGTAAAAACTGAACTCGGATGGGTCGAGGTGAAATGGTTACCATACTGAATGTCCGCTGGGCAGACAAAACCCAGATCCAGACTGTAAAGATCGCTCCACTCATCGCCGTTTTTGCTTTGCAGCATCACACCATAATCAGCACGCTCAACAAAACGCAGCGTCTGATAATCGAAGGTCATTTCCCGATTCAGCACAAGCGGCATCACCTGACGCGGTGTATTTGCTCCAAAGCCAGCATCCACCAGCCAGGACTGCTCTCCCAACATGACTAAACTTAATTGATGACTGCGTCCCGTCGGCTGCCCTGAGAGGTGAACGCGTCCCAACAGTGGCCGAGCATCAAACCCGAGAGTTTGCATCACTCGCAGTAGTAAGCCATTGACTTCAAAACAGTAACCGCCGCGCTTTTCCGCAACCAGCTTATAAAAAACAGCCGCAGGATCGAGATCGATTCCTTTGCCCGATACCACATCAAAATTTTCAAACGGTATGCTACGGTGTTGGTTTTGATGCAGCAATCTCAAACCGCGTTCATCCAATGTTGGTGTGTCTGATAAACCGATACGTTCGAAATACTGAGTCAGCAAACTGGCATCCATCGTCGTCGTCCTTATTGATTGTGAAGTCATGGCCATAATGTCGTCTCTCGCGCTGAGCTTCAACCTGAAACACGAAATATGCCCTCGCCCGTTTCCAACATGCCACCGAGAACACAGCTTGCGTTTTACCGTAAATCCTGCCTGACTACATTTTGACAACATATTTGCCTGTCACAAAAACCGGGCACAGGACCATACGTTAAAATCCCTTCGCTATCAGATTTATATAAATTCGTCGTTAGATTCGATTAAAGCACATTTCACTGCATGAAAATCGAGTGAGATCTGACCAGATAAGGCTTTGATTGCGATTAAAACGCGAATCACATGGTCATATTTTGCACTGTGATAAGCAATAAGTGACTGAATACGGTTATTTTGTACAGAAATCAGCCTAAAGAGAACGAAATCATCGTTAAATCCCATCTAAACCACATGGATAAAGGCGTTGAGAATTCAAATTTAGGAAACTCTTTTTTTATACCACTCACCAGAATTTTATATAAGTACAAACCTCGCACAAAGCACTCCATATTATTCAACATTATTTTAACAGAATATTAGACAAGAATAATGCAAACATCACAGTTACATACTCTACAAATTACTAACACAAGCAATGATTTTGCTACATAATAACCACCATTCAGGAGTTATCCTCTAAAATCAATGTATGTCAGCAGGAAGCCACATGATTACCGCCCAAGCACGAATCGACCTAAACGCTTTACAACATAACTATCGCCAGCTCAAATCGTTGAGCGGTTCGCAAAAAGTGGTTGCGGTGATCAAAGGGGATGCGTACGGGCATGGTGCGGTGCAATTGGCGCAAGCTCTGCCAGAAGCTGACTTGTTTGCGGTGTCACGTCTGGAAGAAGCGGAAGAACTGCGTCAGGCGGGCATCAACCAACCGATTTTGTTGTTGGAAGGCTGTTTCTGTGGCGAGGATTTACAACGCGCCGCTGAGATGAACCTTGCTACGACGATTCACTGCGAAGAACAGCTTTGCGATCTTGAAAACCGCGAGCTGGCGAACCCAGTGAACGTATGGCTAAAAGTAGACACTGGCATGCACCGTTTGGGCGTGCAGCCTTACGAAGTGTCGGATTACGTTGCGCGCATCGAGCGAACGCAAAAACTGAAAGATAAGGTTGGCTTTATCAGTCACTTTAGCTGCGCAGATGACATTAACCACCCAACCACGCAGCGTCAGTTGGCCTGTTTTAATGAAGCCACGGCGCAGTATGACGGGCCAAAGACCATCGCCAATTCGGCAGGCATTCTGTTCTGGCCACAGTCACAATACGATGTCGCCCGCGCCGGCATTGCGCTGTTTGGCATTTCGCCAAGTGCGGCTCATACCGGGTCCGATCACGCCTTGATTCCAGTCATGACGCTCACCACTCGCCTGATTGCCGTGCGCAAACATCAGGCCAGCCGCCCGGTTGGCTATGGTGAAACCTGGCTGGCAGAGCGTGATACCAATATCGGGGTCATTGCGATGGGCTATGGCGACGGCTATCCGCGCTGCGCGCCAAGTGGTACGCCTGTGTACGTGAATGGCCGCCAGGTGCCGATTGTCGGTCGGGTTTCGATGGATATGATCACCGTCGATCTCGGTCCGGATGCCCAAGATAAAGTGGGTGATGAGGTCGAACTGTGGGGGCAAAACCTGCCGATCGAAACCATTGCCAACCACGTGGGGACTATCCCTTATGAGCTGACCATCAAACTGACGCCACGCGTCAATCGCTGCTACAGCGACAATCAGCAGTAAGCGAAACAACGCCTCAAATAAAAAGGAAAGCTGTTGTGCTCTCATTCCGAAGAACAACAGCTTTCTTGTTTTAGCTCAGTGACTGGTGTACCCGATACGCCGCCAGCACCGTTTCCATCTGCACCGCATGACCGGCAATAAAGTCGTCACCATAAATCGACTCGTCCGGATATTCTGTGATGAGTTGCAGTGGGAAATCCGCCTGATCCACCGATGACACAAAACACGGATAGCCGTTAATCATACGAAACCCGGTTTCGCCCGCATGCTGTTCATATAGAGCAATCTGTTTGCGGTTCATGGCAATAACCTCAGAGCAGTGTTGTAACTCAAGAGTCAGGGCATCAACAAAACGCTCGGCGTATTCCTGCCACTGCGGCGTATCCAGATGACGCACCACCAAAAAGAAACCTTTAGGAATGGTCCACATCTCAAATCCCTGCGGCACATAGCCAGAAAACGGCCGGGTCCACTCATGAGACGGATAACCATGCAGATTGACGTGCAACTGCGCCTGACTAAGCGCTTGCGCCTGCTTGCGAATCGCTTTTTCGTACAAAGGTTCCGCCGTGCGATACTCCAAATCATCACCCAGTGCGGTGTAGCGCGCCGCATGATGCATGTGATGCGGATTCGACTGAATCAGCTCCTGATGCAGTGCATAACCATCCGGGTTTTCCAGTGGTGAGATGACTAAATGCGCGTTCGCCTGCTGGCTCAGGAGGCGTGCAGCTCTCAGAACGCCAACCACCCCCGTCGTTTCATTGGCATGCTGGCCGCCACTGACGACAACGGCTTTGTCGCTGCCCGCAATGTAAGTGGCATTAACGCGTTTCCCGCTTACCGTATGAGCAGCAAAGGGCTCACCCCCTAAGGTTTCCAATTCAAACATCACCTGCTGCTCGCTCAGCGGATGGCCTGCGCTTGCCAACACCTCAGCCGTATGCGTTGAGTGGGTGTGCTGATACGCTGTCAGCGCAACATCAATGTGCACCTGACTACCTGCACAACGAGTGATGTTAGGTACGATCTGTCCAGGCTGACAGTCGCGCGCGGTCGCGTTTTTGCCTGCCCGGGTTTTAAACCACTCCTGAACGGAGAAATAGAGGTCTTCGTGAAGCGCTTCGCGCAAGCTGATCACTTCATGATCGTAGCCAAGCGCGTCATCCTCAGTTGGCAACTGAATGTTGATCTCCAGCCGCTGAAAGTACGGTGCATGATTCGGCCAGTCGTGCTGGGCAATCACCTGCATCACCGCCCGATACGCTTGCTCGTAATCGCTGCTCAGAGCTTCGTCTTTTATCACTTTGCCTTCAGGGTTCGTTATCCGCAACCAAGCCGTTGGTGACAACTGCTCAGCACCGGCTGCGTCCGGACGAACAAGGTTCGGCGCCAGCACAAACAGCGACTGTGTCTGCCCCGCTTTGCTGGTTACGTTAAGTTGATACCGGTCTGTCAGGTTGCTGTCGGCAACAAAGCGCACGTTTTTATCCTGCAGCAATGCGCCCAGCGGATACGCCTCAAGCAGAAAACGCTTTTCTGATGCATGTGGATTGAGCGGATAGCGCACTTCAATCTGCTCTGGAACGGATTCGCTCATCGCGGTGCTTTCCAGACAAAAGTGCACCAGTGGTTTGTAGGCGCTATAGATAAACGCCTCGATACCCAATTCCCGTAGTGCACACTGCGCCTCGGCGCGCGAAGCTTGATCGTTAAAAGTCCACAGTTCAACCTGATGACCGCGATAGTCAGATTGACTGAGTTCGGCCACCCATTCGCTCAAACTGGAATGGATTACCTGAGATAACAAGGTTGTCATTTGGCGGTTCTCCCGGTTGGATCAAGTGTGTCACGAAGCCAGTCGCCCAATAGATTGAGCCCGAGCACCGTCAGCAGAATCGCCATACCGGGGAAGAAACTCACCCACCAGGCAGTCTGAATGTAGGTTCGGCCGTCCGCCAACATTCCACCCCAGCTTGGAGTGAGCGGATCCACGCCAAGACCTAAGAAGGTCAGACTGCTTTCCAGCAGAATGTTGTTGGCAACGTTTAGCGTCATCAACACGATAACCGGACCAATCAGGTTCGGCAGCAAGTGCTGAAACAGGATATTGAAGTGGCTGACGCCGATCGCTTTGGCCGACTGAATAAACTCGCGGTCGCGCAGCGACAGCACCGAGCCGCGCACCAAACGGGCGTATTGCACCCATTGCGAAAGAATAAGCAGAATAATCATGTTGGTCAGGCCGCCACCGACAATGGCGATGAACGTGATCGCCAGCAGAATGAACGGCATCGCCAGTTGAATGTCGGCAAAACGCATCACGACGACATCCCAGAAGCCGCGAAAGTAGCCTGCAACCAGCCCCATCACCACGCCAAAGCCGACTGCGCCAAGCACAGAGATAAAGCCAACCTGCAGCGACACGGCGCCACCGGAGACAACGCGAGCCAACACGTCGCGCCCGAGCGGGTCAGTGCCAAACCAGTGTGCCGACTGAGTAAACGGCGCCACTAGTCGGGCGGTTAAGTTAATTTTGTCGGCGGCGCCCTGAAAGATAACGTCTGACAGCAGCACCAGCACGATCATGCCGATGGTCAGCACCGAACCTAAAATGAATTCGAGATTGTTGAAACGCGTAAAGCGTTTGCTTTGAATGGCAGTGGTCATGCTACTACTCCGTTCTGATACGTGGATCAATCAGGCCATAAGCCACGTCCACCAGCAGGTTCACGCCGACAATCAGCATCGACAACACGGTGATCACCGCCTGCAACACCGGATAATCGCGCGCGCTGACCGCATCAAACGCCAGCGTGCCCAACCCCGGCCAGTTAAATACCTTTTCAATCACGACTATGCCTCCCAACAAGCCACCAAATTGCAGACCGAAATAGGTGATCAGGGGAATCGCGCAGTTACGCAGTGCGTGTTTGTACAACACTTTGGTCTCGCTCAAGCCTTTAGCGCGAGCCACCATAATGTATTGCGATTGCAGCGTTTCCAGCATTGCGGTGCGCACCAGTCGCACATTGGTTGCGGTGAGGATGACGGCCATGGTGAATGCCGGCATCAGAAAACTGGCGATGCCGTCCATGCCACTGGGCGGCAGCCATTGCAGCGTGACAGAGAAAATCAGCACCAACATCAAGGCGAGCCAGAAGTTGGGGAATGACAAACCAATCAGCGACGTCACGCGGATCAGTTGATCGACCCATTTTCCTTTCGAGACTGCGGCTTTGATGCCAAGCGGAATCGAAAGCAGAATCGAGATAATCATGACCGCAAACGCGAGCAGCACGGTGGCAGGTAAAGAGATTTCAATCAGCGATGAGACCGGCGTGCCGCCAAGGAAACTGTTGCCAAAATCACCGGACAACAGCCCGAGCAGAAACTCACCATACTGAACCAGAAACGGTTTATTCAGCCCCATCGATTCACGAATCAGCGCCAGATCAGCTTCCGTGACGCTGCCCGCGCCCTGAGTCAGCATCAGCGCCGGATCGCCCGTCATACGAATTGCCCAAGCCACCAAGAGGGTGATCGACAGCAATACGAACACCGCCTGAATCAGGCGTTTAAGCAAAAAATTGGTCATCAACTTGTCCTTAAGTCTGAGCGAAGGCCACCCCAAATGGGGTGGCGTCAGAGGTTACTCAACCGTTACGTCGGTCAGGCGCAGACGACTGTCCGGCACTGGCGTGAAGTTTTTCACGCGTTTCGATACGCCAAAAATGGCATTCAGGCTGTACAGCGGCATTTCCAGTGCGCGATCGGCGGTGTAATTGGCGATCGATTTCAGAATCGTTTCGCGTTTTGGCTGATCGATGATGGAGCGCTGTGATTCCAGCAGCTTATCCAGTTCCGGATCGCTGTCGTATGGGTTCCACTTCTCACCGGTGTGGTACATAAAGTAAGCCGTGTTGTCGTAATCCAGCGTCCAACCACCCCAGGATTGCTGGAACATCGCCCCGGTTTTACCCGATGGAATAATGTCGTTCAGCAACACGTTAGTTTCGTAAGGCTTGATGATCGCATTCAGGCCGATGATTTGCAGGTAGCTCGCGACCGCCTGCGTCACTTCATTGAATGTTGCATCGTTACCACGAATATCCAGCTGAATCTTAGTCCCCGGCTTCACACCGGCTTCTTTAAGTAGTTGCATCGCTTTATTCGGATCATAAGGAAGCGGCTTCATCGCCGTGTCGTTACCAAACGAAATCGCACTTTGGAAGCTGGCAATCGGTTCAGCCTGGCCGCCAAGGATTGAATCGATGATCGCCTGACGGTCCACGCCATAAATCAGCGCCTTACGAACACGCTCATCTTTAGTGATGCCGCTTTTCGAATTAAAGCGCAGCGCATACACCGTCGGGCTTTGCGTGGTCACCACATCCAGTTTCGGATTGGCGTTAATGGTCGGAATCATGCCAATCGGAATGGTCGGTGGAATCACCAGATCAACCCGTCCTGATTGCAGCTCTGCCACCGCAGTCGAAGGCTCGGAGATAAAACGATAAGTCAGTTGCGACAGTTTTGGCGCGTTGCCCCAGAAGCTGGCATACGGCTCAAGTTCGATCGACACTTTCGGGCTATAGGCTTTGAACTTAAACGGTCCCGTACCGACAGGATGCGTGTTGAAGTACGCGTCGCCATGCTCCTGAATGTATTTTGGCGGCACAATCATCGCACCATAACCTGCCAGTTTGGTCAGCAGTACCGGATCAGGGGCGTTAAGATAAAAGTCCACCGTGTAATCATCGATGATTTCCACGTGATCGATCGCGGTATAGTTTGAACGCTGCGGCCCTTTCTTACCTTCATCCCCCAACAAACGGTCAAAGGTAAATTTTACTGCCTGAGCGTTAAATGGTTCGCCATTATGAAAAGTGACATTCTCACGCAGATGAAAACGGATACGTTTACCGTCGTCGAGCTGCTCCCACGACGTCGCCAGCCCCGGTTTCAATTGCAAATCCGGACCGCGATACGTCAGGCCGTCATACAGGTTGGTGGCCACAGAAGCCCAGTTAACCAGAAAGGTATCAATCGGATCCCAACTGCCCGGATCCTGCGGGGAAGACACCGTCAGCGAGCCCGCTGCCAAACTCCACGACGAGAAGGTCAATCCGGCAACCAGGCCGGCTGATTTAAGCCAGTGTTTCGGTGTGTGTTTCTTCATAAACGTATTCTCCATCTACGATAGGTTGGAACATCCCTTCCTTTGGGATTTCCGCCACAAAATGTCCGGGGCTGATTTCCACATGCTGCACGGCAGCAGGCTCATCACCCACCGCTCGTACCGGACTGGGGATATCACCGGTTAGTCGCACGTGTTTGCGTTGCAGCGTCGGGTCCGCAACCGGCACCGCGCTGAGTAATTTCTGGGTATATGGGTGAGTCGGCGTTTCCAGCACCTGCTGACGGCTGCCAAGCTCCGCTATCTGGCCGAGGTATAACACCGCGACACGGTGGCTGATTTTTTCCACCACAGCCATGTCGTGACTGATGAACAGGTACGCGATGCCGAACTCTTCCTGCAATTCCATAAACAGATTGATGATCTGCGCCTGAATCGACACATCGAGCGCAGACAACGCTTCATCGGCAATGATCAATTTCGGTTTTGACGCCAGCGCGCGGGCAATACAGATGCGCTGACGCTGACCACCCGAGAACTCATGCGGGTAACGCTTGGCATGTTCAGCGCTAAGGCCAACGCGCTCCAGAAGTTCACCGACACGCTGCTCAATCGCTTTGTCTGAACTGAGCAAACGGTGAGTGCGAATCGGTTCTGCAATCGAGTAACCGACGGTTTTGCGCGGGTCGAGCGAGGCAAACGGGTCCTGAAATATGTATTGAATTTCCTGACGCAGGCGACTTTGTTCTGCTTTAGAACGGGCACTCAGCGCCCGGCCCTCAAACTCAATGTCGCCACTGGTGGCGCGCTGAAGTTGTTGAATGGTTCGGCCGATCGTGGATTTACCAGAGCCCGACTCACCGACCAATGCCAGTGTTTCGCCCGGATAAATATCAAAACTGACCTGTTCAACCGCATGCACGCGATGCGTTGTGCGCCCCCAGAAGTTCTTTTTGGTATCAAAGCGGGTCACCAGATTACGTACCCGCAGCAGCGGAGCATCATTGTATTTGGCGGTGTCCTGCTCTTTCTCTTCACCCACCACTTTGAGCTTGCCGTCATCAATCACCATGACCGGGAAGCGACACGGGTGCTTGCGGCCCGTCATGCTGCCAAGCCGTGGCACAGCGTTGAGCAGGGCCTGAGTGTAAACATGTCGCGGCCGGACAAACACATCGCGAACTTCGCCCTGCTCGACTTTTTTGCCTTTCCACATCACCACAACATCATCAGCAATTTCCGCCACCACCCCCATATCGTGGGTAATGAAGATCACCGCCATATTGAGCTCTTTCTGAAGGTCCGAAATGATGGCGAGGATCTGCGCCTGAATGGTCACATCAAGCGCCGTGGTCGGCTCATCGGCAATCAATATTTTCGGCTTGCAAGCCAGCGCCATAGCGATCATTACCCGTTGTCGCATACCGCCAGACAGCTGATGCGGATAGCGTTTAAGCATTTCTGCCGCATCCGGCAAGCGCACCATTTCCAGCAGTTTTTGGCTCTCTTTAACAGCGTCCGGTTTGCTCATCTGTTCATGCAGTAGCAAGGCTTCGCACAGCTGATCGCCAATAGTGAATACCGGGTTGAGCGAGGTCATCGGCTCTTGGAAAATCATCGCGATCTCTTTGCCGCGAATAGCGCGCATTTCAGCCTGAGAGAGGCTCAGCAACTCCTGCCCGCCATCCACCGACGGAGAATAGAGAATCTGACCAGAGGGATAAGATGCGCCGCTCATGTCAGCGAGGCGCATGATGGTTTGCGAAGTGACCGACTTGCCTGAACCGGATTCGCCGACGATAGCCAGCGTACGCCCCGGAAAGACCTGAAAGCTCAGGTTTTCAATCACAGTCGACGCACCGAACTGAACGGAAAGATCATTGACGGTAAGAATTGGGGAGTCTTGCCACTCTGCCATCTGTACTTCCTTGTCTGACAGTTTAAAACGAAGACGCCAGCAACCTGTCCGTGATTGCCTTTTGCGTCCCGATAACGAATCAATTCCAAGCGGATTTGTTATTGACTCGTTTCCATCATGTAAACTAAAGTCGATGACATCAACTTATATTAAGTCATATTCGATAAACAAATGTTATGGGTTTTTGAATGAAGTTTCGCCAGATTGAAGCGTTCCGCAATATCATGCTCCGCGGTACCACCGCTGCAGCGGCGGCAGAAATGCACGTCACGCAACCTGCGGTCAGCCGTTTAATCAGCGATTTAGAACACTCGCTCGGATTCCCGCTGTTTGAACGCCGCAAAGGCCGCTTGTATCCCACCCATGAGGCCGGTGAGTTTTTCCGTTCGGTGGAAGAGAGTTTTCTCGGTTTAGAAAAACTGGAATCCGTCGCGGCGCAGATCCGCAGCCAGGCGCCGAAAGAACTCAAAATCGCCGCCACTTCCGCGATCGCCAGTACGTTGTTGCCGATGGTACTGACCGAGCATCAACGCTATTTTCCACAAGAAAAAGTGGTGATTCACACCGACGGCATGGCAGAAATTGTGATGAAGTTGCAAACCAACTCGGTAGATCTGGCGGTGGGCCTGCAATTGCCGCAATTGAGTGGTATTGAGCAGGAGTTTATCGGCAATGCGCGCTATGTGTTCGCGGCCAAAAAGGGCCATCCGCTGCTGAAAAAGAAAGTGATTACCGCCAAAGACCTTGCCGGAGAATCGGTGATCACGGTGCTCGACAACAACCCTAACTACTGGCAGAAACTAACGCAGGTGCTGAGCGAAGTTGAATCGCAGCTCAGTCGCCGCATCTACATCGACACCTCCCACACCGCGTATTCAATGATTGCTCAGGGATTAACCGTGGGCATCCTCGAACCCTTTGCGGCGCGAGTGTGGGCCAGCAATGGTGTGGTGACCCGCCCCTTTGAGCCAGCGGTCTATTACCCTTACGGCCTCGCCTATCCGACCAACACCCGCCACCATAAATCGCTCTACCGCTTTACCGAATCAGTCAAACAGGCGGCGAAAAGTATGCCCGAGTTTTTTATGGATGAAGAGAACAGCGTTGGCCAATAGCCAACACGTATCTAAGCTGCGTTATTCCGCCTCCGCCAAGCACTCTTTAAACTGCTCTTTGATATCGAGAATCTGAGGCAGGTTGGCGATAAACAGCGGAATCAGTTGCGGGTCAAAATGCTTGCCCGCCTGTGTTTGCAGAAACTCGACCGCTTCGTCCACCGGCCAGGCTTTTTTGTACGGTCGCTCGCTGGTAAGCGCATCAAAGACATCGGCAATGGCGGCAATGCGCCCTTCAACCGGAATATCTTCACCCGCCAGACCATGCGGGTAACCGCTGCCATCCCACTTTTCATGATGAGTAATCGCGATGGTATGTGCCAAAGCCACCAGCGCCGAGCGAGGTTTCGCAAGAATGTTGGCACCAATCTGCGCATGCTTTTTCATGTGATCAAATTCGTCATGATCAAGCTTACCCGGCTTAAGCAGAATCTGATCCGGAATGGCGATTTTGCCGATGTCATGCATGGTGGAGGCCATACGCAGTTCGTCGGCCTGTTCTTCATCCATCCCTGCCGCCATCGCAAGCGTTTTGGCGTAATGGCTCATGCGTTGTACGTGCATGCCGGTTTCGTTATCTTTGTATTCCGCCGCGCGGCCAAGGCGCTGAATCAGGTCGATTTGCGTTTCGCGCAGCGTTTCGATTTTCACCAGCGAGAGATGCGTTTTCACCCGCGCTCTGACGATGGCAGGCACGATCGGTTTGACGATGTAATCCACACCACCAATTTCAAACCCTTTTTCTTCATCAATGGTATCGCGCAAAGCGGTAACAAAAATGACCGGAATCGCTGCCGTCGCGGCGTTGGCCTTCAACTGTTCACACACGTCAAAACCGGTCATTTCCGGCATCATGATGTCCAGCAGCACCAGATCGACACTCTCCTGCTCCAGCAATGCCAGCGCATCCTGACCAGAACGGGCAAACGACAGGCGATAATGATCCTGCAACACCTGGCGCATGACTTTGAGGTTGGCGGGTTCGTCATCAACAATCAGAATTCGCGGTGGCTGTTTCGCAAGCAAAGACATACAGTTTCCTCTTATTGAAGCGCATTCAACGCCTGCTGCATTGCCTGCGCAGCCGCTTTGAAATCGAACTCGTCAATGGCGTTGTGAGCCTCGACAATCTGTTTTTTTATGGTGGCCGGTGACGACTGAAGCAGCAGCGTCGCCAAATCATCGCGCAGTTCCCCTGACTGAGTGGCGTGCAACCAGTCGTTGAGGTGTACGATCAGAGCCTGAGTATCGATCTCTGCATCGGCTGTGATTGGTACATTCTCCTGCGAATGGTCATTGAGTCTGGCGCTGTCGCGTTTCAGCGCTGCCCAATAACGTTCAATGTCGGCAAGCGCTTGATTCACGTGAGCAGGCAGATGAGCATCGGCGGATTTTTCTAATTGCGTAAAAGCGTGGAAGAGCGGCATCAATGCCAGATTGCCAGCCAGCCCTTTCAGTGCATGCGCCCGCTCGGCGAGTTGACTCCAGGCGCCATCATCGGCCAGTGCCGCCAACGTGCTTGCCACCTCACCCTGTTTGTCGAGCCAGGCTTGTAACTCCACTGCGTATAAGCGTTCGTCACCCCACAATTTCATCGCCTTTGCGAAATGCACGACTTGATAATCTGAATCTGTGGTTTGTTCACGTTCAACTGCTGGATTCGAGTTGCTGGCTTGCGGCTTGATGTTCAACACACGCGCCATTTCCTGAGTCAGTTGCGCAAAATCAACCGGCTTGTTGGCAAAGCCTGCCATGCCTGCATCTCTGGCCTGCAAACGATCTTCAATCAACACACTGGCCGTCAGCGCCACAATCGGGACCTGAGACAGATTCTGCTCGGCCTCCCAATGGCGAATCTCACGGCTGGCGCCAAGGCCATCAAGGTTTGGCATCTGAATATCCATCAGCACCACATCCGGGAGCACCGTCTGATATTGCCGCACCGCTTCGAGACCATCCTGAGCGGTGAATACCGTGTGCCCCTGTCTTTCAAGCAAGATACGCAGCAGGTTAATGTTCTGTTCAATGTCATCACACACCAATACGCGCAGATGCGGCAACGCCACCACCTGAGATGACGGCGTAGCGACGGTCAGTTCACTGGCCGGGAGCGGCAGTTCAATCACGAAGCAACTGCCTCGGCCCGGCTGACTGGTTGCCGAAATCTGGCCGCCCATCAGCTCGACCAGCTGTTTAGAAATTGAGGTACCCAGCCCCGTACCACCAAAGCGGCGGCTCATTGACGCATCGGCCTGAGTAAAGGGTTCGAAAATCGCGTTCAGGCGCTCCGGCTCAATCCCAATACCGGTGTCGGTCACACTAAAACGTATCCAGCCAGGCTTATCGGTCATCGGGTCGACAGCCAGCGTGACGCTGCCGTGCTCGGTAAACTTAATGCCGTTACCGACCAGATTCATCAACACCTGACGAATACGATCTTCTGCGCCTTCGACCACTTCGGGCAAGTCGGCCGACATAACTAAATCCAACTCAACCCGTTTGCTTTTTGCCCCCAGCCACAAGGTTGAGATCACGGTGTCGACACACGCCGCAAGCTTAAATGGAATCGGCTCTATTTCGAGTTTGTTCTTCTCCAGCTTGGCGCTGTCGAGAATGTCATTGAGCAGATGCAGCAGCGAACGCGACGACTGACAAATGGTTTGCAGGTGACGACGATTTTCGCCGCTGATGTCGGAATCAAGCAGAATGTCGGTAAAGCCGATGATGGCGTTCATCGGTGTGCGGATTTCGTGGCTCATATTGGCAAGAAACGAAGCTTTACTTTCCGCCGCATCTTCGGCGCGCAGCTTCGCTTCCAACAGCTCGCTTTCCATCTGTTTGCGACTGGAGATATCGACCATGACACCGTCTGACCACACGACATTGCCGTTTTCATCGCGCACAATCATGCCATTTTCCAGCACCCATACCGTGTGACCGTCCTTGTGAGTGACACGGTATTCAATTTCGTACGTTTCCCGTTCATCCAGTGAGTTGCGAATGTTGTCGCACAACTGAGGGCGATCTTCTTCGAACAGGCAGTCAAAAAACGAGACTTCTCCGGAAAGCAGCACATCGGCAGAGTAACCACACAGCTCTGCGACACCGTCACTGAGGTAAATCGGAGTCCAGCCATGATCGAGCAGGCGACGAAACGACGCACCGGGAATGTTTTGCATCAGCGAGCTAAGGCGCTCCTCGCTTTCACGCAGCTTTTCTTCCATCGCTTTGCGTTGCGAAATGTCCGCGATAAAGCCGACAAACAGCGTTTCACCGTCATCGAGATTGACGCGGCCGACGCCGAGACGTACCGGAATCAAATCACCATTGCGATGACGCGCGTAAACTTCGCGCGGTGAACCGATGACGCTCGCTTTACCCGTTTCCAGATAACGTTTGAGATAGCCATCGTGCTGCTGTTGGTGGTGCGATGGCATCAGCATCGACACATTGCGCCCGAGCACTTCATTTTCCTGCCAGCCAAATATCTGGCTGACCGCCGCATTGATGCCCTGAATTTCGCCTTTGGCATTGATGGTGATCACACCGTCGGTTGCGGTATCCAGAATGGCTTGTAATCGCGCTTCGCCAGAGGTCTTTTCCGACAACAGCTGGCGGTAACGTAGCTGTGAGCTGACGTTGAGTGCCAGCGTGGAAATCAACAATGTGAAAATCGCCACCGCCAACGCGAGCTGCTGATTATCCTGAACGCCTGCATGCATGCCCGCCACAGGGGTAATGCACTCTAACTGTTCAATAAAACGCGCCGCTTCCATACCGGTGTAATGCATCCCCGAAATGGCCGCGCCCATGATGACCGCGCTGATCAACTTCACGTGCAGAGAGCGCAAAGCAGGAAAGCGTTTTCGCAGCAAACGGCGCGCCGAGAGCGCAATAAACGCCAGAACCACCGCCACCACAATAGAGAGCGCGAACCAGTACGGATCATAGCGCAGCGCCATGTCCATCCGCATCGCTTCCATACCGAGGTAATGCATCGCACCGATGCCTGCGCCGACAATCAGTCCATTGCGCAGCGTGAGGCGACAGGAGTCCGTTTCATCGATCAGAGATTTGAGCACGATGTAGCTGGCGACAATCGCGGGCAGCAGCGAGAGCGCCGTGATCATTGGGTCGTAATCCATCGAATGCGGCATCGCGAAAGCCAGCATGCCGACAAAGTGCATACTCCAGATGCCTCCTGCCATGATGAAAGCGCCGGAGAACAGAGCGATGCGGCGATATTTGCTGATCACAATATGGCGCGCAGCCGCCGCGAGACGCAAAGCGAAGAACGATGCCATTGAGGCGAGAAACACCGAAAGCAGCACCAGCCACGGGTCATAAGTTCCGGTAACCAGTTTAGATGGGTCGACATCCGTAACAAAAAACTGCTCAAGCATAAGGTGATCGTTCTTCTTGTGATGAATAGATGGTCAGAAACGGCACAAGGTACTATTGATCACCTTCAATGTGTAGTGATTCATGAGAAGAATATCAATTATCTTAGTTATTGATTAACAACCTTATTTTTGTTGTGGATACACTAAATCAGCAAAAGCTGATGCAACTGTTTGAGCCTGCTGAGGAAATTGCTCAACGTCACCATGACGGAGCAAAAAGCAGACAAAGCCGCTGGTGAGCAGCGGCTTTGGAAGAAGAAACAAGAAATCAGATTTTCACCCACACCTGAGGAAACGTCGCGCTGTTGGTCTGAATATTCAGGCTGACCAGAGATTCGTTCTCCGTCTCCAGAGTAACCAGATTCACATGCCCTGCTGCGGCGCATTGGTCATCCGTCAGTTGCATGTCCGCCAAGCCATTGACCTCGGTGGTCGCGGTCAGACTGCCTGAGCTTTCACAACTTGCGCCACTGACGGTAAGTGCGCCGCTGTCATCGATGCTCATTTGCAGCAGTGCGTCGTGATAACGCGCCTGATAGGAGCCGGCAAAGCTGGCAATATCCACGCTCTCTGCAGAGACCGGTGACAGAATGGTTTCACCATTGCTGTTGGTGCACGCCAGAGCAGCGGCGCTCATTTCGCAACTTAACCCCGCCGCCGAAAATACCAGCTTACCTTCACTACTGCTGCCCACATACGAGGTCTGATGCTCACGTTCATCCCACAGCGTCAGTAACGTCGCCGAATTCTGCACCACAACCTGCGCTGATAAAGGCAGCGTGTCGTCACTCCATACCACACCTTCATACGTGCCTACTTGTATGGTGTTGTCAGTGGGTTTACACCCCCACAATGCGAACGCGCAGCAAAGTGCCATCATCCATTGTTGCTGTTTCATCACCGCTTCCCTACTCCAAACCGATCAAACGCTGGCCAACCAACGCGACTTTGCCGCGTGCCGCCTGCACGTTGCCATCAATCGTGCTGATGGTGATGTAGCCTTCGTTAACCGCGACACCTTCAGAATCTTCACTGCTGTCGCCGGCATCACCAGTGGTGAAAGTCAGCCCTTGCTTGCCAGATAGCGCACTCGTTGCCGCCGCTTGCGCTTCTTCTGAAGTCATGCCGCCCGCAATCAGGCTCTGCATGGTGTAGTACAGCGCGGTGGAATCGGTAGACAGATCATCGCTGAATTTAAGCAGCGCGCCGCCGCCGTTCCAGCCCACATCGGTAAACTTGTACCCCTGCGTGTTGTTCATCTCTTCCGGGGTATTGACGTTCAACCCAGTGTAAGCAGGCAATAGCGGCTGGCCCGAAGGTTGATTGGCCACCAGCTGCGCGACAATCTTAACCACCACGTTCGCCACCAGTTGTGACTGCTCTGCGTCTGACGCGGTATTGGAATTGGCGCTAACCGCAATGGCCGGAATGCCACGGCTGAGTGAAATCATCGCCGCACCGAGCGTGCCGGAGTTGTTGTTCATATAACCAAGGTTGTTACCTTCATTCGGCCCCGAAATCACCAGATCCGGATCTTGCCCCCACACGGCCTGCGCGGCGACATCAATACCGTAAATCGCCGCCATCACTGGCGTTCCTTCTGCGAAACTGGAAAACGCCACCGAGGTATCGGTGTCACCGACACAATATTCCTGATCCGCCGACTGGGTCTCATCAACCGACACGGGTTTGAGGAACGTCATCGCGCCGCCTTTGCCACTCTGTCCGGTACAAGGGGCCGACATAATCACATCGTGCCCCGCCGCTTCGAGCGTGCTTTTCATCACCTGAATGTTGGTGGTGTCCCAACTGTCGTCATTCGTCAGCAGAATATTGAGCGCAAAAGATGGGTTGGAAAGCGTCAGGGCGCCACACGCTGCCATCGTCAGGCAGACTTTTGAGAATTGCTTCATGATTGATCCGTTTTTTCACTGTGTTGTCTTCCGCTCAAACTCCGTGTTTGAGCGGTCTGGACGTTACTTTTGCGAAAAAACATGACGCTTCGGTTACAACTTTTCAGCGGTTCAATACAGAGATATCTTTAAAATATTTTCACTAAATTTCAATCAGTTAAAAATCATCGATAGCAATATCAATCCGATTTGGAGACATCTTTAAACGGTAGCAAGACTGCGCGTTTTGATCTTTTCGGCCATTTTCAAATCCGCAAGCTTCCGTGAGCGTCTCCCCAACCACACCCAGCAGCGCCTCTTTAATTTTATTGCGGTTCTGATCGAGGGTTTTGGCCCGCAAACCATGTTGTTTAAGCTCGCTAATGGCGCGCCCATGACCTCCGAATTGCTCCATCAACTCAATCAAACTTTGCGCACTGAACACATCCGGACGGTTCGCTGGCGGGTTGCTCACCCAGCCATTATCGCTCTCGCACTTGCGGCGCTGCGCGTACCACAGCCAGTAAATGGCCGGCGTAACCGACAAAGGGATCACCAACGCATTCAGGCGAACCTGAAGTTGACCGGAATGAGTGATGAACTTGAGCGTCAACGGCTGCGAAGCTTGATTGAGCAGTTCAACCGCATCTTCAATCGTGTATGAAGACTGGTAGCTGGCGATCACCGCCAGCAAATAATCACCATCAGGTTCAGCGCTCGGCGCCGAACCGCGAAAGTGTTGCAGCGCTTGCTTCCAGACCTTGGCATCAGCTCCCTGCTGAGACAACTGATGCAGCAAACGCTGATCGCTCAGCCTGAGTGGTTGCGGCCGCCAGCGCATCAGCAGAGAAGTCAGCCCCGCCGCCAACAGCGCAATACTGACCCATGGCAACCACTGCACATCGCACTGCATGGAAAGGCGCTGCGCCTCACCCTGCGATGGCAGCTGTAGCGTAATCGGGAATCGCAGCCCGTTTGTTGCCGAGTTTGAAGACTCAAACCCGCACGTTGCCAGCACTTGCAACGGGTTGTGCCATTGCAGATGGTTCAGCGTCTCACGGCTTTGCAGCGCAAACAGCACTTGGGTTTCAGCCTGCTCGCCCAATTCAGCACTGTCCCGCCAAACCAGACTACGCGCCGCCTCAATCGGGCCATCAATCAACTGCTGCAAACGTGCCTGAGCCTGCATCACGCTGACCAACAGCGAGATCAGCAGATAACACACGGTCAAACCAAACACGCGAGCGATCGGTGCGCGGCGTACTAAGGAAATAAGGTTCATGGGGCGGAAGCTGTCAGCAATTGTTTGAGGCGAAGCTGCAACGCTTGCAGCACTTGAACGTCGCGCAATGAACGGGAAACAAACCAGCCACCAGCGGAAATACCCTGCGCGATCGTCGTTTGATAAAACGTATCGCCCTGATACAGCGGGCTGTAATTGGTATCCGGAATGACATCAATCTCCCCCGTCATGAGCGCAGAAACCATCGCCTGACGTGACGGATAACGGATCACATTAGCAGCATGAATATCAATAGACAGTTGCTCCAGCACTTGTACCGGCAGCTGATAGCCAGAGCGACTGAAGGTATCACTGAGCAGACCGATACGATGCGTCGCAAGGAATTGCGGCGTGATGGGCTCGCGGGCAAACCACAGCGCATCGTATTGAGGCATGGGCAGCAGGGTCTCGTAGTAGCGCTGATAGTCCGGGCTCAATCCCGCCAGATGATAGTCGCGCCCCCACATCAGATCGAAATCCTGCTGATAGATCATACGTGGCGTCAGTTCACCACGTGGCAACCATTGCACCGTAACATCACTAAAACGGTGATTGAGAACAGGGTCACTGCACAGCGTTGACAGCAGAGGCCTTGCCATAACATGCGCCGGGATCAATATGGTTAGATTGGGCAGCGCTGGGTCGGCGTGTTTTGTTGCCTTAACCGCAGAACAGGATAGCTGATTAAAAGTGAGAGTTTGGGGCATGGTGAGTATTGGTGCTTGCAACCAAGCCATCAACCCGACGAACAAGATCAGGCTCATCAGGGTGTAACAGCGCGGCGCAGCGGGATGGTGCCAGAGCCGCGTCATGACGTCATTCATCACGGCGATACGTTCCTTCGTTTTGTGAAGAAACTACGCCAATGTTATGAAGTTAATATGACAATTTAGAACGATTACGGCTGTTCGGTGCATTTGACCACCGATTTAGCGATCATCGTTTTGCAGACATTTTACGACGCATTTGTCCCGGAGTTTCACCGAAAAAGCGCCGAAACGCATGAGTTAACGCGCTCTGGCTGGAAAATCCGACCTTTTCGGCAATTTCGATCAGCGGCAAGCGAGTATCACGAATCATCTGATGCGCACGTTTCATCCGCGCGGTAAACAGGTATTGCCCCGGCGTTATGCCTGCCGCTTCGCGAAACAGCTCATGGAAGTGCCCGGCGCTGACATTACTGACCGACGCTAAGCGCGAGGTTGGCAGCGCTTCATCAATGTGTTGCTGAATGTATTCGTCGATCGCAACCAAATCGAGACGGCCACGATGAAGGTAATTGACTTCCTGCTTGTGGAACATGCGTTGATGCAGGCTGGATAAAAAGGTGGTGGTGATCCCCTCCGCCGCCTCCGGATAGCTGTCCCACACTTTGTTTTCCCGGTGCATGTAGGCCAGCAGATAACGCAGGCCGGAATCGATATCAAAATACTGCGCCGATTCGAACAGACGCTCAACCTTAAAACCGACATTCTCAGTCGGAATATCGAGGATAATGTGGCTATTATCGCCGATCCCCTCATAAAAGTGGACATCTCCACCTGGCACCAAACAACCATGAAACGGGTCAACCTGACCGCCTCTGCCCTGCACTTCAAACGCTGCGCCGCCACGATACGCAATCACAATCTGATGGTAATCGTGGTCATGATGTAAGCAACTATTTTGCAGAGTTTGTGTTCGAATTCGAATACCCATGATGAGTGTGGAAACATGTCCGACCAGGTTAATAAGAATTATTCTCTTATAACAAAGGTGTCATTAAAAACACAAGCAATATTTCAAAAGCGTTTCAAATGTTAAACAAGTGCTGCAATTTGCGCAAAAAATCAGGAGTTTTAAACAAGAATCCAACATGAGTAGCTGCTTAAATGCAAACAACGCACGGACACCATGCGGCAAACACAGCTCTCAATCAGGAAGAAAAATAACAATGACAGCAACGATCACTTTTATTGGTGCGGGAAACATGGCCAGCGCAATTGTCGGCGGCTTGGTCAGTCAGGGATACCCAGCCGATAGCATTACCGCAACGTCGCCGGACACAGCCATGCTTGACGCCGTCAGCACGCGCTTCGGTATTCAGGTCACCAGCGACAACTGCGCCGCCATCGCACAAGCCGACATTGTGGTACTGGCCGTCAAACCGCAGATTCTGCGGGTGGTATGTGAGGAACTACGCCCTAGCTTAGATGCTCGCGAGGTGCCGCCACTGGTACTTTCCATCGCCGCGGGGATTCCGCTCGGTTCGTTACAAGTCTGGTTGGGTGAGCACGTACCTGTGGTGCGCGCCATGCCAAATACGCCAGCCATGATCGGCTGTGGAGCCACTGCGCTTAAAGCGAATACTCTGGTCAGCGAAGCACAGTGTCAGCAGATCGAAAAACTGCTGTCGAGCACCGGCATTGTCGAATGGCTGGCTGATGAAGAGCTGATGGATGCCGCCACCGCCGTCGCGGGCAGCGCACCTGCATATTTCTTTCTGTTTTTCAAAGCGATGGAAGATGCCGCCGTGGCACAAGGACTTCCCCGCTCTACAGCACGCAAACTGGCGCTGCAAACCGGCTTTGGCGCCGCATCCATGGCCCTAACCGGTGAGGATGAACCGGAGCAACTGATGCGCAATGTGATGTCGCCACAAGGTTCAACCGAGCGTGCCATTGCCTCATTCGAAGCCGCCGGGCTTCGCAAAATCGTTGCACAGACCATGCAGGACTGTGCCGATCGCGCCCGAGAGATGCAGTCACTCTTTGGCGAGAAATAACGAAATAGCTCACAGCACAATATTCCAATAACCGACGTACCCGACCCAGTCGGAAGGCGGTCATCCGTTGCGCCCGCGCGTAGTGGCGTTGTATGCGCGTGGGTGGGTGCCGCCTGAATACGGCGACCTCAGGTAACCGAGGTAAACCTACAACCCGTAAAAGGACTCAGTAAAGATGAAAGGAAATCTTCGTAAAATCATGAAAACCGCCGCTCTGGCTGCGTGTGTTTCACTGGCAACGTCAGCCGCTCACGCCGATGAATGGCGCATGGCCACCCCTTGGTCTGGTGGCCCTTGGCTGGAACGCGACGCCAAGTTTTTTGCCGACAACGTCAGCGAACTGACTCACGGTGACATCAGCGTGAAAGTGTTTCCGGGTGGTACACTCGGCAGCGCGCTGAAAGTTACGGACACCGTAAAATCGGGCGTGGCGACGGTCAGCCATAACTACATCAACTACGACTACGGTAAAGATCCAACGACCGCGCTGCTGGCCGGTCACTCAAGCGGTCTGACACCGGAAGAGTTCATGCTGTGGATGTACAAAGGCGGCGGTATCGAGCTGTACGAACAGTACCGTAAAGAGAAATTCGGTGTGGTCGCTTTCCCTTGTTCCATTCTTGGCACCGAAATTTTCCTTCATTCCAACAAGCCCGTTCGCACGCTGGAAGACTTCAAAGGTCTGCGCATCCGCACCTCTGGCGCATGGGCAGAAATCGCCTCTCGTCTTGGCGCGTCAACCGTGGTGATGGCGGGTAGCGATATCTACTCCGCGCTGGAACGTGGCGTGATTGACGCAGCCGAATGGGGCAGCCCAGAAATGAACCGTCCAACTGGTTTCCAGGAAGTGGCGAAATACGTGATTCTACCGGGGATTCACCAGTCGGGTGGCGTACTGGAGTGTCAGGTGAACCAAAAAGCGTGGAACAAACTGCCTGCCGAAGAACAAACCCTGGTTCGCCAAGCCGCCAAACTGTCTCTGTTTGATTCATGGCTGGCTTCTTCTTATGCCGACTTAGATGTTTACAAAGAGCTGGTCAATGGCAGCAACGAAATCGTTCGTTTGGATCCGACATTCATCAGCCAGATCATGGCAGAAACTAAGAAGTGGGAAGATGAACACGCGGCAGACAACGCTTGGTTCAAGCGCGTGCTGACCTCTCAGCGCGAGTTCAAAGAGAAGATCAAACTGTGGCCGGAATACCGTCTGCAAATCGGCGCGACCGAAGGCTAATCTTCTTTGCCACAGCCGCCGTAAGGCGGCTGTCTGGTCTCTTTTCCGATCGTAATTAGGTTAACACTATGAAGTTGATTACCAGTATCGAGGCCATTACCCGCTTTGCCGGGCTGATCGCCGCTCTGTTGGTATTGCCGCTGATCGGTGCACTTGTCACCGAAGTTTTCAGCCGCTATATGTTTGATTCCCCGACCCTATGGGCTTTTGAAATCAGTTATATGGTCATGGGCGCCATTTTCATGCTTGGCCTCGCCAATGCACTGCGTCTTGGACAGCACGTCAGTGTCGATGTGATGACTCTGAAACTCAAACCGCGCGTCAACGCAACGGTGCGCAGCCTTTGCTATCTGATGTTCCTGCCTATCGTGTGTTGGATCAGTCTGGATTTGTACCACTACTTCTACGAAGCGTTTGAAAGTGGTGAACGCTCCGGCCGTTCGGCATGGAACCCGGTGATGTGGCCAATCTATGGCGTCTGGTTTATTGGCCTGGCGGCTCTGAGCCTGCAAATTCTGGCAGAACTGCTGAAATCGGCGCAAATCGCCCTTGGCCGCGAGGTGAATGTATGAGTGATTATTTATCCCTGTTGATGTTCCCGCTATTGATCTTGTTTATCTTTGCGGGATTTCAGGTCGCATTCTCCATGATTCTGGTCGCGACCATTTTCGGCCTGATGCAATTTGGCGACGTGACCGCTTATCAATTGCTGAGCAAAATTGAAGAAACCGCCACCAACTCGATACTTGCCGCCGTCCCGCTGTTTATTTTCATGGGGGCGATGTTGGAGAAATCCGGTATCGCCGAGCGGCTGTTTAAAGCCATCCATATGTGGACGCACGGCATGCCCGGCGGACTTGGCGTCGGCGCCATTCTGCTCGGCACCATTTTCGCTGCCGCGAGCGGCGTGGTCGGCGCAACCGAAGCGGTGATTGGCATGCTCGCCATTCCAATCATGATGAAACACGCTTACGACAAACGCCTGCTGTCCGGCGTGATCTGCGCCAGTGGCTCGCTCGGTACCGCGATTCCGCCTTCGATTACCGTGATTGTACTTGGTCCGGTAGCGGGCGTGTCGGTCGGTCAGCTATTCAGTGGCTTGCTGCTGCCGGGCCTGATGATGGCGACGCTGTTTATTTTGTACGTGATTGTGCTCTCGTGGCTGAAACCGGCGGTGGCACCTCGCCAGATTGAAGATGGCGAAGGCTACAGCCTGAAAGAGCGACTGGTCGCGACGTTCACTGCGCTGCTGCCAGCGGCTATTCTGATTTTTGCCGTGCTGGGCACCATCCTGATGGGTTTAGCCACACCGACCGAAGCCGCCGCCTGTGGAGCACTTGGCTCCATCATTCTGGCCGCCTGTTACCGTAACCTGAAACTGCAGGTGATGTGGAGCTCGCTGATGAGCACCGTCAACATCTCTGCCATGATCTTACTGATTGTGCTCGGCGGGAACATGTTTGCGGGCGTATTCTTTGCCGCAGGTGGTATGGCGACCGTGCAATCAGTGCTGCTCGGCACTGGACTTGAAGCGTGGGCAATTCTGGCGCTGATCCTCATCATCGCATTTCTGGCAGGGTTTGTGCTCGACATGATGTCGGTGGTATTGATCGTGATTCCGGTTGCAATGCCCGTGGTGCGCATTCTCGGCTTTGATGAAGTGTGGTTCTGCGTGGCGTTCCTGGTGGTACTGCAAACCAGCTACCTGACTCCGCCGCTGGCACCGTCGATTTTCTATCTGCGTGCCATTACGCCGCCGGATATTTCGCTGCGTCATATGTATGCGGGCGTGGTGCCGTTTATTGTAATTCAGCTTCTGGTGCTGACGGCAGTGCTCGCCTTCCCCGAAACCGCGTTGTGGTTACCCGATGTGATGGGTGGCCCGGCCTGGGAATAATAGTGACTCCGACTGGCGGCACTGGCTGCCAGTCTTGCAAACTCTGTGAGGTTTTATGAAGTTTCTCTCAGCCGACGTTGTTGCCCGCCATCTGCCTTGGACAACGCTCATCGACAAACTGGACGATACCTTTCGCACGGGTGTGAATGCCCCCGCGCGTCACCACCACACCATTGAACGCCCCGACGGCGAAGCCACCATGCTGCTGATGCCCGCATGGGAGCAACATGGCTATATTGGCATGAAAATGCTCAACGTATTTCCGCAGAACTCGTCCGTGGGCTTACCTGCGATTTCCGGCCTGTATCTGTTATCGGAAGGCCAACATGGCCAAACGCTGGCGTGCATTGCCGGCAACGAACTGACTCGTCGTCGCACCGCCGCAGCCTCTGCGCTGGCCGCGCGTTATCTGGCTAAAACAAATGCGCAGACGCTACTTATCGTCGGCACCGGACAGGTGGCGCCGATGCTAATTGAAGCGCACGCCGCTGTGCGGCCGATTCAGCGCGTGTTGGTCTGGGGGCGTAATCCCGACAAAGTGAAAGCAATGGTTGATGAGTATCAGGATTATCAAGGCGCCTTTACCACCATCACGCAGATTGAAGCCGTCAGCGATCTGGCCAAAGCCTGCGCTCAGGCCGACATCATCAGTTGCGCGACGCTCTCCAAAGAACCCATTGTGCGGGGTGAATGGTTACAACCCGGCTGCCACCTCGATTTGGTCGGGGCGTTTCGCAAAGATATGCGCGAATGTGATGGTGAAGCCGTTGCACGCAGTCAGGTGTTTGTCGATACCTGGGCAGGCGCAAAAGGCGAAGCAGGCGATTTGCATCAGGCGATGGCCGAAGGTCAGTTCTCAATGGAAGACATTCATGGCGACTTGGAACAGCTGACTCGCCACGAGGTGTTTGGCCGCCGCTCCGATGACGACATCACGCTGTTTAAATCGGTCGGCGCATCGCTGGAAGATCTCGCCGCCGCAATTGTACTGTGGGAAGGTTTACCCCAAGACTGATTATCCTTCCGTCCCTTTCCTCACATGCGCCGACGTACATGTCTGTTGTGACACTTTTTGTTCAGGTCAGGTTTGCACTCACCTAACCTGAACACCCTGGTTTAGTAATCTTTTGTGCCTTGCAGCACATTTGTAATACCATAGCCCTCCTCCGTATGGTACCTAGACTGGGAGACAACTTATGGACAACAGAAAAAGCAGGTATCGTCAGGCGCATCGTGAGGCTTTTTTAGCCATTGCGCTGGCAGTGGGCTACTTCATCTGGTGGTACGTTTCCGCCTATGGGTTTTCGGCGCCGCCGCAAGACACCAGCATGCCTGAACTCTATTTCGGCATGCCGCTCTGGTTCCTGCTTTCGTGTGTGATTGGCCCAATCATTTTCACTGTGCTGTGCGCGGTGATGGTGAAAGTGTTTTATCGCGATATTCCCTTAGATGTAAATCCTGACGAATCCAATGAATAGTCAACTTCTCATACCTTTAGTTATTTATCTGATTGGCGTATTCGCGGTCGCTTTTCTGACTCGCCGCCACTACAAAAACGGCAGCTTCCTCAGCGAATACTTTGTAGGTAGCCGCAGCATGGGTGGCTTCGTATTAGCCATGACGTTGGCCGCCACGTATGCCAGCGCCAGTAGCTTTATCGGCGGCCCCGGAGCGGCATACAAAATGGGCCTCGGATGGGTATTGCTGGCGATGATCCAGTTACCGGCGACTTGGCTGACACTGGGGGTTCTGGGTAAAAAGTTTGCGATTGAAGCGCGCATACATAACGCCCTGACACTCAATGACATTTTGTATGCACGCTTTAAAAGTCGCGCGGTCGTCATTCTGGCTTCGTTCTCTTTGCTGCTCGCCTTTTTCGGCACCATGGTTGTGCAGTTTGTCGGCGGCGCACGCCTGCTGCAAACCGTCACCGGATTGCCGTATGAACAGGGCTTGTTGTTGTTTGCCTGCACCGTCGGTTTGTATACCACCATCGGCGGTTTTCGCGCTGTGGTACTGACCGACACCATTCAGGGCATCATGATGCTCATCGGCACCATTATTCTGTTGGTTGGCGTGGTGCACGCGGGCGGCAGCGTCGGGGAACTGATCACCAGCTTGCATGCGATTGATCCCGCGTTGGTCACTCCGTATGGACCGAATCACTTCCTCAGCCAACCGTTTATTCTCAGTTTCTGGGTGTTGGTCTGTTTTGGCGTGATTGGTCTGCCGCATGCGGCGGTGCGTTGTATGTCGTACAAAGACAGTCCTTCGCTGCACAAAGGCATGGTGATCAGCACCATCATGATGGCGCTGCTGATGTTTGGCACCCACATGGCAGGCGCATTGGGGCGCGCGATTGTGCCGGATGTTGGCAGCCCGGATCAGATCATGCCGACCCTGATGATGACGGTACTGCCACCCATGGTGGCCGGCATCTTTCTCGCAGGCCCGATGGCAGCCATCATGTCGACCATCGACTCACAGCTGATTCAGGCGTCAGCCACGCTGCTGAAAGATCTCTACATCAACTACATCAATCCGGGTGTGGTCAAAGAGGACAACGCGGAGAGTAAACTCAATCGCATGTCACTGTGGATCACCGGCATCTTTGCCCTGTTGGTCTTCTTTGCTGCCACCAACCCACCAGACATGATTGTGTGGCTGAACCTGATTGCCCTCGGCGGCCTGCAAGCCGTGTTCTTGTGGCCGTTAGTACTTGGTTTGTACTGGGAAAAGGCATCGGCCATGGGGGCGTTGTGTTCCATGGTTTCCGGGCTGACCGTCTATATCAGCCTGATGTGGATAAAGCCGGACATGGGCGGCGTGCATCCGATTGTGCCGACACTGGTTGTTGGCCTGCTGTCATTTATCTCCGGCAGTTGGTTAAAACCCAAACCGCAGCCAGCAGCGATCCATCCCTGACAGAACTCGATTTGAACGAGACAAGAGCGGCCACCAGCCGCTCTTTTTGATTCTGACCAGCGACATAAATCTCCTCAATCCCGTTGCCTTTGGCGTCATCTCTCCATAAGCTTGCTGTAAATTCATGAAAATTATCAGGATAGCGAATGGACAGGCTGCAATGCGACCGAATGTTTGTCGCGGTAATGGAACTCGGCAGTTTCGCCAAAGCCGCTGAGCGCTTGGCAATCAGCAGCGGTCAGGCCTCCAAACTGATTTCGCGCCTTGAGCAAGAGCTCGGCGTACAGCTGTTCAAACGCTCGACCCGCTCACTCGCCGCGACAGATGTCGGTCAGGCTTATTACGAGCGTATCAAACGCGTGTTGGACGATCTTGATGAGCTCGACGATTCGATTCGTAACGCCTCGCGCCTGCCGTCCGGCCGGCTGCGGATTTCCGCACCCGTCACGTTTGGCCAAAGCCAACTTGCCCCCAGCCTGATTGCCTTCTCCAGACAGTTTCCCGATATCGATCTCGACGTAAAATTCTCGGATCGCAGCGTCAATATTGTCGATGAAGGCTTTGATTTGGCGCTACGCATCGGCAAGTTAGACGACAGCAGTCTGATTGCCCGTAAACTGTGTGAAGTCCGCGTCGTGACCCTGGCTTCGCCGGAGTATCTGCAGCAGCACGGCATGCCCATTCACACTCGCGAACTTTCGCAGCACCATTGCATTATCGATACGAATTTTCGCGATCCCTACCACTGGCCGTATCTCAATGATCAAGGCAAAGTGCAGGATCTTGCCGTCAATGGCCGACTCAAGTTTTCCAATGCCGATGTGTGTTTAGAAGCCGCGTGTGCCGGGCTCGGCATCGCGCGCCTGCCAACGTTTGTTGCCGCTCAGGCACTGCAACAAAAACGGGTTATTGCGTTGCTGCAAGAGTACGAAGTACCGCCGCTCGGGCTCTATGCGCTCTATCCGCCTGCCAAACATCTCGCTCAGTCATCCCGAGCCTTCATCGATTTTCTGGTTAACCGTTTTGCCAACGGCGCAGATTGGGAATAGCGATCGGTCAGGCACGCTATTTCTTCCATATTGGAAGGAAATAACTTCACCCTCGCCATCTAATCATTCATTTGGAAGTAAGTTAAAGTTTCTTCATCGCAATCAAACAGAGATTCTGAGGTGAAACATGCTGGTTAATGGTCAATGGACAAAAGAGTGGCACCCTGTGCAGGCAACCGACGAGAAAGGTGGTTTTGTCCGCCAGACATCAAGTTTTCGTGATTGGGTGGTCGCTCCCGAATCACTGGCAGCAGGCGAAAGCGCTAAGTTTATCGCCGAATCAGGCCGTTACCATCTGTATGTAGCGCTGATCTGTCCGTGGGCATCCCGCACGCTGATTGCTCGTAAACTCAAAGGATTGGAAGACGTCGTGAGCGTTTCTGTGGTCGAACCTAAACTGCTTGATGAGGGATGGCATTTTGGCGACTTTCCGGGCGCCGACCGTGACGAACTGAACGGTTTTGAGTGGATGCATCAACTCTACACCCATGCCGATCCGCACTTTACCGGCCGTGCGACCGTGCCTGTCCTGTGGGATAAGAAAACCCGTACCATAGTCAACAACGAGTCAGCAGACATCGTACGCATGTTCAACAGCGGCTTTGGTGAGCTGGCCAATCAGGACTTTGACCTTTATCCGTCGGCGCTGCGTGAAGAGATTGATGCCCTGAATGCGGAGATCTATCCAAAGCTCAATAACGGTGTCTACCGCGCAGGCTTTGCGACCACCCAAGAGAGCTATGAAGAAGCGTTCCACGATGTTTTTGGCATGCTCGATCAATTGGAACATCGTCTGAGTGACAAACGTGATTACCTTTCTGGTCAACAAGTTACCGAGGCTGATATTCGTCTGTTCGTCACGTTAATTCGCTTCGACCCTGCGTATCATGGCATTTTTAAATGCAACTTACGCCAGCTGCGTGACTACCCTTACTTAAATGGGTACGTCAAACGCCTGTTGGATTTGCCGGGCGTGCGCAGCACCGTCAGCCTTGAGCACATCAAACAAGGCTATTATTCAATTAAAGCTCTGAATCCGAACGGGATTGTGCCGGTAGGTCCGGACATGTCGGATTATGGTTTGTAAGTACTGCGTGAACACGTGGTTCAGTAAGGAACGATGATGACAAAGAAAATTGTAATTCTGCTGCACGGAGTCGGCAGTTCTGGTGACGATCTGGAACGTCTCGGTGATTACTGGGCGCCATCAATGCCGGGCGTGAAGTTCCTCTCGCCGAATGCACCTTTTCCGTTTGATCACGGTGGCGGTTACCAATGGTTCAGCCTTGATGGCATTAATGAGATTAACCGCCCGAGCCGGGTTCAGGATGCACGTGTCGCGATGGATCAAACCATCACTGATATACTGCTGCAACATGGCGGCTCTTGGCAGACCGACGACATCATTCTGGTCGGCTTTTCCCAAGGCACAATCATGTCGATGGATGTACTGGCGAGCAGCCGCTTGCCCGTAAGAGCGATTGTGGGTTTCTCCGGCCGCCTTTCATCGCCGCAACCTTACCATATCGACAACCAAGTACCTGTGCTGCTGATTCACGGCAAAGGTGACCCTGTCATTCCTTATTCGGAAACCGAAAAGGCCGCCAGTGCACTGCAAGCAGCCGGCGTGGACGTCACCACTTTCCTTGAGCCTGGCATTCCGCACACGATTTCTCAGGCTGGTGCCGATAAAGCCGCAGAGTTTATTCGCCGCCAGTTTAATCTCGCCTGATCATCGTCAGCACTCAAAAACAGAACGGGCCTGAAATCTTCAGGCCCGTCGTTGTTGTTACTCTCTCACTGCCATTAGCTCAGACTGGCGAGTCGCGCAGCAAATCCCATGAAAAACATGCCGAGTAAGCCATTGCCCAGCTGCGACAAACGTTTGTTGTTTTTAAACATTTGCGTCAGTGATGTGCCTAAGAAAATCAGCGCACTCAGGTAAACGATGCTGAAAATCTCCAGAATCGTGGCCAGGATCAGGTAAGAAATCCAGGTGTGATCGTAGGTGTAGTCGATAAACTGAATGAAAAATGATACGTAGAAAAGAATCGCTTTCGGATTGGTCAGACTCAGCGACAGCGATTTCGCAAACACGTTTTCGCTTTTCTTCGGACGCTCCACGCCTGCTTCATCATCCCCGCCTTTACGCAACAGAGAATGAATGATCTTCAGTCCGAGATACAGCAGATACGCCGCACCCAGATAACGAATGATGGTAAACAGCACAGGTGAAGTCTGAATCAAAGACGCCACGCCGAGGTAAGACAGCAGAATCAGCACCGCATCGCCAATCAGCACGCCCGATGCCGCTTTATAGCCCGCTTTGACACCAAACGACGAACTGGATTTCAGTACATACAAAGAGTTCGGCCCGGGAGCGAGAATGATCATGGTCAGCCCGACCATATAGGTCCAAATATTAATGACACCAAAACTCTCTAACATGCTGTCCCTCGCTATACCCAAGCTCATTCTACGACTACGGAGATCGTGTATAACGCAAATACTCAATGAAGTCGAGAACAGAAAATAACCGATCTGAAAAAACACCTTCCCGTAAGATGATTGCCTGGTCTTTGAAGACTGATGCAGAAAGAGGCTGCCTGCGTGCGAGGGGTTATGCAGAGATTTATCCTATCTTACGATTCAAAGCCAAGTAAACGTTTGCATTGCTACACAAAGCAACAGAATCATATCTTGTGTTGCCTTTTTTAGAACAAATCGTTGGTTTTATATCATTAGTTCCAACAATTTATTTATGGTTAAATCATTGAGCACGGTTTTACTATGGAAATAAAAATCAAATAAGGAAGCAAGCTATGGATAGTTTAAAAGGCCAGCTGGGAAACTGGCGGCTACATCTGACCGTCGTGGCAATATCGGTGGTTGCCGAACTGATCGGAATAATTAAAGTGCCACTGGGAAGCAGCAGCGTAGTGTTATTACCGCTGTTCTATGCTTTTATTTTTGGTCTGTTGCTCAACCCGAACGTGGTTAAAAAGGCCAAAGCGGTCATGAGTACAAAAGCCGCTGAAAAAGCCACACCCATTATCATTATTTCCGTTTTACCTTTTCTGGCTAAATTCGGCACATTGATCGGGCCATCACTGAATAAAATATTAGAAATTGGTCCAGCGATGATATTTCAGGAACTGGGAAACCTTGGCACGATATTAATTGCGATGCCTGTTGCGATTCTGGTATTGAAGATGGGACGTGAATCGGTCGGTGCCTGTTTCTCGATTGCCCGTGAACCGAATATCGCCCTGATTTCGGATAAATATGGCCTCAAAAGCCCGGAAGGTATCGGCGTCATGGGCGTCTATGTGATGGGTACCATGTTCGGCACGCTCTATTTTGGTCTGCTGGCTTCCTTGCTTGCTTCGACCAACTGGTTTGATCCGCGCGCCCTTGCCATGGCATGTGGGGTTGGCAGTGGCAGTATGACCGCCGCTTGCTCCGCCGCACTCGGTGCTTCTATTCCTGAAATGAAAGATGAAATCTTAGCACTGGCGGGAGCCAGTAACTTGCTGACCAATGCGACGGGTCTGTTTGTCGGCTTGTTTATCGCACTGCCGCTGACCGAGAAAATGTACCGTCTTCTGCCCAAGAATCAGCCAGTCCGTTCATCCGCAGCTCAAGGGAGTGACCTCAATGTCTAATGCAGCTACCGCAAAAAACGTTAACGCAAACATCAACCTGATTGATTACGCGATGGTACTGGTCATTGTGTGTATTATCGCCCTGATCAGTAACTGGACCGGAACCGGAATTACACCACTCTCCGCCCTACCCGGTATGATCATTATATTTGGCATGGCTATGGCAGGTTTATTTCTGGCCAAAGTGATGCCGTTTTATTTACCATCGGTCGCCTGGTTGTCATTGGTCAGTGTAATACTGACCATGCCAGCCTCTCCAGTATCTGAATTTATTCTGACCTACGTAAAAGAAATTAATTTCTTAAGTTTGGTCAGCCCGGTATTAGCATACGCTGGTTTAGCCATCAGCAAACAAGAAGTCACGACGTTTAAGTCAGCCGGCGGGAAAGTTGTTATTATCGCTCTGCTAGTCTTTACCGGGACATATTTAGGTTCCGCTATCATTGCGAATTTAGCTCTATAATTAATTATTCATCACCATGCTCAATAATTTGGCGCTGCAGTGCGATGGCGAATCAAAATAGCCAACGCCCTGCAACGTCAAATCAAACAATCTATTTCAACACGTCAGCCACTGATCGAAGTGCACATAATCAAGATGTGAAAAATGATGACTCAATATATTGATCAGAACTCAAAAGAACACCAACAACTGATTGCCTGGAGACGCGATCTCCATGCCCACCCAGAAACGGCTTATGAAGAGTTTCGTACGTCCGATACCATCGCCTCCATCCTGAGCGAACTCGGTTTGCAAATCGAACGCGGGCTCGGAGGCACAGGTATTGTCGCGACACTGCATGGCAATCAGGGCGACGGGCCGACCATCGGCCTGAGAGCGGATATGGATGCGCTCGATGTCGTAGAAATGAATGCCTTTGATCACTGCTCTAAGCATCACGGCAAAATGCACGCGTGCGGTCATGACGGTCATACGACCATGCTGCTGGGTGCAGCCGTCTCCTTGTCCAAAAATCCCGATTTCAAAGGTACTGTCCACTTCATTTTCCAACCGGCGGAAGAGAACGAAGCAGGCGCTAAAGCGATGATTGAAGATGGCTTATTCGAACGTTTCCCGATGCAGGAAGTGTATGGCCTGCACAACTGGCCTGCACTGCCAGCGGGTCAGGCCGCGGTGCATTATGGCGCGGTGATGGCCGCTTTCGATACGTTTGATATCACCATTAAAGGCGTAGGCGGACATGGCGCCATGCCGCATGATACGGTCGATCCTGTTTACACTGCCAGCCTGATTATCAACGCGCTACAAGGCATCATCAGCCGCAATCTTGACCCGCAAACATCCGGTGTGATCAGCGTGACTCAGGTTCATGGAGGCCACGCTTACAACGTGATTCCGGAAGAAGTGACATTGAAAGGCACAACACGCTCTTTCTGCCCGAAGGTGCGAGACTTGATTGAAACACGCATGCTGGATGTGGTCAGAGGGATTGCAAAAGCGCAAGGCTGTAAAGCTGATATTCTCTATTCACGCCGCTACCCGGCGACCATCAACACTCAGCCGGAAGCGGAGAAGTGTCAGCGCGTGCTTGAGTCCATGCCTGAGATTCAGCAGGTCCATGTAAACCCACCCGCGAGCATGGGCGGCGAAGATTTTGCCTTTATGCTGGAAAAACTGCCCGGCGCTTACATTTGGCTCGGCAACGGCAGCGACAACCATTCGCACAATCTGCACAGCCCGAATTACGACTTTAATGATGAGGTACTACCTATCGGTGCCAACTTCTGGGTTAAACTGGTTCAACATTTGTTAGCCGATTAATCGTACTCAGCGAAGGAACGTATGGACGAAAGAGCACTGAAATATTTTGAAGTGGTCGCAAAAACGAAAAGTATTCGTGCAGCCTCAGAAGTGCTGCACGTTTCACCTTCTGCAATCAGTCGAAAAGTGTCGCAACTTGAAGCTCAGCTTAACGTCCGTCTGATGGATCGGATTGGCCGTGGCGTCAATCTCACTCAGTCCGGCCTTCGCTTAGCCGAGTACATTCAGGACATCAACCAACGGAAAAATGATCTGGTGTCCGACCTGTCTGAAATCGAGCATCTGCAAACCGGAACGCTGCGCCTTTCTGTGGGAGGCGGTTTTATTCCGGACCTCATCAATCATGCCATCGCACAATTTTCTCACCGCCATCCGGGCGTCAAACTGATCCTACAGGTCGGTGGTGGAGATGACGTCATTGAAGGTATTAAGAGTGAGGAAGCCGATATCGGCATTCTGCTGAACGCGCCTCAGGATACCAAGGTGGATGTCCTGTTCTCCTGTCCGTTTCAGGAGCTGAGCCTGCTTGTACCGCCGCAGAGTCCATGGGCAAACATTCAGCTCTGCTCGCCTACACAACTCGCGGAGATCCCGCTCGCGCTGCTCAATGAAAGTTTCAGCATAAGACGTGCCATCAATCTTTATGAGGCGCGGCAGGAAATTCGCCTCAAAGAGATTCTGCTGTGTAACTCGTTTGAAGCGCTCAAGAGCTACGTCGAAGCCGGGCTTGGCGGAACGTTACTGCCGAAAGTCTGCGTGACGAAAGAGCTGAAAAATCAGTCCTTTGTGGCTATCGATATTGAAGGTATGCACACCCTGGACACCTCCGTTGATCTGGTGATTCGAAAAGGCAGGCCGCTCAGTGCCTCCATTCGAGAGATGAGAGATTGTATCGTCACCAGCATGAGTGCGTTTAATGCCGGCCTATGAGCCTGCGTTAAACGCAAACTCACGCCAGTTCCGGCTCTGATTCCTGCTGCTTGCTGACCTGAACATACAGCCCGATACCGGACAACGCGCCGAGCACGGCGAAGGTCAGCCACAACCAACCGGATGGAAACTGCGGTAAATCCAGCAACCAACCCGCTCCCCAGTTTCCCGCAAATGCAAAAAAGCCGCCGATACAAGAATAGAGGCCGTAATAACTGGCCAATTTGGACGGCGTGGCGAAGCGTGGCACGTAGGCACCAATCAGCGGATAAACCATCATTGAACCGGAGCTGAGCAGTATCGCGCACAGCACAAACGGCAATGGTGGCCACGGCGTAAAGTGCAGATTCAGCGCCAGAAATGCACTGCCCATCAACGCCATGCCAATCCCCATCCCTTTGGCGATACCAAGCTGTTTGTCCACCCAGTGACTGACTGGCAGTTGTAACAACACGCCCATCAATGACGACACCATAAATACCCAAGTGATCACCGACGGATCGCCAGTCTGAACCCGAGCCTGATGCGGAATAGACAGGTACAACTGATGAAACAGGATTTGATAGACGCACGCAGCGAATACAAAACGCATGAAGGGTTTGTTTTTCAGCATCGCCCACCAATCTAGCAGGAACAGTTGTTTTTCTGTCGCCGCCGGGGCGTGAACGTCTTTCGGCAGGTAATACCATTGCAGCAGAAGCAGAATGAAGAACACGCCTGCCGCCGAGAGTCCGACCCACATAAAGCTGACCGAGAACAACGTCAGACCAATCAGTGGGCCCAGCAACATCCCCGCTTCACTGGCCAGATTCTGCAAAGCAAACACTCGGTTACGCTCGCGAGCGTTCGGGTATTCCGAGGACAAATACGCCTGACTGCTGGGCGTAAACAGCGCGCCAGCAAAGCCGGTGCAAAACGCACCAACAAGAATCGCCGCAAAGCTGTCGCTGATCCCAAGCAAAAAGAAACCCACAATGCGGACGGCGCAACCGCACAGGATCATCGGTTTATAGCCGAACTTGTCACCCAGCGTGCCGCCAATCAGAAACAGCCCCTGCTGACTAAGCACACGCAGGCCGATGATGAAACCGATATACCAACCGCTGAAACCGAGATTTTGCAAATGCTCCGCCAGATAAGGCAGCAGCATGTAAAACCCGAGGTTGAAACTGAAACTGTTAAACACCAGCACCCGGCCAGCGGCAGAGAGCAATCGCCAGTCCTTGACGAAATGATGCAGCTTCATTTACGCGACCTTTTTCGAACGCAGCGTACGCACAAAAGGCACACCGTGTTCATCGGTGATGACTTGCGCCTCGACGTTATAAATATCTTGCACCAGCTCAGAGGTGAGTACCTGCTTGGGATGCCCGCAGGCCACCAGTTCACCCTGTTTCAGCACCAGCAGATTATCAGCATACTGCGCCGCCAGGTTGAGATCGTGCAGCACCATCAGTGTGATGTATTGCTGCTCGCGGGTTTGCGTCACCAGATGATCCAGCAGCACGTGCTGGTGATGAAGATCCAGCGCGCTGACCGGTTCGTCGAGCATCAGAATTTGTGGGTCACGCATCAGCGCCTGCGCAAACAGAATCATCTGACACTGACCACCACTGAGCGTGCGCACATCGCGGTTCGCCAGATGAGACAAGCCCATGCTTTCCAGAATTTCCAGCGCGCCGCGCAGCATGGTGTCGTCCACTCGCAGGCTCAGGGCATCCAACTTGCCCAGCAGCACCACTTCAATCACGGTGAGGTTGATGTCGAGGTGAATATCCTGCGGCATGTAGCCAAAACGCGAGCGCCAGTGCGGCAGTGATTTGATGCTCAGTTGATCGTGTTGATGCGAAATCGTGCCACTGTTGAGTTTGATATCGCCAAACAGCGTTTTCAGCAGCGTACTTTTACCCGTGCCATTCGGACCAAGGATCGCCGTCACCTGCCCAGGTTGCAACGTAAAGCTCATGTCACGCGCCAGCGTCAGCGAGCCAATCTGAATATTGAGTGTGTCAGCCTTCAGCATGATTAACCTCGCTTCGCCACGATCAGCCAAAAGAAGAATGGCACGCCGATAATTGCCGTCACAATCCCGATCGGAAACAGCGCGCCCGGCACAATCACTTTTGACAACACAGAAGCCGTTGAAAGCAAAAATGCGCCGATTAGGAATGAAAGTGGCAGGAAGAAGCGTTGATCTTCGCCCACCAGAATTTTAGCGATGTTGGGTGCCACAATGCCGATAAAGCCAATAATGCCGACAAAACTGGTTACGGTTGCCGTCATTACCGCCACGATAAACAGAATTTTAAGGCGCAGGCGCTGCACGTTCACACCGACGCTTTTTGCGCGCTCTTCGCCCAAACGCAGCGCTGTCAGTTTCCACGAATCCCGCATCAGCAGAGCAAAACCGCCCATCACCACCACGGCGGTGATGGTTAAGTTGCTCCACGTCGCTTTCGACAGACTGCCAAACAGCCAGAACAGAATTTGTTGGCTCAGCTCCGGTGAGGCGATGAACTGCACCAGCGACAACAGCGACTGAAACAGAAACAGCAACGCAATCCCCGCCAGAATCAACTGGCCTGACGTAATGTGACGCATGGAGGCCAAAGCAAACAGAAAACAGGCCGACAACATACAACACAAGAATGCGCCCAGCGGCACCGCGTAATAGCTGTCCATGCCCAGCGAACCGATGTAGAGCATCAGCGCCGCACCAAAGCCTGCCGCCGCAGCCATGCCCAGTGTGTACGGACTGGCCATCGGGTTATTGAGCAGCGTCTGCATTTCTGCGCCACCAACCCCAAGCGAGCCACCGACAATGATCGCCATCAGCGCAATTGGCAAACGCAGGTTGGTGACAATCACGCGGGTTGAACCATCAACCTGAAATGGCAGGCCGATAAATTCCAGCAGCGCATTCAGCACGCGCGATGCATCCAGCATCGACGGGCCAGTCATGATATCGAGCACAAAGGAAGCCAATAAAATGGTGCCAAATGCACAAAGCACCACCCAGCGGCGGCGCTCACTCTTTCGTTGTTGTTCAATCGCTTGTAAAAGTATCGCGGATTGCATGTCACATTACCTGATTACACAAAGAGCAAGCGGCACATGAAAGTGCCGCTAAGAATTATTCAGAAAGAGAAACCGCAAAGGTGCCGGTTGGTGTCACCGGTAGGTACTCTTTATAGAAGTTGATGTATTCCGCTTCCGGGTCGAGATCATTGAACAGATCCGGGTAGAGCGCTTTGGCGATGAACTGAATCATCGGGCCATCGAGAATACTGCGGCACGCACCGTGGTAGATACTGATCATGCGGTTGTTTTTCACCGCAGGCAGGCTATCCCATCCCAGGCGCTGTTTGTAACCTTTCAGGCGAGCCAGCGCGGTCGCGCGGTCAACGTCCTGACCAATCACCATCGCATCATCAGCACCGCCAAATTCATAGCCGGTGATCAGCAGTACATCCGGCTGAGCAGCCAGAACCTGCTCTGGGTTGAGGTGACCCCACCACTCGACAAACGGTTTAGAGATGTTTTCACCGCCTGCCATTTCCGACATCGCACCCCACATGTTTTTACCGAAGGTGTAGCCGTACTCTTTGGTGCCAGGAAAACCAAATTCCGCGTAAATGGTGGGTTTAGGCAGGTTCGCTTTGGCCAGACGATCCGCCACCAGCTGAACCATGTCCTGATATTGTTTCGCGATTTTCTCCGCGCGCGCTTCCTGACCGGTGATCTGGCCGATGATCAGGGTGCTTTGTACGTGACGTTCAACGGTTTGTGCGTTGTAATCCACCACAATCACCGGAATGCCAGCGTCTTCAATGCGATTGACATCGTTGCCAAGGCCTTTGAACTGCCAGTCAGCCAGGACCAGCAAGTCGGGATTGAGACTAATCACCTTCTCTACCGAGAACGTTTGTGTGTCCACTTTGCCAACGTCTGGCAGCGTTTCCAATGACGGACGGTGCGCAACATACATCGCCCAGTTAGCAGGACGCCACTTCTCCCAAATCCCTTTCGACATACCCACCACGTTATCAAACGATTTTTCGGTACCGATCGCCATGTAGTCTTCCCCGTAGAAGCCCAGCACAACGCGTTTTGCCGGAAGATCCAGCGTCACTTGACGATCAAGGACGTCAGTCACCGTCGTCACTTGAGCAAATACCTGCGGTGCAAACGAAATCAGCAACAGGGTCAGCAGCCGTTTTATCATTGTTATTTCCTTATCAACGAAGAGGGTCAGAAAGTAGTCTGGAAGCTATCTTATTTATATTTCCAACAATATCAATAAAAATGAATTCAACAATCATTCTCATTTAACTAATTGTACAAATAACTAGCAATCTGAATCCTCTAGCCCAAATTCCACTGCCCTTTTTCACCTATATGGATGACCAAATTAAGGGCGAATGCAGAATTCTCGGCACTCCTGAATGTAACTTAATTACAATAAAACAGCTATTCACAGTGTTTCACTTCTGTTTTGATGGAAAATTACGCAAATTTGTTGATCCACGTCATAAACAGGAGTAAAGTGTGACCAAAATCTCATTTAGTTATGTCGATTAAGGTGACGTTATGTACGATAAAAAACAATCTTGGTCTATCAACCTTCGCGAGTTATTCGGCATGCTGGCAATGTTTTCAGCCACTTCATTGGTGGTTCTGATGCTGAGCCTGACCTGGGTTAATTTCTAAACCCGGGTGTAACGCGCAAAGAAAAGGCACTGCTCAGCAGTGCCTTTTTCGTTTCGGGTTTATGCCACTGTTTAGTGGATAGACTGAATCTGATCCAGTAGCGGAACCAAATCCGGGTTGTCCGTTTTGAACTTGTCGTACACAGGTTGCACAGCCGCCTGGAACTTAGCGATATCGCTTTCCACAAACGTGACGTTGTGCTGCTTCAGATCCTGCGTTGCTTTCTCAACGTATTTCGCCCAATTGTCTTCCTGCACTTTCACCGTTTCTTTCGCGGCTTTACGCACGCCTTCACGCTGCTCGTCCGTCAGTGAGTCCCATACGCTGGTTGAAATTACCAGTACGTCCGGCACCATAGTATGGTTGTCGCGCGAGAACACATTCTTCACTTCATAGTGGCGTGATGAATAATATGACGGCACGTTGTTCTCTGCCCCATCCACCACGCCTTGTTGCATCGCAGAATATAGTTCGCCGTATGGCAGTGGCACCGGCGTACCACCGAGCGCTTTGATGGTATCGATGGACAGTGCCGAGTTCTGCACGCGAATCTTCAAGCCTTTCAAATCGTCCGGCGTTTTGATGGGTTTGCTGGTGTAGAAGCTGCGTGAACCTGCATCCAGGAACGCAAGGCCGATAAAGCCCGCATCACGTGATGAGGCCAGAATCTCTTCGCCAATCGGGCCATTGAGCACCGCGTCATATTGCGCGCGGTCTTTATACAGGTATGGCAGCGACAATAGTTTGTAGTCAGGCGCAAAGGTGTTCAGCGTCGCCGCACTGGCTTTCGTGAACGCGACTGTACCGTTTTGCACCATCTGCAAGCCTTCAGACTCATCGCCCAACGTACCGTTCGGGTACACTTTCACGCGCAGATTGGCCTCTTTTTTCACCTGATCCGCAAAGTACTCCAGCGATTGGTGAACCGGGTGTTCGGTTGGCAGCGCATGTGACAATTTCAGGGTGGCAGCATACACGTTGCTGCCCAGCAGGGTTGATACCGTGCACGCCAAAAGTAGTTTGTTCATCGTTTTCATTTCACAGTCCTATATTGGTTTTAATAGTTATATCCAGCCAGATGCGGCAACCACAAAGATAGAGAAGGGATCAACGTAACAATCGCTAACGTAATGATCATAATGAAGAACAGTGGAATCAGTTTCGGTACCACTTGTCCTAATTTCGTGTCATACACACTACAGCCGACGAACAGCGCCGTGCCGACCGGAGGCGTACAGATACCGATACACAGGTTGAACACCATGATGATGCCAAAGTGAATCGGGTCGATGCCCATCTGCGTTGCGATAGGCAGGAAGATCGGCGTAAAAATCAGCACCGCCGGTGTCATGTCCATAAAGGTGCCGATGATGAGCAGAATGACGTTCATCAGCAGAATGATCATGATTGGGTTATTCGACGCTTCCAGAATGAAATCGGAAATGAACGTCGGGATATCCGCATTCGCCATTGACCACGACATCGCCGATGACGTCGCCACCATCAGCAGTACGATGGAAGTCGTCACCACGCTGTCGACCAGAATCGGGAAGATGTCGCCAGTTTTCAGCTCTTTATACGCAAAACCAAGTAGCAAGCTGTACACCACCGCAATCGCCGAGGCTTCCGTCGCGGTAAAAATACCCGCCAGAATACCGCCCATGATGATCACCACCAGACCAAGGCTTGGCAGCGCATCCAAAATGACTTTGCTGGCTTTTTCGTTGAACTCGTATTTTTTCGCGCGGAATGTTGTACTTCGACCCGAGCAGGAAAATGCCCACCATGATGCCGAGCCCCATCAAAATGCCCGGCAGATAACCCGCAATAAACAGGTACTGCACCGAGGTCGAGCTGACCAAGGCGTACAGAATAAGAATGTTGGATGGCGGAATCAGCAAACCCGCCGGGCACGACGATACGTTAATCGCGGTCGAGAAGTCTGCCGGGTATTTGTGCTTATCCTGCAGCGGACGCATGATGCCACCGACGGCCGCAGCAGAAGCGGTAGCCGAGCCTGAAAGCGCACCAAACATCATGTTGGCAATCACGTTCACGTGCGACAGTGCGCCCGGAAGGCGGCCACCAAATAACATCGCAAAGTTGATCAGGCGGCTGGCCAGCCCTCCCCGGTTCATCAGGTTGCCGGCGACAATAAAGAACGGCAGCGCTAACAAACCAAAGTTGTTGAGGCCATTGGCCAGCTTTTGCGAAATCAGGATGGAGGTTTTGTCGATCGGGAAATCAACAAACACGGTCAGAAACGCTGCCAGGCCGATTGAGAAAGCAATCGGCACGCCAAGCACCAGCAATACCGCCAACGTTCCGAACAGAACGATCACCGGGAAAATATCGTAAAACATATCCGGCGCGTTCATCAGGAATTCTTGTGAAAATAACAAATCCGTTAATGTCATGATGTCTGTTCCTAACGCGAGACTTTATACGCGGTGATGACTGCGATTTTGGGTCAGAAAATAAATCGCTCTGAAAATATCCAGAACACCAAAATAGGTGATCAGCGCCCCGGAAATAGGCACGACCAAATACACATAGCCAATTAATAAATGTTTTCCGCCAATCACAATGCCCGGAGATATTTGTCCGTTTGCAATCGTTGAGCTCACCAACAAATAACCGCCGTAGATAAAGGCTATCGTTGATAACATCACCACAATCAGGTTGGTCAGAATGGATAGAACGTTTCTTCCTTTTTCACCGTATCTTGAGGAAAGAAGCTCCAGCGCCAGATGGCGTCGGATTGAGAAGGTATACGCCCCCCCAGTACCCCAATCCAAATAAGCAGATAACGTGACAGTTCATCGGTGAAATTGGCCGGGTCATTTAACACAAAACGGGTAAAGACTTGCCAAACCACAGCGATGATCATCACAGCCATAAATAGAGTCAGCAGCAGGCGAAGCCCTCTGTTTATATACTCATTGATTAACTCAATTATCATTGCGTTTCTCTTCTGGTAACGGCCACACACTATTTATTACTCAAACCAGGGTCTTATCTTTTTTCATTTGTGGGGCCATCATTCTCGTCCTGAAATGCCCTTAATTGGTCTGACTAATTGCAAAACATATATTACATGTCGAAAATAGAAAAAACCAAAACGAGATCAAAAAACACTACTTTTTGTATAACAACTTTCAAAAATCAGATCCCACCGACAAAAACACAATAAGCAACGCCAATAACGTGACTCAAGACACACAATATAGCTCTATAGCCTCGTTAGACTCTTGAACAAGCCGACATCTGATGTATCTTTAAAATCAAATTGGTATAACAACTGAGATTAAGGACATGACCACTTTCCTCTCTGAGAATTTTCTGCTGCATAACGAGTTTGCGCGTCGCCTGTATCACGACGTCGCCGCGGACATGCCTATCATTGATTACCACTGTCACCTACCACCACAACAAGTGGCCGACGACTATCGTTTTCAGAACCTGACCGATATCTGGCTACGTGGCGACCATTACAAATGGCGCGCGATGCGCAGTAACGGTGTGGACGAACGTCTGTGTACTGGTGACGCATCAGACAAAGACAAATTCATGGCCTTTGCCCGCACGGTGCCGTTTACCATCGGTAACCCGATTTACCACTGGACGCACCTCGAATTGCGTCGTCCGTTTGGTATAACAGGCATGGTATTGAATGAAGAGAGCGCCCCGCGCGTTTGGGATCAGTGCAATGAAATGCTGGCCAGCCCAGAGTTCAGTGCGCGCGCGATCATGCAGAAGATGAACGTGGAAATGGTCGGTACCACCGACGATCCGATTGACGATTTGAGCGCGCACAAACGTGTCGCTGAAGATAAAGACTTCCCGGTACAAATGCTGCCAAGCTGGCGTCCGGACAAAGCGTTTAACATCCACCTCGACACCTTCGCCGATTACATGGCAGCGCTGGCCGAAGTGGCAGACGTTGAGATTCATCGCTTTGCCGATTTGTGCCAGGCGCTGGACAAACGCCTGCAACATTTCGCCGATCATGGCTGCTGCGTGACCGACCATGCGCTCGATACGGTGAGCTACGAAGACGCGACAGAGCAAGAGCTCGATGCCATCTTAACCAAACGCCTTGCAGGCGGCGCAGTGACGCCCTTTGAAACCGCGCAATTTAAAACCGCTGTGCTGGTTTATCTGGGGAAAGAGTACGCCAAACGCGGCTGGGTGCAGCAGTATCACATCGGTGCACTGCGCAACAACAACCAACGCATGTTCAATCTGCTTGGCCCGGACACGGGTTTCGATTCCATCAATGACGGCGAAGTGGCCCTGCCGCTGGCGCGACTGCTGAACGCGCTGGACCGTGACGACGCGCTGCCTAAAACCATTCTTTATTGCTTGAAACCCACGCGATAACGAAGTCATTGCGACAATGTGTGGCAACTTCCAGGGCGGCGGCGTGGAAGGCAAGATCCAGTTCGGCTCGGGTTGGTGGTTCAACGATCAGAAAGATGGCATGGAACGTCAGATGACGCAGCTCGCGCAACTGGGCTTGCTGAGCCGTTTTGTCGGCATGCTGACCGACAGCCGCAGCTTCCTTTCTTATACCCGCCACGAATATTTCCGCCGCATTCTGTGCCAGATGATTGGCCAATGGGTGGAAAACGGCGAAGCGCCAGCTGACTTTGATCTGCTGAGCCGCATGGTGTCGGACATCTGCTACCACAACGCAAAAAACTATTTTGGCATCACGCACAAGTGATCCACTTTTGCCACGTTTAAACGCCCGAGATTCGCTGCCCGCCACAAGGTTGGGCAGCCCCCAACAGGTACTTATGATGAAACAACTTAATCGCGATACTTTTCCCGGCCCGTCTTATCCGACCAAAATCATTCAGTTTGGTGAGGGCAACTTTCTGCGCGCATTCTTGGACTGGCAAATTGACCAGTTGAACCAACACACCGACTTCAACGCTGGCGTCAGTGTCATTCGCCCAATTGGCGGCGAGTTTCCACCCAGTCTCAATACGCAACATGGCTTGTACACCACGCTGATTCGTGGTCTGGATGAGTCCGGCGAAGCGGTGTCTCAGTCTCGCATCATCTATTCAGTCAACGAAGAGCTGTCGGCGTACCGCGAATTCGAAGCGATTCTGGAGCGCGCGAAAAACCCGGACATTGAGTTTGTCTTCTCCAATACCACCGAAGCGGGCATTGCGTTTGTCGACAGCGATCAACTGGGCGATTTGCCGCCAAGCAGCTACCCCGCCAAACTGACCCGCATGTTGTGGGAGCGCTTCAATCACTTCGACGGCGCCCAAGACAAAGGTTGGACCCTCATTCCTTGTGAGCTGATTGACTACAACGGCGAAGCACTTAAAGCCATCGTATTGCGTTACATCGACCTTTGGGAACTACCTGCGGCGTTTCGTAACTGGGTGGAAAGTGCTAATACGTTCTGCTCCACCTTGGTGGATCGCATTGTCACTGGCTATCCAAAAGATGAAGTGGCCGCTTTGGAAGCCGAACTCAACTACCGCGACACCTTTATGGTCAGCGCAGAGAACTTCTACCTGTTCGTGATTCAAGGCCCGCAATGGCTGAACCAAGCCCTGTGTCTTGATCAACTGAGCGACGAACAGGCACTGAACATCAAAATCGTCGATGACATCAAGCCATACAAAGAGCGTAAAGTCGCCATTTTGAATGGTGCTCACACCGCGTTAGTGCCGGTGGCGTTTCAGGCCGGCATCGATACGGTGGGCGACAGCATGCAAGACGAGCAGATCGCCGCGTACCTCAAAGCGGTGATGTTTGACGAAATCATTCCGACCTTGTCGTTGCCAAAAGATGAACTGCACGCCTTTGCGCACGATGTCGAATATCGCTTCAAAAACCCGTACATCAAGCATTTGTTATTGTCGATTGCGCTCAACAGCATGACCAAGTTCAAAACGCGTATTCTGCCGCAGTTGCTCACCTACCAGCAGACACAAGGTCAACTGCCGCGTTACCTGAGCTTTGCGCTGGCAGCTCTCATCACCTTCTATCGCGGGCAACGCGCTGAGGGTGAGTATGTCCTCGCCGATGACCAGCCTTGGCTCGATTTCTTTGCCAGCGAATGGCCAAAAGTCGACCGTGGCGAAAGCAGCCACCGCGAACTGGTTCACGGCGTATTGAGCAATGCCGCGCACTGGGAAACAGACCTCGCCCGCGTTCCTGGGCTGGCAGAACGCGTGACGGCGCACGTTGAACGCATTTGCGCGCAAGGTATGCGAGACGCGCGCTCAGCCGTTGTTAAGGGGAAGCTTGTGAATCCATTACTCAAAATTCATCCGAGCGATAACGTCGCCGTGGCGCTGCGCGATTTAGACGCAGGGTTGACCGTGGAACTCGATGGTCAAACCCTGACGTTGCTGGAAGCCATTCCACAAGCGCACAAAGTAGCACTGAAGGATTTCGCGCCAAACGATCGGGTGATCAAGTACGGCGCGCCAATTGGCCATGCTTTGGCGCGATTGCCATCGGGCAGCGAGTGTATCAAGACAACATTCGCACCAACCTCAGCGACCTGAATGACTACGACTACCAGCCCGATTTTCAGTCGGTCAGTAGCTCACTGGCCAATACCCGGTGTCGCTCTATCGCCGCGCCAATGGAAGCGTCGGCATTCGCAACGAACTGTGGATCATTCCGACTGTGGGCTGCGTCAATGCCATGGCCAAGATGATGAAAAAGCAGGTCGAAGCGGACATGGATCTGTCCCACATCGACGGCATTCAGGTCTTCACCCATCAATATGGCTGCTCGCAACTGGGCGATGACCACAACAACACCAAGTTGCTGTTGCAGAATCTGGTCAAACATCCCAACGCGGGCGGGGTTCTGGTGGTTGGCCTTGGCTGTGAAAACAACCAAGTGAATGCGTTTCGTGACTCGACTCGGCGATTTCGACCGCGGGCGGATCTGGATTATTCGACTCACACGATCATCTGCGAAGAGAAACGGCGCTCCGAATGATGAAGAAACTGCTCGACAAATATGCAAGCGATCACGTGAAGCCGGGCCTATTGAGCGGAAATGCGCCGAGTGCTTGACATTGCCGGTGAGTCGAACTAATACCTGGAGGCCGGTTGGCGCGTTCTTCCGTTACTTGGTGACGCAAATGGGCACCACGGTCGTATCATGGGAAGCCCAATGCCCGCGGCCGACACAATTCTCATAGCCGCTGCGCCGACAAAACCACCTTCCGCGGAGCTAAGATGAGTTACGATATTCTCAACGGTGAGTTTCGCCAAAACCAATGTACCTTAACCCAACGTCGGCACAAAAGCGGGCGGCAATTTCCACGTGGAAGAGAAATCACCTGCGTCGTAGCCAAAAAAGCGCCGCAGCCAAGTGATGGATGTTATGGCCTATGGCGAGCGGTTGTCGAAACTACTCTCAGACTTTACTCAGAGCCCGGCACATCGAGCGATTGCCACACTCGCCTTAGTCGAGGGCGGTCTGCCAGTAGGGCTTTCAGGTACGGGACGCGGCACGCATTATCGGGGCCCGTGCGGACCCTTGAAAAGGCCGACCAACAGCGATTCTGGAAGACCGCAACCATCACGGATATGATTCAACGCTGGTGCATTGGTTGAAGGCAACGTGGATGGAGAATTTACTACTAGAGAGTTTTATCAGTAGAGCCGATTCGTCATGGCAGAGCCGACCCGTAATGAGCTGAAATGATTCGTGTAATCGCAGGTGGTTCAGAGCGGGTGACGGTTGTAACTCAGCAAATATAATTAAACTCAAAGCAAGACAGATACCGCGCGAAGACGGCCTACTGCCCGCCTGATTTTTTATTGCACTCAGGTCGTGACCAGATAGTGCAATAAAGCGTATGTCTTAGCCTCAAATTCATCAGACAGAGTCGGTGCGTCTGTCGCAAAGCAGAAACGGGTCCGTATCCGTCCTCGAAACCACAAACAGCATCTGCTTGGTGTTTTCCAAAATGTGCCCACACGCCCTGAGCGCCGCCTTGGGGTCACCGCTGATTCAAATCTTGACGATTTTCCTGAGCTGCGCCTGCCAACTTGGCATTTTGTTGTCTTCGATGGTGTCGTTTGCTTACTTCCAGTACGGGTTGTTCTCAGCGTGTTTTGAGAGCATCGTCTCCCACAGCACAGCCGACGAGTTCTTGCGTACAGGGACAAGGCTGATGTTGAATTCGGCTGTCCCGTAGGAATCGGCGGTGTAATCATCAGATTTGGCTTGCTTCTTGATGTTCTCTAGCGCGACCAAAATCTGCTTGGTCGCGTTGGTAGACCGAAACTGCGCATGTTGCTTTCAAACAACCTGACGCCCGTGCACAGCTCGAATGGTGCCCAGGGAGGCATGAGCTGACGGTGCGCAATCCCCGCACTTCCTCGTGCAATCGGCGTTTCGATAGTGGTGTTGATGACCACGAATCCCGAGCATTTCCAGCATTCGACGTAAACCTCCCACTCAGCACTGATCATCGCTTCGCGAATGCACCGTCGGCTTACTTCCAATCTCCGGCTGACTCAACGCTCGGCTGGCAGCATATCGCCCCACCGGTATAGACCTTGGCAAATATGGTTTTAAGCGGGTAGCATATCTTCTGATAAAGCTTAACGTTCGGTTCCCATACTATCCACGAACAACTTGTTATACCAAATTATTAAGCCATCAAGGAAACTGCACAGGTAAACACAAACTCGATCGCCATTAATCAATTTTAAACGGCTCGCACATCATTTTTGCTCACGAAATAGAACACCCGTGCCGACGTAAAAACGCTCTGTTAGACTGTTGGTTTCTCAAACCAAAAAGTGGCACTTGACATTGACGGATAAAAGTTTCAATCAATCTAATCACGTGCGCCGCGAGCCACAGGGAGAGAAGACCAACTTGAGAACGCGCTGAAAAAGCGCTCCACAAAGGCCGACCGAGTTAGCCGCAGTTCCTGAAGATCGCTGGTTATCGGCGTTCAGCATGAAGGTATTTCAGAGTGGTATTTCATGGGATGTGGTGCGTAAGAAGTGGCCCAACTTTGAAGAGCTGTTTTTCCAGTTTCGCATCGAACCTCTGCTGATGCTGTCTGATGAAGTGTGGGAACAGAAAGCCCAAGATCCGAAAATCATTCGCCACTTGGCCAAAGTGATGTCGATTCCCAAGAACGCGCGCATGATCTATGAAGCGCGTCAGGAGCACGGTTCATTCAGTGAGATGGTCGCCAACTGGCCGATTGAACGCATCACCGAATTGTGGGAATACCTGAAAAAGCACGGTGATCGTTTAGGTGGTAACACGGGGCCGTACACGCTGCGCCAAATGGGCGCCGATACCTTTATTCTGTCCGGTGATGTGGAAGCCTACCTGCGTAACACCGGTATTATCGAAGGCGGCAAGAACACCAAACGCTCTATGCAAGCCGCCAACGAAGCGTTTTGCCAATGGCAGCAGGAATCTGGCCGCAGCATCAGTGAAATCAGCCAGATCATTGCCTTCAGCACGGGTGATAACCGCGTGATGTAACCTTCCAATAAGCCAGAGCGGACGCAAATTGGCTCTGGCTTTCTCTTCTTGTGCATTTATCTCTCATCCATCGACACCTTGCTTTGTTACCCATAATTATTCAGTCACATTTCTTTCTTAAGTTTCTCTAAGTGTCTGGAGTCATAGTAGCTCTCAGACAACATCGACAACGTTAAGGAGAAGCTATGTCTGTCATTACACCTCTGCGCACCGGATTACTTGTTGCCGCTATGGCCGTTTCATCTGCGGCGTTTGCAGACCCAACCTGTACCACAGAGCCAGAATCAAGCTGGATGCCTTTTGATCAGGCGAAGCAGCAAGTTTTGGACATGGGCTACAAAATCAAGAAATTCAAAACCACCAAAACCAGCTGTTATGAGTTGTATGGCTACGATGCTGAAAATAAACGCGTCGAAATTTACTTCAACCCTGTCGACATGAGCAAAGTAAAAGAGGAGAAAGATGACTAAACCTTACGTTTGGGACGGCGTCGTTCGTCTGACCCACTGGGTCGTTGCGGCGCTTTTCCTGTCGAACTACTTTCTCACCGAAGCAGGTAGTGAAACGCACGAATGGGTAGGATATTTTGTCCTGGCTGCACTTTCAGTGCGGCTGACCTGGGGGATCATCACCGATTCCCCGGCGAGCCTTTCGGCATTTAAACCGTCAGTGAATAAGGCGCTATCACACTTAAAAGAAGTCTTGGCAACCAAAGAAGACGAACACATCGGCCATAACCCGGCAGGTGCGGTGATGATTTGGGTCATGTGGCTGGCATTGATTGCAACGGCGTTAACCGGCTGGGCAACCCAGTGGGATATATTCTGGGGTGAGGACGCGATGAAAGCAGTGCACGAATTCTTCGCCAACCTGACGATGTTTGCTGTCGCTACGCACATTGGTGCCGTGATCTTTATGACCCATTGGGTGAAACGCCCTTACGTCAAAAGCATGCTGCCTCAGCGTGGCCGTGAGAAATAAAATACCGAGAAAAGAGAAAGCAAATGGCTTTCTCTTTTTCATTTTCCCTTACCAACACAAATTTTTTGTTCCCCATATTTGTGCAAAATTTGATTCCAACATAGTGAATCTTTTCAGAGTTTCCGACCAAGCAACTCAAAAACTGGCATTTTCTGCTACTTTTGGGCGAGTGTAAGCTTTCCTTTACTCTCATCCTCCCGTCAATTTCATGCGAATTTTAACAATTTAGTTACACTTACCTTATCCGGTTATACCAAGATTCATCACTAGATAAATGTGGTATTAACAGCAAGATAAAACGCCGTTATCGGAATTCGCAGGACACTATTTCAAAACTGTCCATCACGCTGCCACCTGCGCATTCCTCTCCACATTGATCTCGGTATCACCTTTGGCGTAACGATGTGAATTGCTGCCATCTTCGATGCGTAGCGTCAAAAGGAGCTTGAGATGAACGTTCAGGCATTACCCATGGAACGATTTATCGACCACCATGGCAATCTGGTTAAGCCGCTTCCCGATTGGGCAGATGTGTCAACGCTGACCGGTTTTTATCGCGATATGCTACTGACCCGAACCTACGATCACAAAGCGGTTGCGCTGCAACGCACCGGCAAACTCGGCACCTATCCGTCCCATTTGGGTGCAGAAGCCATCGGCATTGCCGTGGGTCGGGCGCTCAAAGTGGACGATGTGTTTGTTCCCTATTATCGCGATATGCCAGCCATGTGGGCGCGCGGCATCGGCATGGAAAAGAACCTGCAATACTGGGGTGGCGATGAGCGCGGCAGTGATTTCACCCCTGATGAACATTTGCATTGTCGCGACCTGCCGTTTTGCGTACCGATCGCTACCCAATGCACGCACGCCGTGGGCGTCGCTTCAGCGCTGAAAATTCAGGGCAATCATCAGGCGGCGTTAGTGATGTGCGGCGACGGCGGGACATCGAAAGGCGATTTCCTAGAAGCCATCAACTGCGCGGGCGCGTGGCACATTCCGCTGGTGTTTGTGGTCAACAACAACCAGTGGGCGATTTCCGTCCCGCGCCATCTGCAATGTGCGGCAGATTTCTTGTCTCAGAAAGCGTTGGGTGCCGGGATTCCGGGCCTGACTGTCGATGGCAACGACATTGTGGCCATGTACGATGCGGTGCGCACTAGCCTTGACCGGGCGCGTAAAGGCAAAGGCTCAACCTTAATTGAAGCGGTCAGCTATCGGTTAAGCGACCACACCACCGCCGACGATGCCAGCCGCTATCGCAGTGATGATGAGCTGCAACAGGCGTGGCAATTTGAACCGATTGCCCGGTTGAAAACCTATCTGATGAACAGCGGCGTGTGGACCGAGCAGGACGAAGAGCAGTGGCTCACTCACTGCAAGGAAGTAGTGGAACACGCGGTGCAGTGCTATCTCGATATCACCCCGCAACCGCCTGAAGCCGCGTTCGATTTTCTCTACGAATCGCTCACGCCGGATCTCCACGCGCAGCGTGACGAACTGATCAACAAAGCAATGCGCATGCAGGGAGGCAAACATGGCTGAAATGACCTTAGTTGAAGCTGTCAACCTGGCTTTGCATTATGAGATGGAACACGATCCGAACGTGATTGTGCTCGGCGAAGACGTCGGCGACAACGGCGGTGTATTTCGCGCCACCGTCGGCCTCAAAGACAAATTTGGTTTTAAACGCGTGATAGACACGCCGCTCGCTCGCTGAAGCGCTGATTGGCGGTGTGGCCGTGGGCATGGCCACCCAAGGCTTGCGTCCGGTGGCCGAGTTTCAGTTCCAGGGCTTTGTGTTTCCGGCGATGGAGCATTTGATGTGCCATGCCGCGCGCATACGCAACCGCACCCGTGGCCGCCTAACCTGCCCGGCCGTGTTCCGCGCGCCATTTGGCGGCGGGATACATGCGCCTGAGCACCACTCTGAAAGTGTGGAAGCCCTGTTTGCGCACGTGCCCGGTTTTAAAGTGGTCGTCCCATCTTCCCCTCAGCGTGCCTACGGTTTGCTGCTGGCTGCGATTCGCAGCAACGATCCGGTGATGTTCTTTGAACCGAAACGCATCTATCGCACCGTCAAATCCGATGTCACCGACAACGGTGAAGCCCTGCCACTCGATACCTGCTTTACCCTGCGTAAAGGCCGCGATGTCACGTTGGTCACTTGGGGCGCCTGCGTCGTAGAATCATTACAGGCAGCCAAAACCTTGTCCGCGCAAGGCATTGAAGTGGAGGTGGTCGATTTGGCCAGCATCAAACCGCTCGACATGAACACCATCTTGCGCTCGCTGGAGAAAACCGGGCGTTTGCTGGTGGTGCATGAAGCCAGCAAAACCTGCGGCGTCGGCTCGGAAATTCTGGCGCGCGTGGCGGAGCAGGCGATGTGTCTGCTCAAAGCGCCACCCAAACGTGTCACCGGTATGGACACCATCATGCCCTACTACAAAAATGAAGAGTATTTCATGATTCAGGAACAGGACATCGTGCTGGCTGCGCGAGAGTTAGTGGAGGGTTGGAAATGAAGTCATTTATGTTACCCGACCTCGGTGAGGGGTTAGCCGAATCAGAAATCGTCGAATGGCATGTCAACGTCGGCGATGTGGTCAAAGTCGATCAGGTCGTGCTGACGGTGGAAACCGCCAAAGCCACCGTTGAAGTGCCCGCACCTTACGCGGGTAAAATCGTCAGCCGTCACGGCAATGAAGGCGATGTGATCAACATCGGCAGTCTGCTTCTGGAAATTGAAGAACTCGACAGCGCTGGCAACGCCATATCCACTACCAAGAAAAAGCAAGACGCGGCGACCGTGGTCGGCAATGTATCCCACCAGTCACACAATGTGGATGTGGATGACTTCTGGGTGGGCAGCAGCGAGCATGCCAATCCAGCGAAGAAATCACTCTCCGCCCTGCCCTCAGCCCGCTTGCTGGCGCAGCGTCTCGGAGTGGATTTACAGCGTTTACAAGGCACCGGGCCTGATGGTTTGATTGTCGATAGTGATGTGCAGAATGCTGCCGACCAACAGATCCCCGGCACTGAAGTGCTCAAAGGCGCGCGGAGAACCATGGTCAATACCATGACCGAATCGCACCTGCAAGTCGCGGCGGTCACTATTACCGAAGAAGCCCTGCTGACCGAGTGGAAGCCGGGTGAAGACATCTCGATTCGCCTCATTCAGGCGATTGTCTATGCCTGCCAGCAAGAGCCGGCGATGAATGCCTGGTTTGATGCCGAAACCATGACCCGCTGCGTGCACAGCACCGTCAATATCGGGATTGCGGTCGACAGCACGCATGGGCTGTATGTGCCAGTCCTGCGCCGCGCGGATGAGTTTGAACCACAAGCCATGCGTGAATGGCTCGATACCACCGTGCAAGGGATTCGCGAACGCAAAATTGGCCGCGAACAGTTGCAAACACCACTATCACGTTATCCAACTTCGGTGCAATTGCCGGGATCTTTGCGACGCCAGTCGTCTCACCGCCTCAGGTCACCATTGTTGGTGCCGGTCGCATCATCGAAAAGTGATGATCAAAGACGAGCAATTGATGAACGTGAAAGCAATGCCGCTGTCGATTACCTTCGACCACCGTGCCTGTACAGGTGGTGAAGCGGCCCGCTTTGCCCGCGCGCTGGTGCAGGATCTGCAACGTCCAAGCGCAACTTGAGCAACAGCGAATCTGCTTAACCAAAAACCACCTCTTTCGAAGGTGGTTTTCTTTTGCAGCAACTCATGTGCATGCACAGCCAGCATCGACATCCAAATCAGGGGAAAACTCACGCCTAAAACAGACAAATCAGTCAAAAATCACACTGCATGATAAAAAACTTGAAAATTCCGGAATTTTACCAATAAAACTTATCAACATTAGGTCAATTTAGCCTAACAGTACTGCAATTTCTTTTGAAAGAGCGCGTATTTTGACCATACTTAACATCAAACCTCACTGTTGAGGTGTGCTCGTTAAGGAGCGGTTATGTTTACCAAAATACTTATGCTCGCTACTTGTCTAAGTTTCAGCTTTTTTTTAGCGGTAGCGTTTTGTCTGAAGACCGCGCTGGCAATAGCGCGACAGGCCCCATCGTCATGTGCGAGTTGCCAGACGGTACAACAAAGCAATTGCCGATAGTGATATGCCAGCACAATAAGTAATCGTTAAAAAGGGAGCACAATGTGCTCCCTTTCTTTTGCCAACCGAACAAACAATCAGGTCGTGACTTTTGCAAAACTATCAAAAAGTACAACTACAACTTGATTGCTCAAATAAACACAAGAAATATTAAGTTATTAACCCGTTTTTAAAAAAGACGCTTTCCAAAACAATTTATTCATTCATCTCACACCGATCTAATCAGCTCCGGCATGATCTCAAATAAATCCCCGACCAAGCCGTAGTCGGCGATCTGGAAAATTGGCGCGTCCGGGTCGCTGTTAATGGCGACGATCACTCTAGAATCTTTCATGCCGGCCAAGTGCTGAATTGCGCCGGAAATCCCCACCGCAATGTAGAGTTCTGGTGCCACGATTTTACCGGTCTGACCGACTTGCAAATCGTTGGAGACGAATCCGGCATCGACGCCGCACGTGACGCGCCAATGGCACCGCCGAGTTTGTCAGCGAGCTGTTCCACCAGTGCGAAGTTTTCTTTACTCCCCAGACCTCGGCCACCGGAAATCACCACTCTGGCGGCAGGCAGTTCGGGACGTGCGCTTTCCACTTTTTGCTGCGAGACAAACTGCGACGTCGCCGATTCAATAGCGTGATCAACGGTTTTCACCTCCGCATTTCCTCCCGTACTGGCGACGGCATCAAAGGCTGAGCTACGAATCGTCATCACTTTGATCGCATCCAGTGATTTCACTTTGGCCAGCGCGTTGCCTGCATAAATGGGGCGAACCACAATCTCTGGCGATTCAATCGCAATCACATCAGAAAGTTGCCCCAATCGAGCAACGCAGCCACTCGCGGCAGCAGGTTTTTACCAAACGTCGTTGCAGACGCGAGTACGTGGGAGTGGTTGCGCGCGATTTCTGCCACCAACGCCGCGCCGTTTTCTGCCAGGCGATGTTCATAAACGGGATTGTCGGCCAGCAGCACATGGCTGACCCCCGCACAAGTTTTTGCCGCCTCTGCAACCACGGCACACGCCGCGCCCATCACAAGTACACTCACCTCTCCGCCAATTGCCTTAGCTGCCTGCAAAGTTCGTAAT